>NZ_CP009621.1:997500-1297500 GCF_000973725.1 Pontibacter korlensis | reverse complement strand
TAATCATCGGATAGTTAAGCAAATAGCTGTTGTGGGGCCTGCTATTGAACTATACAAAAATCTAAATGGTTTCAGGCGAGGCGTACTTTGCGGGGTATGTACAGCTTTGGCGGTTATGCACGTAAAAAGGAGTATCTTTGCAAACTTCTGAAGTACATGGAAAATACCCCAGAAAAAGAACAAAAGCCCGAGCAGCGCAGGCAGGAGAGCATCAAACCCTATGTAAAGTATTCGGGAATGGCATTCCAGATGATCGGGGCACTAGTGGTGGCTGCCTTTGCAGGCCGGAAGCTGGATGCTTATATGGGTAACGAAAAGCCCTGGTTTACGATCGCCTTGCTACTGGTTGCTGTCATCGCCACCATGGTTCTAACAATCATATCTATAAATAAGAAGTAACGCACATGAGGTTTACCCGTAACCTGGCTATACTTACAGCCATACTCTGCATAATAATTGGGGCAATGCTGCAATTTACTGGTTACACGCTGCTGCACAGCTATATCTGGCACATGCTGCTTTTTTTTGTCTTCATTACCGGGTTCACCTACTATCTAACGCAGCTAGGACACAAGAACGACCCGGAGAACTTTCAAGTGTACTATTTTGCCTCGATGGGTTTTAGGGTAGTATTAAGTATAGGTGTGGTGGCGCTGTATGTATGGTTCTATAAAGAAGGGAGATTGCAGTTCGTTTTCAACTTCTTCGCGTTATATTTCCTGTTTACCGGGTTTGAAATTTACAGTTTGTTGGCTAACTTGCGCCCGCATTTGAGAGGGCAGAATTAACGGTAGGTTCTGTCTGTTAAATATTGCTTCTAAATCATTCTTAATGAAGAGGTTATTCGTTCTATTGTTTTCCTTCCTTACGCTGACTGCTTTTGCTGATGCGCCTGTGGAAGGCGGTGAGTTTCAGCCAGGAGATATGATCACACATCACATTGCTGATGATTATACCTGGCATTTTGCGGATGGGGCTGTTGTTTACCTGCCCGTTATACTGGTAGACAATGGTGAGTTTAAGGTGTTCTCTTCTCACAATTTCTACGACGAAAACCACGAGACTGTGCCTTATAATGGCTATGCGCTGGAGCATGGCCATATTATGCGAGTAGATGAGGCAGGTAAGCCGCTGGCTGATCAGGCAGGCCTACTTGATTTTTCTATCACTAAAAACGTGGCTTCTATGTTTGTTAGTGTGGCGTTGCTGCTGATAATTTTCTTTGTTATCGCAGGTCGGTACAAAAACAATCCAAAAGCTGCTCCTCGCGGTATTCAGTCTTTCTTTGAGCCAATCATCATCTTTATTCGCGACGAGATTGCTAAGGCGAATATTGGGCCGAAGTACGAGCGTTATATGCCGTACCTGCTTACAGTGTTCTTCTTTATCTGGTTTAACAACCTGCTGGGCTTGATGCCAGGCGGCGCTAACCTGACAGGGAACATTGCTGTGACGCTGGTGCTTGCCCTGATCACATTGTTGATAACAGTGTTCAGTGGTAACAAGAGCTACTGGAAGCACATATTTGCGACTCCGGGTGTGCCAACATGGCTTGCTCCGATCATGATCCCTGTGGAATTAATCGGTATCCTGACAAAGCCGTTTTCCCTGATGGTTCGACTTTTTGCCAACATCACAGCAGGTCACATCATCATCCTGTCGCTGTTTAGCTTGATCTTTATTTTCCAAAGTATAGCGGTTGGTCCGCTTAGTGTGGCGTTTGCTACTTTCATGAACTTCCTGGAGTTGTTCGTGGCCCTGTTGCAGGCTTATATCTTTACCCTGCTGTCTGCCATGTATTTTGGCGGCGCAGTTGAGGAGCATGAGCATGCGGATGAACACCATTAATAGAATTTTATTTTTTAACTATATATAACTATAACTATGTTGTTAGCAATTCTGCTTCAAGCTGTTTCTGAAGGCGCTGGTCTTGGTATCATGGGTGCCGGTATCGGTGCAGGTCTAGTTGCCCTTGGCGCTGGTCTTGGTATCGGTCGTATCGGTGGTTCAGCTATGGAATCTATTGCTCGTCAGCCTGAGGCTGGTGGCAAAATCCAAACTGCCATGATCATCTCTTCTGCACTTATCGAGGGTGTAACCCTGTTCGGTGTAGTAGTGTGTCTTCTGATCGCTATTGCTTAATTACTTTTAACAAAAGGTAACAAGCTAACATGCTTACATGATCTCACGTCTGGGCGTATGGCCCAGACGATGAGGTCTAAACATAGTTCAGTTGTAGTTAAAAGGTGGCCAGGGTGGTCGCTTAAAAAGAATTTAATACTCAATCTTCATAAACAATGGAATTAGTAACCCCTGGTATAGGTCTACTTTTCTGGCAGACGGTAACGTTCCTGATCGTTCTGTTTTTGCTTGGTAAGTTTGCATGGAAGCCAATCATGAACGCGCTTCATGAGCGTGAGGCCTCTATCGAGAATGCTCTTAGTGCCGCTGAAAAAGCGAAGCTGGAGATACAGGCGCTGAAAGCTGACAACGAAAAACTGTTGGCCGAGGCTCGTTTGGAGCGTGACAGAATTCTGAAAGAAGCTACAGAGGCTGCTAATAGCATTGTAGAGGCTTCTAAGCAGAAAGCGAATGAGGAAGGTGCCCGCATGATTGCCCAGGCGCGTGAGTCAATCGAAAACGAGAAGCGTGCTGCTATCACTGAAGTGAAAAACATGGCTGCTTCTCTGTCGCTAGAGATTGCTGAGCAAATTCTGAGAAGAGAGCTTAGCGATAAAACTGCTCAGCAGGCGCTGGCTCAGGACTATATCCGTGAAGTAACGCTTAACTAACAAAGTACAAGAGCGGGTGCCTAAAGGTAAGACCGCTGCATTATAAACAAGCACTATGTCAGATATTAGAGTTGCTTCCAGATACGCGAAGTCGCTGATTGAACTGGCTGAGGAGAAAAACTTGGTGGACCAGGTAAATGCAGATATGCAACTGTTCATACAGGTAGTTTCTCAGAACCGTGATTTTAAGCTTCTGCTGCAGAACCCGATTGTAAAGTCAGATAAGAAGCTGGCTATTATCAACGGTGTATTTAAAGGTAAAGTACAGGAGCTGACGCTGGCTTTCTTTAACCTGATTGCCCGCAAAAACCGTGAGGCTGTACTTGAGACGGTAGCTACTTCATTCCAGGAACAGTATCGTACGCTTCAGGGAATACAAACTGCTGAAGTAGTTTCTGCAGCGCCGCTTACACCGGCCCTGCGTGATGAGCTAGGCAAGAAGCTGGTTGCTCAAACGGGAAAGCGCATAGAGCTTATAGAGCGTGTAGACCCGTCGCTAATCGGAGGATTTGTGCTGCGTGTAGGAGATAAACAAATCGACAGCTCTGTGAGGAATAGCCTTCGCAAGCTGAGAAATCAATTTAAAGACAACCCATACATTAATAAACTATAATCATGGCAGAAGTAAGACCTGACGAAGTATCAGCCATATTAAGAGAACAGCTATCTAACTTCCGTACCGAAGCGGAACTGGAAGAAGTAGGTACTGTACTGCAAGTGGGTGACGGTGTCGCTCGTATCTATGGCCTTTCCAAGGCTCAGTCTGGTGAGCTTTTAGAGTTTGAGAATGGTCTGCAGGCACTCGTTCTGAACCTGGAAGAGGACAATGTAGGTGCCGTATTGCTTGGCGACTACAGCGAGATCAAAGAAGGCGCCACCGTAAGAAGAACAAACCGTATTGCCTCTATTAAAGTAGGTGACGGTATAGTTGGCCGTGTTGTAAACACACTAGGTCAGCCAATAGATGGCAAAGGCCCTATCGCTGGCGAAATGTACGAAATGCCACTGGAGCGTAAAGCACCGGGTGTTATTTTCCGTCAGCCAGTAAACGAGCCAATGCAAACTGGTATCAAGGCGATCGACTCAATGATTCCGATCGGCCGTGGCCAGCGTGAATTGATTATCGGTGACCGCCAGACTGGTAAGACTGCGGTTGCTATCGATACTATCCTGAACCAGCGTGAATTCTACGACAGAGGCGAGCCTGTTTTCTGTATCTACGTAGCTGTTGGTCAAAAAGCATCTACAGTAGCTCAGGTGGTTAAAGCCCTGCAAGAAGGTGGTGCCATGGATTATACTGTAGTAGTAGCTGCTTCTGCCGCTGATCCTGCTCCAATGCAGTTCTTCGCGCCATTTACAGGTGCTGCTATCGGTGAGTTCTTCCGTGATACTGGCCGTCCTGCACTGGTAGTTTATGACGACCTTTCTAAGCAAGCTGTTGCTTACCGTGAAGTATCTCTGTTGCTTCGTCGCCCACCAGGACGTGAGGCTTACCCAGGTGACGTATTCTATCTGCACTCTCGCCTTCTGGAGCGTGCTGCTAAAATCAATGCATCGGACGAGATCGCTCAAAACATGAATGACCTACCAGAGTCTATCAGACATTTGGTAAAAGGTGGTGGCTCATTAACAGCCCTTCCAATTATCGAGACACAGGCTGGTGACGTTTCTGCTTATATTCCGACTAACGTGATTTCGATTACGGATGGTCAGATCTTCTTAGAGACTAACCTCTTCAACGCAGGTATCCGTCCGGCTATTAACGTTGGTATTTCGGTATCACGCGTAGGTGGTTCTGCTCAGATCAAGTCGATGAAGAAAGTAGCAGGTACACTGAAGCTGGATCAGGCTCAGTTCCGCGAACTTGAGGCTTTTGCTAAATTCGGTTCTGACCTGGATGCTGCTACGAAGCTGACAATCGAGCGTGGTCGTCGTAACCTAGAAATCCTGAAGCAGGCACAGTTCTCTCCGGTACCGGTAGAAGAGCAGGTAGCTACCATCTATGCAGCCACTAACGGTCTGCTGGATAGTGTTCCGGTTAATGAGGTAAGAAACTTTGAGAAAGACTTCCTGCGCACATTACGCGCTCAGCACGCTAACGCTCTTAATGCATTGAGAGTTGGTAAGCTGGATGACGAAACTACTGCTGTTATCAAGCAGGTAGCAAAGGAAACTGCTTCGAAGTATAACAAATAGACTTTAAGTAAAGAGGCTGAGGTTAGAGGCAAAAGACTTTAACCTCAGCTTTTGCTCATAGCAACTAAATATGGCAAGTTTAAAAGAGGTTAGAAGCCGCATTACATCTGTATCGTCTACGCAGCAGATTACAAAAGCCATGAAAATGGTGTCGGCTGCTAAGCTAAGACGTGCTCAGGACAACATCTTACGTATGCGCCCATATGCGCAGCGCTTGAGCGGTATCCTGACAAATCTTTCGTCAATGGCTGAGGGTGCTGTAGAGAATCCGTACACAGAGAAGCGTGACGTGAACAGGGTGCTGATTATTGCGGTAACCTCTGACCGTGGTTTGGCTGGTGCTTTTAACTCCAACATTGTGAAAGGTGTGAACGCGCTGATTGCTGATAAATACAGAAGCCAGTACGAAGCAGGTAACCTGACCATCCTGACTATCGGCCGCAAAGGCTTTGATGCCTTCCGCAAGAGAGGCTACAATGTTATCGGTGACTACAGCAATACCTTCGCAAACCTTTCTTTCGACACAGTACGTGTAGCAGCTGAGCGTGCTATGGCTGGTTTCGTAGCAGGAGAGTTCGACCAGGTAGAAATAGTTTACAACGAGTTCAAAAACGTAGCAACGCAGATCTTGCGCCAGGAGCAGTTCCTCCCAATCGTGGAGAAACCAGCTGAGGAGGTAGACGCTGCAGCTTTGTTGATTGACTATACATTTGAGCCATCAAAAGAGCAGATCATTGAGGAGCTAATACCAAAATCGCTGAAGATACAAGTATACAAAGCGGTACTGGAATCTAATGCATCTGAGCATGGTGCCCGTATGACGGCCATGGATAAAGCGACTGAAAACGCAGGTGAGCTACTGAAGCAGTTAAAGCTAACTTACAACAGAACGCGTCAGGCAGCCATCACCAAAGAGATCCTGGAGATCGTGGGTGGTGCCGAGGCCTTGGCTGCAGAATAAACAGGAGCAAAAGAAATCAGGAGCAGCGCCCACCGATACAAGTGGGCGCTGCTTATTTTTGTGGGTACTGTGCCAAAAGGTATATTAACAAATTGATAAACCCACAAAGGCAGTGCAATCTGACAAGAATAGTAGGCTGTACTTATTATATTTGTAGTAACCGAACTATAGTAAAATGAGATACAAAGAGTTGCTGAAAAAAGTAACAAGAGCAAAAGTGATGACCGCAAGCGTTCTGCTGATGAGTGCTTGTGCCGGAACAACACCCAATGCACCTACTGCATCTGCAGAAAGCAGTGCACAAACTGTACAAGCGGACCCTATCCAGCAGCGACCTAAACTGATAGTTGGAATTGTGGTGGACCAGATGCGCTACGACTACCTGTACCGCTACTGGAGCAAGTATGGCAACGACGGCTTTAGAAAAATGCTGTCGCAGGGCTTTAACTTCAAAAACGCACAGTACAGCTATGTTCCAACATACACTGGTCCGGGGCATGCATCGGTATACACAGGCAGTGTACCAGCGCTCAATGGCATCATAGGAAACAACTGGTATGAGCGGGATCAGAAAAAGGTAGTATATTGTGTGGAGGACAAGACGGTAAAGACGGTAGGTAGCACCTCTGATGCAGGCCTGATGTCGCCGGCTAACCTCAAAACAACAACTATTACAGACGAATTGCGCCTTGCAACCAACAAGGAAGCGAAGGTAGTAGGGGTGGCACTGAAAGATAGAGGATCTATACTGCCCGCGGGCCACTTGGCCAATGGCGCTTACTGGTTCGACTCTGAAAGTGGCAACTGGATTACAAGTACTTATTACCACGAGCAACTGCCACAGTGGGCTCAGGAGTTTAACAACCGGAAGCTAGCGGATCAGTACCTAAGCCAGCCTTGGGAAACGTTACTGCCAATTGAGCAGTACACGGAGAGCACTGCCGATGATATGCCATGGGAGAGAGCTTTAAGCGGAGAGCAGAAGCCGGTTTTTCCGCACAATTTGCCTGCAATACGTGGCAAAGACTTTGAATTGATACGTTCTGTACCTGCAGGAAATACCATCACCAAAGACTTTGCTCTGGCAGCACTACGTGGTGAAGGTTTAGGAAAAGATGACGTAACTGACTTTCTTGCGGTAAGCTTTTCTACTCCAGATTACGTAGGCCATTCTTTTGGACCGAACTCTATCGAAGCTGAGGATGTTTTTTTACGTCTGGATCAGGAAATAGCAGAACTGATAAGCACAATTGAGAATGAAGTAGGCAAGGGAGAGGTACTTTTCTTCTTAAGTGCTGACCATGGTGCGGCACACGTACCAGCTTACATGCAAAGCATGAAAGTGCCTGCAGGTGTAGCTACCTCTCATGTTGTGCGCGACTCTATTGATGCCTACCTGGACAAATTGTATGGCAAAGGCGATTGGGTAGAGCGCTATATAAACCAGCAGGTGTACCTGAACCGTAATTTGATAGACAGTAAAAAGCTTGCCAGAGCGGAAGTACAGCAGCGAGTAGCTGATTATGTATTGCGCTTTGACGGAGTGATGCGTGCTGTACCAGCTGCCACATTGCAAAGCAGCAATTGGGGCACAGGCATGATGGCTCGTGTAGAAAGCGGCTTTAATGCCAAACGCTCTGGTGATGTTGTGCTGCTGCTGGAGCCAGGGTGGTTTGAAGGATACGGCAGCGATCCGAAAGGTACTACGCATGGATCACAGGCTAACTACGATACACACGTGCCATTAGTATGGTACGGCTGGAACGTAAAAGCCGGAGAAAGTGAGGCCGAGGCAGCCGTATCAGATATTGCCGCCACTATCGCCGCTTGGCTGTATATACAGGAGCCAAACGGAAGTGTAGGCAAGCCATTACAAGTATATATGAAATAAAACCATAGCGCCTGAAGAAGAGAATTAATTGACGGCGTGTTTAAAACCAAAGATGAAAATGGAGAATATGGACAACAACAATCCATGGCATAGCGTGAGCTACGGCGATATGGCGCCAGAAGTGGTAACAGCTATCATTGAGATTCCTAAAGGATCGAAGGCAAAGTATGAGTTGGATAAGGAAAGCGGAATGCTGAAGCTAGACCGTGTACTGTTCTCGTCAGTAAATTATCCGGCTAACTACGGTTTCATCCCACAGACTTACTGCGACGACAAAGACCCTCTTGATATACTGGTAATCTGCTCTATCGATGTACAGCCAATGTGTTTGATAGATGCGAAGGTAATCGGTGTGATGCAGATGATAGATAATAACGAGGAGGATGATAAAATCATCGCTGTGGCTTATAACGACATGTCGGTGCGTCACATCAATGATATCTCTGAGCTGCCTCCACACACGCTGCTAGAGATGCGTCGTTTCTTTGAGGACTATAAGAAGCTTGAAAACAAAGAGGTGATCGTAGAGCAGTTCCTAGGTCGTGAGCATGCTTACAAAATTATTCAGGACAGCATTGAGCTTTACAACACCACTTTCGGTGAGCCAACAAAGAAAGAAAGAGCACTATAACCTTATTACTTTTCCTGTTAAGCCTGGCGTGGAGTATTCTGTGCCGGGCTTTCTATTTTTACGGCCAGCAGTATAGCAGGAAATGGCAGGCAACTATAAAGTGCTGCCGTTGTTGAGATCATAGCAAAAAACACTAATGCACAAATTGCAGATAGCAGCTTACACAAGAGCAGCTGTGTTTGATTGAGCAATGAATTGTTGCGTAATTGCAAAGTAGGATGGAATGGACCAGGCACAACGGAAGAAGAAAAGCAACCAGCTTGCCCTATAGGCTGCTGGAAGCGCTGCTGTATAGCAGTGTGTTTATCTCTTTCTGTGGCTTTGCTCTTACGGTAGAAACCTATCTGTTAGCGGGGCTTCCTGTGTCGTGGACTATGGCAGTGTTTGTGTTTCTGGCTACGCTTTTTACCTACAACCTTAGTAGCGTACAGAGTATCCTGCGCCGCCCGTGCCAGCAGATAAACAAAAATAACCCTGCATGGGGGCAGCGCCATAAGCGAGAGTTGGCTATACTCGGACTAGTAAGTATAGGTGCAGCTGTAGCAGCATACTTTTGGTCAGGTATAGAAATAAACCTCTGGTTTTTGCTGCACCTGGCAGTAATATCCGTGGGGTATACAGTACCTGTACTTTATAAGCGGCAGCGGGTAAAGCCCCTGCGAAGCGTACCACTGCTCAAGGTTTTTCTGATCGCTTATGTATGGGCTGTGGTAACGGCCATGTTTCCGCTGTTAGATGCAGGTATGGAAGTATGGCAGCCAGAAACACTATGGCTTTTCCTGCGCCGTTTCCTGTTTATACTGGCGCTGGCGCTTCTATTCGATATCCGCGATTATGCCTACGATCGTGACACCAACACGCTAACCTTTCCGGGTTGGATAGGTGTGCGGAACACAAAATTGATCTCCCTTACACTTCTGCTGCTGTATGTTCTGCTTTTGATAAGTAGCGAAGGTGGCGAAGTACTGTGGGCGTTAGTTGCGAGCGCAGTTGGTGCGGCTCTAATTGTTTGGTACTCCTCAGCAAGCCGTCCGCGAATATACTTCGCCATACTGGCAGATGGTGCTATGTTGCTGCACGCAGGCCTGGTATGCGTGACTATGGCATTAGTTGGGTAAGGTGCAGGAAAGCCTTAGGTAGATGGTCAATTACGTCTGATGCCGTCATGGCAATGTCTCCTAGAGAAGGGAACGCTAAATCAGCGGCTAAGCCATGTACATAAACTCCCAACAGGCAAGCCTCCTCCAGAGTGTACTGTTGCCCTACCAATGCTGTTATAATGCCCGTGAGCACATCTCCAGTGCCGCCCGTAGCCATACCAGAGTTGCCGGTCGTGTTGAAGTATACTTTACCTTCAGGCGTGCCAACAGCAGTATGGCTACCCTTCAGCACAACATAACAACCATACTCCATGCAGAACTCGCGCAGGTGCTGCAGCCGGTCGTAGTCGTTTTTAACCTTGCCCACCAGGCGCTCAAACTCTTTTGGGTGTGGCGTGAAAATGAGCTTTTTCTTGTACAGCTGTGCCTTCAGTTTATCGCTGGCAGCAATGAGGTTGATTGCATCTGCATCAATCACTGTAGGGTGTGAGGAGGTAGCCAACAGCTGTCCAATGGCAGTTTTCGTGACACGCTCAGTGCCTATGCCCGGGCCTGTTCCTATCACATCATACTTTTGAATATCCTGGGGAAGCTCAGAAAGGTGCTTCCGGTTTCTATCGGTTAGTGTCATGGCCTCTGGCACGGCAGTTTGAAGGATAGGGTAACCCGCTTGAGGCACTTGCACTGTTAGTAGCCCAACACCGCTGCGCAGGCAGGCACGAGCAGCCAGTACGGCGGCGCCCATCTTGCCGTAGCCCCCGCACAGCAGGAGTGCGTGTCCATAGAGGCCTTTGTGGGAGAATTTTTTGCGGAGTTTCAGCAGGCGCTGCACATCTTCCTGCTTTGTGCAGAAATAGTTGGTATTAACTTCTGAGATAAACTGCTGGCTTAGCCCAATAGATACTACATGCCACTCGCCCACGAACGGCTCGTGCTGCGGTAGCAAAAAGGCCAGCTTTGGTAGCTCAAAACTAACCGTGTACTGTGCTCTGACAATTGCGCCATCCTCAGGTGTTTGGCTGTCAGTGTAGAGGCCAGAAGGGATATCTATAGAAGTGACAGTTACGCCACTACTGTTTAGCGCCTCAAGTACCTTAGCGTACAGGCCCGTAACAGGCCTGTTTAGCCCGGTACCGAAGAGAGCATCAATAACGCAGGAGCCTTTACCTATCAAGTTAGGAATAGCTGCCTCCTGTTCCACGTGTATAGTCTGCAGGTCCTGTGGCAGACGCTCCAAGTTTGTTTCAAAATCATCCGAAGCCTTACTTATATCGCCCACCAGGTAAGGCTGCACATTATAGTTGCGCTCGTGCAGCAGGCGTGCGACGGCTAGCCCATCACCGCCGTTGTTGCCGGGGCCGCAGAAGATGTGTACCTCCCCGCCCGGCTGAAACTTATTCTCAAACCAACCGGTAAAGGCTTTTGCCGCTCGCTCCATCAGCTCAGCGGAGGAGATCCCTTCCTCTTGGATTGTGTAGGCGTCGGCTTCGCGGGTCTGTGCAGCTGTAAGAATCTTCATGTGGGGCAGGTGCGTTTAGTTTGCCTAAATATACTATACTGCTTTGGTTCGGTTGCAGCTGCGGGTGGAGATAGGCTGAAGCCTGAAACAAGGTAAAGGATGGGGTACTTGAAAGCTTTTCAATGTGAAGCTCTGACAGCTGCCAAAACTTCAAGGCAGTTTAGGCGGTAAATTTTGCAAGCGCATCAGTGAAAAACTACTTGTTGTGGCACAAAAAATGTTAAAATGAGGTTTATTAGCTATTGCTTAATTTTAAACGATCACAGATTGAAACTAGGAAAGCAACTAACTGCACATTTGCTGTGGTTAACAATGCTGGCAACCCCTGTGCTGGCGCAAACACAGCAACCTGACACAAGACCGGATACGGTTGTTACCACCAGCTTAGCAACAGACAGTGTTGCACAGCCTTCAACAAATTTGCTTGCGGCTTCTATCACACTGACGCAGGGTGATACCATACCGCAAGGGCAGAAAAATCCTTTTACGGAGGCCCAAAGACGTGAAGGAGAAAACAAGCGGTATCTTACACGTGCTGTACTGCCAGCTGCCGCGCTAATTGGAGCAGGTGTATATACTATACAGGGGAATGGCTTGTTCAGTAGCTTTGACGCCCGTGACGCCCGTAACAGGCATGCGCCGGAGTTTGCCACCAAGGTGGATGACTATGTATTCTTCGTGCCGCTGGCCTACCTGTATGGCTTCAACATTTTTTCCTCTCAGAACCGACACGAGGTGGGGCGCCAGACAAAACTGCTGATTGCCTCCGGAGCACTTACTTCTGCACTGGTATGGCCTACCAAAAAGCTGACGGACATAGATCGCCCCAATAACGATAACTATGCTTTCCCGTCGGGGCATACGGCCTATGCCTTTACCATTGCCACAGTGGTGGATAAGGAGTTCAGGCACAAGAGCCCGTGGGTGAGCGTGGGTAGCTATGCTATTGCCACGGGCACGGGTATTATGCGCATGCTCAACAACGAGCATTGGATGGCCGATGTAATAGCTGGCGCCGGCGTAGGTATCCTATCGGTAAACACGGTGTATTGGCTGCACGACAAGCTGGCCAAAGACAAAGGCTTGAACACCACCGTTGCTCCTACAGTGCTTCCTAACGGAAGGCCGGGGCTTGGTTTGAGTGTACAGTTCTAATTATACTTTGTTAACAGGAGGAGGCGCTGCATGAGTAGCGCCTTTTCTTTTTATATTTACATGTATGCTGTATCTCCGTTGTCCCATACTTTTATTCTTGTGCTTGTGCTCACTGATAAGCATGGCACAGGTGCAGCAGGTGCAAGGTACTGTGCGCGATGCAGCTACCAGCGAGCGCCTGCCTTTTGTAAGTATAGTTGCCAACGAGGGTGAGACAGGTACTACCACTAACCTGGAGGGAGAGTACCATCTGCGCCACCAGAGGCCCATCTATAGCCTACGCTTTAGCTATGTGGGGTACCTGCCGCAAACTATACGCCCTGACTCTGTGGAAAGTATAAATGTGCAGCTGCAGCCAACAGCAGCAAGGTTGCAGGAGGTGGTTGTGCTAGGCTCTGGCGAGAACCCGGTCCACCGCATTATCAGGCTGGCTACGCAGCACAGGGAACAACATCGGCTGCAAAATCTGGACAGCTATACTTGTCGCACTTACAACAAATTTATACTTACGGCTAACGATGTGGGGGAGCAGGAGCTTCGCGACACGCTGCAACTCTCCCGCCGGGACTCTGCCTACCTGAAAATGCGTAACCTCCTGAGCAAGCAGCATCTGTTCCTGCTTGAAAGCGTTACCGACTATGCCTTTTTAAAGCCAAACCTCACCAAGGAAACCGTACTGGCTACGCGTGTATCGGGGCTGCAGCAACCTAGCTTTGGTGTAGTGGCTGCCGAGGCTCGTGAATTTTCGGTATACGACGACCTGCCTGTGTTCTTTGGCAAGCGCTACCTGAGTCCCATAAGCCCGGGGAGCACCCGCAAGTATAATTTCGTGCTGCAGGAAACACTGGTGCAGGGAGCGGACACAGTATTTGTCATCTCTTTTAAGCCTGAGCAGGGAAAGAACTTCGAGGGGCTGGAAGGGCTTCTGTACATCAACAGCAGCGGCTGGGCAGTGCAGAACGTGCTGGCCCAATCTGCAGGCAATGACGACAAGCGCAATATACAGTTGCAGCAGCAGTATGAACGGGTTGGAGCACAACAGCAGTGGTTCCCTAGGGAGCTGGATGTGGAGCTGACGATTCCACAACTTAGCCTGAATGGGCATCAGCCTTATGCCCACATGCGCACCTATGTCACAAACATCAACCTAAACCCTAACCTGCGTCGCTCCGAGTTTGGGGTAGTGGCCCTGAAGCATGCCCCTGACGCACACCGCCAGCCAGACAGCTTTTTCCAGGCTTACCGACCCGATTCGCTAACACAGCTGGAGCAAAGAACTTACGAACGCCTCGACAGCGTGGGCCGCGCCCAGAAGCTGGATCGCACCGTCCGAACTTTGGAGTACCTGATGAGCAAGCAGATTCCGGTTGGGCCTGTGAGTCTTAACCTGAGGCACTTGCTACGGCTGAGCGATTTTGAGGGCCTACGTCTGGGCCTAGGGCTGCGCACCAACAACCGCCTGTCAGAAAGATTCCAGGTAGGAGGCTACTGGGGCTACGGCTTTAAAGACGACGAAGCAAAGTATGGCGCGGATGCCTCGGTTATACTTTGGCAGCCGATGGCGCTGCAGCTAAAGGCTATCTACTTCGAGGATGTACTGGAGACGGGCGGCCGCCGCTTAGTCTTTGAAGAGGGCAGTGGCCTGTTAGGCAGTCTGCGGCGGGCACTGCTGGAAGACATGGACTATACCACTCACAAAAGTATAGCCTTACAAGGGCGCGTGCTACGTTACCTGCAGGCAAATGCACAGCTAAGGCAGGAAGAGAGGCGTTCTACCTTACTAGAGCAGGAAGGGCAGTCGCTACCAACTTTCCACCTTTCGGAAGCAGTGCTGGGCCTGCGCTATGCCCCTGGCGAAAAGTATATGCAGCAATTTAACCGCCTTGTGCCGCTATCAAGGCAGGAGCACCCTGTGCTGTGGCTGCAGTATACCCGCGGGCTCGACGGCTTTTTAGATGGTGATTATGGGTACGACAAGTACGACCTGCGGCTGGAGGCTCTGTTGCGCCATCGTACCTTTGGCGAGAGTAATATCATACTTGCCGGTGGCTGGATTACTGGTAATGCACCACTCGTAAGCCGCTACAATGGCTACGGTAGTTTTAACCCGGAGTATAAAGTATACACCGGTGAGGGTTTCGAGACCCTGCAGCCCTACGAATTCTTCTCCGACAGGTATGGTGCTTTGTTCTTCTCTCAGAACTTTGGCAAACGCCTGCTCAATACCCGCTTTTTTGCTCCGGATCTGGTGGCTGTAACTAATATTGGCATTGGTAGCCTGGAAGAGCCCTTACAAGAGGCTACGGAGCTACAGCTTAACAGCATGCGCAAGGGGTTTTTTGAATCAGGACTGATGCTAAATAACATTATCAGCTCTCCTTTTAGTGGTGTTGGAGTAGGAGCTTTTTACCGCTACGGCCCCTATGCCCTAGATGAGGACAAAGATAACCTGCGTATTAAGCTGACAATTAGCTTGTTGTTCTAAGGCAGCGGTAGTGTTATGGCTAAAAAAATCAAAAGCCTCATTGCTTGTGAAACATGCAATGAGGCTTTGGTTTGGATGAGGATTTCTTCTGTATGTCTCTATTTTTTTAGACATTTTGTAATGCGGCGCTGCGTAGTTGGCCGGAAATCCATAACTTAGCCTGAACCTTCTTAAATCCCGTTTTTTAACATGACAGTTTCTAAAATGGCGCAGAACCTGATCGGCTCCGAGATTATTCGGGTGGCTGGCGAGGTGAACGCAATGATAGCCAAGGGAGAGCCTATTTGTAACCTCACCATCGGCGACTTTAACCCAAGTATCTACCCAATTCCGGAGGAGCTGCGAAAGGGCATAACTAAAGCTTACGAACAAGGGCACACTAACTACCCGCCTGCCAATGGCGTTGCGGTGTTGCGCAAGGCAGTCGTAGCGTTTACGCAGGAGCGTCTTGGTCTTACTTACCCTGAGAACGATATTCTGGTGGCCGGCGGTTCTCGTCCGTTGATCTATGCTACCTACCTGGCCCTGGTAGACCCAAGCGACAAGGTGGTGTACCCAACTCCATCGTGGAACAACAACCACTACTGCCACTTATCTGGTGCTACTCCGGTAGAGGTTAAAACACGTCCGGAGAATAATTTCATGCCTACCGCTGAGGATGTACGTCCGCACTTGAAAGGAGCCACTATGCTGGCGCTGTGCTCGCCTCTGAACCCGACCGGTACGATGTTCTCTAAAAAGGACCTGGAGGAGATATGTGACCTGGTGCTGGAGGAGAACCGTAACCGCGCCAAAGGTGAAAAGCCGCTCTACATGCTTTACGACCAAATTTACTGGATGCTGACTTTCGGTAATGCCGAGCATTTCGATCCGGTTAGCCTTCGCCCTGAAATGCGCGACTATACTGTTTACATTGATGGTACTTCTAAGTGCTTTGCTGCTACAGGTGTGCGTGTAGGTTATGCCTTCGGACCAACTGTAGTAATGGACAAGATGAAGTCTATACTTGGGCATGTAGGAGCTTGGGCACCTAAAGCAGAGCAGATGGCTACTGCAGAATTCCTGCAGCAGTCAGAGGAAGTAAACAGCTTCATGGGCGAGTTTAAACCTAAAGTGCAGGAGAGCCTTACTGTGCTCTACAACGGGTTTCAGGAGCTGAAATCTGAAGGGCATCCAGTAGACGCCATCGAACCTATGGGCGCCATTTATTTATCTGCTAAGATGGATCTGGCTGGTAAAACTACGCCGGAGGGCAAAGTGCTGGAAATAAGCCAGGATGTAACCTTCTATGTGCTGCACGAAGCGAAGCTGGCTGTGGTGCCGTTCTCTGCTTTCGGTTCTGGAAAAGACCTGAACTGGTTCAGACTATCGGTAGGAGGTGCCTCTCTGGAGGATATCAAAGCCTCGTTGGGCAGGTTGCGCGAAGCGCTGCAGAAGCTGAAGTAACTATATCAACTATAAAAGAAAAGAGACGCAGGGTTTTGCGTCTCTTTTTTATTTCTATTCTATTTTGATCTGTCGGTTTATGCTTTCCTCCAGCGATATAAGGGTTTCGGTTCGCTGAACACCTTGTATAGGCTGCAGCTTTTCGTTTAACACCTCGCGCAAATGGTTTGTATCGCGGCAAATTATTTTGGCGAACATGCTGTAGGAGCCGGTAGTATAATGTAGCTCTACAATTTCAGGTATCTGTCGCATTTTCTCTACCGTCTCTTTATACCCAGATCCTTTTTCCAGGAACACACCAATAAAGGCGCAGATATCAAAGCCAACGGCAGATGGGTTTACTAGTAACTGCGCTCCTTTTACAACACCCATTTCGGTTAGCTTTTTCATTCTAACATGAATGGTGCCTCCCGATACGTTCAGCTCTTTCGCAATGTCAGTATAAGCACGGGTTACATCCTGCATTAACAGGCTCAGAATTTGTTTATCCAGATTGTCAATTTCGTAATTCATAGGCTTGTGTACTTGCTGCTATTAACATTTTGCAAATATAATGCTTTTAAAATGAAGGATTATTAAACTTGAAAAATATTATTTGAAAAAATGTTAAATAGAAACAACAATCTTTAAATTTAATATGTAATAAGCTTAAAATATTTAACAAATTTTCAAGTAATGAGCCTAGAGACACTAACAGAGCCAACAGTATTGGAGGCCACCGTAAGTCACCTGAAGCGCACTTCGCTGCCTAAAATACTGAAGGTACAGCAGGGTATTGTGCGTGCCACTCATGAGTTTATGTTCAAAGAAGGTCTTACGCAGCTGATGCCATTAATGCTGTCACCGATCACGGACCCACTGAACCATGGAGTAGTAGATGCTACTATAGGTTATGCTGATCAGCGCTGGAGCCTTACCAAGTCTATGATCTTCCACAAGCAGCTAGCCTTGATGAACCCGGAGCTGGACAGCCTGTACATTGTATCGCCAAACGTGCGATTGGAATTTGCAGACCGTGCCGATACAGGACGCCACCTGTTCGAATTTACACAGATTGACTTCGAGTTCAGAGGGAAAGACCGCTTTTTTGTGATGGAGTTTATGGAGGAGCTGGTAAACTTTGTGTTTAGCCGCTTGAACGAGCAGATTCCTGAAATCATACTTGAACTTCGTGGAGAGCTGCTGCCGCAGTACGAGAAGTGGGAGGTGTGCCGTACCGAAAAGCTGGAGGCAGCCCTTGGACCGGATTATGAGCACCTAAAATCAAAAGAAGCAACAAAGCCTTTCTGGTTGCTGAACCACAAACGGGAGTTCTACGATAAAGAAGATCCTAAGAGACCGGGTACTTACCTGAATTATGACCTTATCTGGCCAGAGGGGTACGGCGAAGGCCTGTCAGGAGCGGAGCGTGAGCACGAGTATCGCCAAATCCGTAAACGTATGGCTGAAGTCGGAACAAATGAGGAGGTATTCGCCCATTACCTGGACATCGCTAAAGCAGGCGGTATTCCAAAGACTGCCGGTGGTGGCTTTGGTGTAGAACGCATGACACGCTTTATCTGCCGGTTAAAAGATGTAGATGAGGCCACTGTGTTCTCGCGCAAGCCATGTACAAAAGCTGTTTTTTAAAGTATGGAAATAACGTTAAGAATAAGATGAATGACTAGAAAACTATGGATGACAATGATGATAATGCGGATAATCTTCCGGATAATAAAGTAAGTGAGTGGTTTAAGATGATGTGAAAAGGCCTGCTGCTACCAAGCTGCGGGTCTTTTTGCTTTTTCAGGTACTGTGGGTAAGGAATAACTGGTCGCAAAAAAGCCTGAACCACTATGGCCCAGGCTGATTTATACTTTGATTCAGACTACCACTTGTAGTAGCCGTTTTCCTCGTTATCGTTCAGTATCTCGGCTGCAGTGTTAGGGCTGCGATGTATATCTGCCAGCTTGCGCTGCTTCCATACCGCTGCAGACTCCCGCACTACCTCCAGGTGAGCATCCGACTTAACGCGCTCTTCCTCACGTTTGGCATCCATTTCATACTCACGGCGGGCAGCAAATTTAGCTTCGGCTACCTCCTGGCGGGTATCATACTGCTTCTGGCGCTCGGCCACACGTTGCATCTCCTGGGTGGTGCGCTCATGTTCTATCCCTTTCAGAATATCGTCATAAGGACCCTTGCTGGAGATTAGCTTAGTGAAGATAGGCGCAGTCTCGAGGCAGATGAAAAGCAGTGTGATAAAGAACACTGGCAACCATGGCAGCTCATCCAGTGCATTAATGCGAGCCATCAGGCCATCGTAGTTGGAGAAACTTTCCTGCCCCTCGGCCACAGTCTCGTCATACTTCGCCATCAGGTCATTTATACGCTGCTGGCGCTGATTAATGCGCTCCTGGGCATCAGCCTGCAACAGCTTCAACTCCTCGTCCACCTTATCATATTGTCGCTTCTTCTCCTCATAGATCGGACCTTGGCCTACTTTGCCGGTGCCCCCGGTGCCGTCGGCCTCGGCGGCCACTGCGTCATATAGCCTGTTGCGTTCCTGTAGCTTTGCCTCTACCTCCTGGCGTATGGCGGCAATGTCTGCTTTTACAGAGTCTACCTCAGCAAACTGCCGGCCCACCAGTTGCTTGTGCTGAATGGCCAGCTCCGCCTGCTTCTCCTTCAGCACGGCTTGTATCTCCTTATCAAAGATCTTCAGCTCTAAAGGTTTTGAGATAACCACTGCCAATACCAAAGCCAGCAGAATACGCGGTGTTACCATCAGCAGCTCTTTCCAGAACTTGCCTTCTTTGCGCAGTGTGGAAACGATAAAGCGGTCGAGGTTGAAAATAACAGCACCCCAAAACAGGCCAAACGCTACTGCCATCGGCACCGAATCGAAAACTGTGTAAAGAGCGTAGCCACCCGAGATGCTGGCTAGCAAGCCTGTAAAAAGCACGGTGGCACCTACTCCGGCGTACTTTATGTGCTCCGATTTGGAGCACTTTTCAAGAATGGTGTCGTCGGCGCCGGCGCACCACCAAAAGAATTTCTTCATCTATACTTCGTCAAGATGATTGAAAACACACTGCCTGCAAACTATACGTGTATAACGTATGGTGCAGCTCGTTGTATACTTTTGTAGCAGTATAATCGACTAATATCCAGATAACTACTACAAAATCGGTAACAGTGAGCCTTAAGGATTTGGTTCAAGGGAAAGGTTAGAGTCGTGCAGCTTCTCGTAAAGCAATAAAGAGGCCATCGCACTAGCTAATACCATACGCGTATCGTTTGTCAGGTTAGGCTGTAACCACACCTTACCATTATTCAGAACCTGCACCGCACCCAACAGCTCGTTGCCAGCTTTAACTTCATACCCAACAATGTCAGGAAGTGGTAAGCCTTTGCCCTCAAACTTATACACCGGAGACACGGTGTATACTGTGGAACCGTTAGACAGTTCGCCCTCAAAGCGCTCACGATCCTGGTAATGCCCTGGGTCAGCGGTAAGCAGGTGCCATTGTCCGCTCTCAGGCGAGGTGAAGTAGCTGGCATAGTACTCCAGGTTAGGCGAAAGACGAATCGTAAAACCGTTATTGGACTTCAGATTTTTCTCATGCAGGCGGCTGGCACCAAATATATACCACTCCCGCCCTTCTGCACTCTGCAGGCTTAACTCGTGCTGCTGCTTAGACTTGACGTTCTCGTAGCCAAAGAGGTTGAAGTCACCGCCGTTCTTCCAGCCCCGTTGTACATTGGCTACTGTATAGTCGCCAATTAAAAAGTTGCCGTTCGGCTTAAATGTTTTGCGCCCTTCCACGGGCAGTTCCTGTGCCTGTTGCTTAAAGGTTGAGTCAACAGCCATGTTCGGAACAGAGCAGCTCTGCAGCGCCAGCACTCCCGGCAGCACAGCAGCCATCAAATGGTTTTTCATAGTTTTATAGGTTGAGGTACAGGTAGCTTAGCTACAAGTATAGCATTAGCATATATAGTGCCATTCATAGCTAGAGTAGCAGCAATTATTATGAATGATGGCCGAGCTTTGGGCGGAGTTAGTAGAAGTATAAAATTAACCTGTTTAGTGGCTCGTAGTGCTTTGGCAGCGATATCAATAAAAAAGGCAGAAGCCAAAGCCTCTGCCTTTCAATCGTATGGTTAGCGGTACGTTAGAAACTCAGAATAACGTTCTCTATGATGTCACAGCACTCGTGCAGCTGCTCTTCCGTCATGACAAGCGGTGGTGCAAAACGGATGATGTCGCCATGGGTTGGTTTAGCTAAAAGGCCTTTGTCCTTCAGCGCCACGCACACGTCCCAGGCAGTTCGGCCATCGGCTGTTGGTTCAACTATAATAGCGTTAAGCAGACCTCTACCACGTACCAATGTCACCAGTTCAGGGCGTTTCCCCATCAGGCGGCGCATACGCTCCCGGAACACCTCACCTAGTTTGTCAGCATTCTCTGTCAGGTTTTCTTCTTTGATCACCTCAAGAGCTGCGATGGCAACCATTGCAGCTAGAGGGTTGCCGCCAAAGGTAGAGCCGTGCTCGCCTGGCTGTATGCAGAGCATGATATCATCGTTAGCCAACACACATGATACCGGCAGTACACCGCCTGAGAGTGCCTTACCAAGTATAAGAATGTCAGCTTTTACATCATCGTAGTAGCTGGCCAGTAGCTTACCTGTACGGCCAATACCAGTCTGGATCTCATCAGTCATTAGTAGCACATCGTACTCCTTGCACAAAGCATGTGCCTTAGCCAAGTAGCCTTCGTCAGGCACTACCACACCAGCCTCGCCCTGTATTGGCTCAACCAGGAACCCGCACACATTTGGGTTTTCTTGCAGTGCTCGCTCCAGTGCCTCTATATCGTTGTAAGGGATTACCTTATAGCCAGGCATGTAGGGGCCGAAGCCTTTGGTAGAATCAGGGTCTGTAGAGAAGGAGATGATGCCGGTGGTGCGACCGTGGAAATTGTGCTCCACTACTATGATTTCGGCATTATGCGGTGCGATGCCTTTTTTTAGGTAGCCCCACTTGCGCGCCAGCTTAATTGCTGTCTCTACGGCCTCAGCACCTGAGTTCATGAACAACGACTTATCGTAGCCGAACAGCTCGCAAACGTACTTTTCAGCTATACCAAGCTTGTCGTTATAGAAGGCACGTGAGGTAAGCGTTAGTTGCTGCGCCTGCTCGGTTAAAGCTCCAACTATTTTAGGATGGCAATGGCCCTGGTTAACGGCACTGTAGGCTGAAAGGAAATCGTAGTAGTGCTTTCCTTCAACGTCCCACAGGTGTACTCCTTCGCCGCGGTTTAGCACTACAGGAAGCGGATGGTAATTGTGGGCGCCATACTTATGCTCTGTGTCGATGGCTTGCTGGCTAGAGGTAATAACTTGAGTGTTCATAGTTTTCGATAATTCAGATTCTTTGTAGTAGTACGGCAGCCTTGCTGCCTACAGTATACTTACCACATATATAGGTTATAGTTGTCAAAATTACATATTTCGGCCCCACTTCAAAACCAAGCTCCAATGGTCACCTAGATGTGTACTGGCGCGGCTTTGGGTTACATGCTTGTGTTGTCATGTTTGTGCGCTTACACTTTATTGGCGTACTTTGTGTAAAAAAGAAAAACAGCTTTGGCGCAGAAGTTAACCGAAGGAGAAGATTTTTACTTTAACGAGCAGGGGCTGATGGTCCTGACAGCGAAATACCTGCAGAAACGTGGCTATTGCTGCAAAAATGCCTGCAAGCACTGCCCCTATGGCTTCCATGAGAAGGTGGCGACAAAGCAGAAAAAAGTATAAAACCTGTCACCGAGCCAGAGGCGGCGAAGCATTTTCTATACAGCAGGATGAAAATTTTAGGTACGGGTTTGATTTTCTGTATCTTTTTATAGATATTTGCACCCCTATTGAAATAAACCAGAAAAGAATACAAGATGGCACGAGTTTGCGACTTAACAGGTAAAAGACCACAAGTAGGTAATAACGTTTCTCACGCTAATAACAAGACTAAGCGTAAGTTTTATCCAAACCTACAGAAGAAGCGTTTCTACATCCCAGAGGAGGATGCTTGGGTAACGCTGAAAGTTTCTACTTCTGCACTGAGAACTATCAACAAGAATGGTATCTCTGCAGTGTTGAAGAAAGCTGCTGAGCAAGGCTATATCCTGTACTAGTAGTGGCATGCTTCCGGCTGCACGGGTAGTTTAACTCCTGCAGATATATCCGGAAAGAGCCATCTGGTACCTCAAGATACAAATCGGCAACGGAGAGAAGCTGTAGATGCCTTCGCTCCGTTGCCCTTTTTTTGACCTTAGCCGTATGCCTCTCACAGAGAAGAGGGCAGCGCGTTACGCAGCGGGTGTAAATTCTGTGAAGCATTAACTTATGTTTCACAAGAAAATTTATACATTGTTTGTAATTAGAGATTTAAGCTTTTATATTTGCAGTCCTAAATAAAAAATTACTGTCGAGATGGCTAAAAAAGCAAAAGGTAATAGAATCCAGGTTATATTGGAGTGTACAGAGCAGAAGACTACTGACGTACCTGGAACTTCAAGGTACATCACTACCAAAAACAGAAAGAATACTCCTGAGCGTATCGAGCTGAAGAAGTACAATCCGAATCTGAAAAAAGTAACTGTACATAAAGAAATTAAATAACCATGGCTAAGAAGGTAGTTGCAACCCTAAAGACCGCTACAGGTAAAGACTGGGCAAAAGTGATCAAAGCTGTGAAGTCTCCAAAAACTGGTGCTTACAGCTTTAAAGAGGAGATGGTACCTGTTGACAAAGTACAGGAGTACCTTTCTAAAAAGTAATACAGCCTACTCTACATCGATAGATAGATAACATGAAGAAGTCCCAATATTGGGACTTTTTTAGTATATTACCGTATCAGTGAGATAGCATTCACCCTACATCATAAACCGGCATGGGAATTTTTGACTTTTTCAGCAAAGAGAAGAAAAAAGAATCGCTGGACAAAGGTCTTGAGAAAACCAAGAGTAACTTTTTCGGTCAGCTAAGTAAAGCCGTTATGGGCAAATCCACGGTAGACGTGGAGGTGCTCGATGAACTGGAGGAAATTCTAGTACATGCCGATGTGGGAGTGGATACCACGGTAAAAATTATCGACCGCATTGAACAGCGCGTAGCCCGCGATAAGTATGTAAGTACTGATGAGCTGGACAATATACTGCGCGAAGAGATAGCGGCCCTGCTGGAGGAGAACCGTGCCGGAGACGGCGCTAACTTTGACCTTCCAAAGGATATCAAGCCGTATGTGATCATGGTAGTAGGTGTTAACGGTGTGGGTAAAACCACCACCATTGGCAAGCTGGCTGCTCAGTTCCATAAGGCGGGCAAACAGGTAGTACTTGGTGCTGCCGATACCTTCCGTGCCGCCGCCGTAGATCAGCTCATTATCTGGGGCGAGCGTGTAGGTGTGCCGGTTATCTCGCATGGCATGAACACTGACCCTGCTTCTGTAGCCTACGATGCTGTTAAGAAAGGTGTAGAGATGAATGCCGATGTGGTGATCATCGACACGGCCGGACGACTGCACAACAAGGTAGGTCTGATGAACGAGCTGGCCAAGATCAAGCGCGTAATGCAAAAGATAACACCAGATACGCCACACGAGGTGCTACTGGTGCTGGATGGCAGTACAGGACAGAACGCCCTGCTGCAGGCCCGTGAGTTTACCAAAGCTACTGATGTAACAGCACTGGCTATTACCAAGCTGGATGGTACAGCTAAAGGTGGTGTAGTAATCGGTATTTCAGATGAGTTTAAGATTCCGGTGAAGTATATCGGAGTTGGCGAGAAAATTGAAGACCTGCAACTGTTCGACAAGCACGAATTTGTAGAGTCTTTCTTCTCACGCACATAAAGTATAGCCATGGTTAAGCTCCTGCTGATGCCGCTTGCTCTGCTCCTGTCGCAGTGCAACGGTGCTAATCAAACCCATCAGAACACACAAGAACAGATGGAAAACCAGGAGCAAGCAAAAGAAGTGCAGGAGCAGCAAGCTCCCATAGCACAGGGTATAAGCGGACAGGTGCTGTGGATATCGGGAAACCAAATGCCTTCACCAGATGCGCCACCCAGCAAGGGTAGAGGCGTGCAACGTACCTTGTACGTGTATGAATTTACCAACGCCAGCCAAGCAAAAACTACAGACGGTGTTTTTCACACCAACATTCAAACTAATTTAGTGACTCAGGTTGTTACAGATGCTAACGGTAACTTTGCTGTTAGCCTGGAGCCCGGCACGTACAGCCTTTTCTCAAAAGAAGAGAAGGGCTTGTTCGCCAGCCTTTACGATGGAGAGATGAACATCAACCCAGTAGAGGTGCAGAAAGGTCAGGTAACAGCCGTAGAGTTTCTAATCAATTATCAAGCAAGTTATTAATCCGTGAAAGTAAGATCGCTTAAGAAGGATAAGGTAAACGTAGTTACATTGGGCTGCTCTAAAAACCTGGTGGACTCGGAAGTATTGATGGGGCAGCTGCGTGCCAACGAGTTTGAGGTGGCGCACGAGTCTGACAAGGACGATTCCAACATCATCATCGTGAACACCTGTGGCTTTATAGACAATGCCAAGCAGGAATCCATTGATACCATTCTGCGCTACGCAGAGGCTAAGGAGTCTGGTCAGATCGATAAACTGTATGTGACGGGTTGCTTGTCGCAGCGCTACAAGGATTCGCTGGAGGAGGAGATACCGCAGGTGGATGCTTACTTCGGTACATTAGAGCTGCCACAACTGCTGAAGAAGCTGGAGGCTGACTACAAGCACGAATTGATTGGTGAGCGCTTGTTAACGACGCCATCCCACTATGCATATTTCAAAATAGCCGAAGGTTGTAACCGCCCTTGCTCTTTCTGCGCCATACCTTTGATGCGCGGTAAGCACGTAGACCGTCCGATTGAGGACTTGGTACGTGAAGCGAAGCGTTTGGCAAGTATGGGTACAAAAGAACTGGTGCTGATTGCCCAGGACCTGACCTACTATGGTTTGCAGCACTACGGCGAGCGCAAGTTGGCTGACCTGTTGCGTAACCTGTCCGATGTGGATGGTATTGAGTGGATCAGGATGCAGTATGCCTACCCGTCGCAGTTCCCGATGGAAGTGTTCGACGTAATGAACGAGCGCGAGAACATCTGCAAGTACCTTGATATGCCACTGCAGCACATTTCTGATAACATGCTCAAGACGATGCGCCGTGGCATCAGCAAGCGCCGCACAATTGAGCTGGTAGATCAGATTCGTCAGCGTGTGCCGGACATTGCGCTGAGAACTACTCTTATTGCCGGTCACCCGGGTGAAACAGATCAGGACTTCCAGGAGCTATATGATTGGGTAGAGGAGACCAGGTTCGACAGACTTGGTATCTTTACCTACTCGCATGAGGACAATACGCACTCCTTTACGCTAGAGGACAGTGTGCCGGAAGAAGTGAAGCAGGAGCGTGCCGACGCCATCATGGAGCTGCAGCAGGGAATATCTGTAGAGCTGAACGAAGAAAAGATAGGCAAAATATATAAAGTGCTGTTCGACCGTAAAGAGAGCGGTTACTTTGTTGGCCGTACGCAGTATGACTCACCGGAGGTAGACAACGAAGTACTTGTGCCAGCTGATAATACCTATGTGCGCTTAGGCGACTTCGCTAACGTCAAAATCACAGATGCTTCTGACTTTGACCTTTATGGTGAAGTGGTAGCTTAGGTAAACTAAGAAGAGCTAAACGATAATTAGTTAAGCGAAAAGTCCTTACCGGTATGGACTGGTAAGGATTTTTTTTGCTAAAACCTGAGCTTTAGTTAATATTAGTAAAAACCAAGAGCAACAGTATGAGGCATATACAACTTATTACTACTAATTACCTGAAGCTTGAGTACAATGCTTTGGATAACTACCTGTATGTGGAATGGTTCGGTGCTCTGGAAAATGAGGCCATAATACAAGGGTATGATCAAACACTATACTACCTTAAGAAAGAGCATTGCCAGAAACTATTAGATAACCACCTTGAGGTGGAGGGGATATGGGCGGATCTTGCAGAATGGTTTGCTCAGGATTGGCACATACGGGCTGAAAAAGCAGGTCTCCAGTATCATGCAGTTGTCTACTCCAAAAGTCACTTTAGCAGGCTCTCCACAGATAAAGCTATCAAAATGGTGCAGACAGGAATAGTGGAAGGCTTCGAAACCGTGCATGAAGCCGAAGGCTGGCTAACGAATCTGTAAAAGCCTACTTCAGCACATACCTGCTCAGCACCCGATACGCTTCATTAATATTATCGCCCTTGCGGAAGTCTTGCTTGATAGTTGGCTCTGATTCGCCGGTAAGCCAGATTTTTAGTTCTGCATCCAGATCAGCAATGCCTGCGCTCTCTTTTGAAAACATTTTGATGCTGCCGTAAGGTATACTTTGGTAGTCGGATTTGGAGCCAGTGAGCCCCTGCTTGTTTACCAGGATTAAGCGCTTATTGGTGAAGACGAGCATGTCCCGGATCAATTTATAGGCCCGCTCAATCCGCTCGTCATCAATCAGGATTGGCTGAAATTCCTTTGCCAGTTTTTCGATAGACACTTCGGAGGCGTGTCCCATCATACCGCTTAATAGTCCCATGGTTGTGTTTTTAAAGTACATACGTGTAAGAGCGGAATGGTTTGCACATACTTCCAATCAATGGTACACCAACTGCTCATCCTCTTCTAACTGCTTTCTATCGTATCATCTGCAAAACCGGAAATAAAACCTTTACTTTGTGCTGAGGCGGTAAAGTATAAAATAGCTGCAACACATTTCCCGCTAAACTGTTAAAAGGGCTAAACCTACGGCTACAAAGCAGATGGAAGTACAAACCATGAAGATCAATAACATAGATTACGCTGCTACAGGCGCATTCTCCAAGACTATCACAGACTACCTTTGTTGTAGCGAGCAGCTGCAACCGTTCTATAATCATTTCCCAACCTTAGAGGCTTTTGAGGCCCAGCTAAAGGAGAAAAGCTTCAGCGAAACTCAACGCCAGACACTGCATCAGGCACTACAGGAGCAGTATACTTCCCTCTCCTCTGTAAACCCGAAGGTGCAGCAGAAAATCGACCTGCTGCTACAACCTAATACCTTCACCATTACCACCGGGCATCAGCTTAATATCTTTACCGGTCCGCTATACTTTGTCTATAAAATCATCACAGCCATCAACACCTGTAAGCAGCTGCAGGAGAAGTACCCTAACTACAACTTCGTACCTGTGTACTGGATGGCTACCGAAGACCACGACTTCGCAGAGATTAATCACTTCAGCCTGTTCGGAAAGCAGTACACCTGGGAGAGCGACCAGTCTGGAGCAGTAGGTAGATTCTCTACTAAAGATATGGAGCCACTGCTGGCAGAGCTTCCGGAGGCTTACCCAATTTTTGAAGAAGCTTACCGCAACAGTAAGAATCTGGCAGATGCTACACGCGCTATTACGCACGCGCTGTTTGGCGAGTACGGATTAGTAAGTATAGACGGCGACCATGCTGCGCTGAAGAAAGCCCTGACGCCGGTTGTAGAGAAGGAGCTGACAGAGCAGCTATCGAATAAGTTGGTAGAAGAAGCCAATGCGCAGTTAGAGGAGCTAGGGTATAAGCCGCAGGTCTACTCTCGTGAAATCAACCTGTTTTACCTGACAGATGGGCTACGTGAGCGCATAGTGCGGGAAGAGGGAAAG
Organism: Pontibacter korlensis; assembly: GCF_000973725.1. Lineage (NCBI taxonomy): Bacteria > Pseudomonadati > Bacteroidota > Cytophagia > Cytophagales > Hymenobacteraceae > Pontibacter > Pontibacter korlensis. Next base: position 1,269,596 of record NZ_CP009621.1, on the reverse strand, counting down.
TATAAAATACTTAATACAGATATCAGCTTTAGCTTAGAGGAGATACAGCAGGAAGCAAAGGAGCACCCGGAGCGTTTCAGCCCTAATGTAATTTTAAGGCCCCTGTACGAAGAGCTTATACTTCCAAACTTGGCCTACATTGGGGGAGGGGCAGAAGTAGCCTACTGGTTTCAGCTTAAAAAGCTGTTTGAAGCTTATCAAGTAGCTTTCCCTATGCTGATGCTGCGTAATTCTGCTTTGTACATTAGCCGGGGTAACGCCAACCGCATGCACAAATTAGGCCTACAGCCACTGGACCTGTTTCAGGATTATCAGGAGCTGAAAAAGCAGCTGTCTGACCAGTTGCATGATGAAGAAATAAACCTGGAGGCACAGCGGCAGGCAGTAGCAGCAGCCTTTGCTGAGGTAGAGAAGCTGGCCGAAAGCATTGACCCAACACTTGTAAAAGCTGTCGGAGCTGAGGCACAGAAGGCCAATAACTCGTTGCAGATGCTAGAGAAGAAGATTTCCAAAGCCCGCGACAGCAAGCATGAGCAGACATTTAAGCAGCTGGAGAACCTGAAGGATAAATTGTTTCCGGGAGGAAGCCTGCAGGAGCGTAAAGATAACCTGCTTACTTACCAGACAAATAATCCAGATTTTATACCTGCATTGGTGGAGGCCTTCGACCCACTTGAGTTTAAGTTTACCATACTGGAGGAGGCTTAATGCAGAAGGCGGAGCTACGCAAGCATATGCTGCAAAAGCGGCGAGCACTACCTAGCGAAGAGGTAAAGCACCGCAGCCGGCAAATAGCAGAGCAGTTCTTTGGGTATTACCTTTTTGAGCCGGGGCAAACAGTGCATGTTTTCCTGCCTATCCTGAAAAACAACGAGGTAGATACCTGGTTTATAATAGAACGGCTGCGGCAAGAGCACCCTGGGGTGCGTGTGGTTGTGCCGGTAACAGATGTGGAGCAGAATATTCTTACGCACCACCACCTTACTGATGAGGCCGTACTAGTTGAGAATAATTGGGGGATACCGGAGCCACAGAATGCTCAGATCATACATGCCCGCGAAGTGGATGTGGTGCTGGTGCCATTGCTTGCTTTCGACAGGGAAGGACACCGTGTAGGTTATGGAAAAGGATTTTATGATCGCTTTCTGGCTGATTGCCGCCCTAATGTTCTGAAAATTGGCTTATCTTTGGAGCCTCCCGTAGAACGTATCGATGATCCTAATCCCTATGATGTGCCACTGGATGCTGTGGTAATGCCTAATAGGGTTTGGCAGAGCAAGAAATAGCGCTATACGTATACAACTTGTAGAGCTGTGAAAAGTATATGTGACTGTTTGTTAGCTGAATATGTAGTGCAAGTGTGAGAATATTTTAAAATCTCGTGTGCTTCTGCATTATATAAAGAAATTATCGATATTTGCATTGGAAACCAAATTTGCATAATTTTCCGCCTTCTTTTAAGAATCATTGATTTATTCATCCTGAATAAAATTTATTCTTTAAACAAGGGTAGTCTTGGTTATCAAATTGTTAAGATTGTTTTATAAAAGCAAAGCTAACAGGGCTGATGATTTGCAACCTATGTTATAACTTTGCATATCCAGATTGAGTGCAAACCCAAACTACTTTAAAGGCTATAGGTGAACGCCTGCATATGAGTAGTTAAATTTTTTGAAGTTGAGATGCTTAAGACCAAGAAAGAAATAATTTTAGAGACAGCATTAAATCTCTTTGCAGATAAGGGATATGATGCTACACCTACAAGCCTAATCGCCAGAGAAGCTGGCGTCTCAGAGGGCCTTATATTTAAGCACTACATAAGTAAGGAAAACCTGCTGGAGGCTGTTGTTAAGGCGGGTTACAGACGCATCACAGATAAGAGCAAGGGCTTTGTAGAGGAGAATGACCCGAACAAGCTAATCAGCAATGTGCTCGACATGCCACAGAAACTGGTGGAGGAAGAGCGCAACTTCTGGCGCATGCAGTTCCGCCTGGTAGACGAAGAGATATCGCAAAGGCACCACCTTCGCTATTCTCATTCTGTTATGCAGAAGCTGGTGGAGGCTTTCCGCAAGCTTGGCTACAAAGAGCCTGAGCTGGAAACAGAAGTGTTGATGCTGTTGGTAGAAGGGCTATGGAGAGCTTACCTGACAAATGAGGACAAGAGCCACTTTGAGAAAATGCTAGTCCTGATAAAGAGCAAGTATATTAAATAGCTTTGCTGGTAGTGCTGCAACAGAAAGCTTAAGCTACAGAAGACACAAAAAAACCTTCCATTTGTATCGGAAGGTTTTTTTGTAGGCAGGCAAACCGAAATTTAGCCTTTGTACACGATGTTGAACTTCTTCAGTTCATCAATCGGGCCAAAATGCTGCTTTTCAATAGTCTTGCCACGGCGCTTCAGGTGAACCTCTACTGGGGCCATCGTTTTGGTCATGTCAGAGTTGATCACCTTTACATAAAACTTTCTGGCCTCTTCAGAAGCACCTTTTTCAAACGTATGCTTCTGGTGATTGCCGTTTACCGGTAAGCCCGGAATAACTTGGTAGGTTGTGCAAACCACCTCATACTTTGGGAGGAATGGCTTGATAACTTTTTTAAGCAAGCTTTTCATATAGGGGTTTTTTAGGAGATGCTTTTCGACGCTGCAATCTACTACTTTAAAAACTAAATCAAAGAATGAGGCGACAAAAAAATGCAATTTAGCTCCTAACCAATTGCCTCATGCTTAAGTTCATCTATAATCTGCACAATATCAAAACAAAAGTAGCTTGTGCAGCAGCTGGCAGAGATGCCAGAATGTGCTAAAGGTATAACTGTAGTTTAAATATAACTATTTGTGTATCAGGTATGACGGGTGTAGATGCCTTGGCTAGTGAGGCAGCAAAGGCTTGAGGCCTCGCGTCATTTCGCGTTTACCCGGAGGACCAGGCAAGGCCTCTACCTGAAAGCCGGCAGCTTTCAGACTGCGCTTAAAAGAACCCTTAGCACAGTAAGTTACCAGCACACCGCCTGGGCGAGTGGCCTTATAAAGCTTTTCGAACATAGCATCAGCCCAAAGTTCAGGCTGCTTCTCTGGTGCGAAAGCATCAAAGTATACTACATCGTAGTAAGATTGAGGCGGCAGAAACTCCTCCAAAGACTCATGTATCTTCTGCAGCGTGAAGTAAGGAATAATATCTGTGGGCTCATTCCAAGGGGCTGCATGCAGAGCCTTAAAGTAATCGTACAGCTCCGGGTTCAGGATAATGTTTTCGTAGTGTAGTTGCGCTACTACTTCCTCTGTTAGCGGGAACTTCTCCAATGTGTCATATTGGATGAACGCCTTCTTGGCCAAGGCAAAAGGGAAAGTAAGTATGGCATTAAGGCCAGTACCAAAGCCAATTTCCAGCACCTTCAGGTCTTTCTTCTGCTCCAGCATGTGCTCTAGTCCATACTTAATAAACACATGCTGCGACTCCTGCAGGGCCCCATGCACCGAGTGGTAGTGCTCGTTCAGTTCGGGCACATATAAGGTGTTAGAGCCGTCTTTCGTCTGTCTTATTTCGAGGTGCATGTTTTTTGTATTACATTGCAAAGGTACGTATTACAGTGCTGAGGCTGCAATATATACGAACCAGAATTTAACAAATTTAAAAAGAAAGCAGGTAAGTACTAACTCAATTCTTTTCCTGCCCTCGTTCTTCTTTACACTATGGCAAGAGTAAAAGTAGATATCCCCACACGTACTCACTTTTCAACACAAATTCCGGTGCGCGTAACAGACCTCAATTACGGCAACCATCTTGGCAACGACGCGCTGCTCTCCATCATGCATGAGGCGCGCATGCAACTGCTCGGCCACTTTGGTTGGAGCGAACTGAGCCTGAGTGGCGCAAGTATGATTATGGCTGATGTCGCCATTGAGTATAAAGGCGAAGGTTTTTATGGGGATGTGCTGACTATAGGTTTGGCTTTTGATGACCTGCACAAGTATGGCTTTGACATTACCTACCACATCACGAACCAAAATGGCAAAGAAGTGGCCCGTGCCAAGACAGGTATGCTGTGCTTCAACTATCAGGAGCGCAAACTAATGAGCTTGCCTGCCGAAGTAAAGGCAAAGATTGAAACTAAAGCCTGAGGATTTTTGTAATTTTGCAGTATGACATTGATTGCAGATATAAATATCCTGAATAAGAAGGACATCCGTAAGCTGACGCTGGACGACCTGAAAGCGTGGTTGGTGGATAACGGGGAGAAAGCATTCCGAGCTAAGCAAGTATACGAGTGGCTCTGGAAGCATTCTGCTCAGTCGTTTACGGAGATGAATAACGTGAGCCTTGCCCTGCGCGAGAAGCTGGAGCAGAACTTCGCCATAAATGCAGTGCAGGTGGCCACAGAGCAGCTAAGCAACGATGGCACTATTAAATCTGCCTTCAGGCTGTACGATAGCAATATAGTAGAAGGTGTTTTGATACCGCACGATGAGCGTAAAACCGCCTGCGTTAGTAGCCAGGTCGGTTGTTCCCTTACCTGTAAGTTTTGCGCCACTGGTTATATGGATCGTGTTAGAAACCTCGACGCTGCTGAAATATACGACCAAGTAGTGCGCATAAATGAGCAAAGCCTGCGCCAGTACGGTCAGCCACTCACAAACATTGTTTACATGGGTATGGGTGAGCCAATGCTGAACTATGCCAACGTAATGAAAAGCATTGAGCGTATTACGGCACATGATGGCCTTGGTATGGCAGCTCGCCGCATTACGGTAAGTACAGCCGGCATTGCCAAAATGATCAAGAAGATGGCTGATGACGGTGTAAAGGCTAACTTGGCGCTGTCGCTGCATGCGGCTAACGACGAAAAGCGTAACCAGATCATGCCGATCAACGAGACCAACTCGCTAGAGGCTCTGAAGGATGCGTTGAAGCATTACCACCAGGTAACTGGCCGTAAAGTAACCTACGAGTACATCGTGTTCGATAACTTTAATGATACTCTGCAGGATGCCGAGGAGCTACTGCGCTTCTCTAAAATCATTCCTTGCAAGATTAACCTGATTGAGTACAACCCAATCGAGAATGCAGACTTCGTGAATACCGACGATGATCGGCTGCAGCAGTTTATCTACTACCTGGCAGATAGAGGCCTGCAAGTAAACGTGCGCCGCAGCCGTGGTAAGGATATTGATGCTGCCTGCGGTCAGTTAGCTGTAAAAGAAAAGCAGCCGGCCTAACAATAGGTAAAACATCAGCTTAAGTATAAAAAAGAGCTCCTGCTATTGTATAGCAGGGGCTCTTCTGCTTTATCACTCCAGACAAGTTTAAAGGCGTTCTTGCTAAGCGTTGTCATCCTTTAAACCTGCCTTCGGCTCTTGGTCTGCCTGTGCCTTTGCGCGACTGTGGCTTTTCTGGAACCTCCCGCTCCTCTACAAACACAGCGTGTGGTTTAGGGCTGATGCGCTGGCCATACTTCTCGGCGTACTGCTGCGTAAATTCTGCCCCAAAAAATACGATCAGCGAGGAGTAGTATATCCAGACAAGAATAAGAATTATAGAGCCTGCGGCGCCATAAGCTGATCCTGGATTGGAAGTCCCCAGGTACCAGCTAATCAAAAACTTACCAACAGTAAAGAGAATAGCTGTAATCAAGGCGCCAATCAAAGTATCTTTCCAGCGGATGTAGGCATCGGGCAGGTATTTTAATATGAGGGCAAAAAGTAACGTAATTAAGCCTATCGATATAATAAAGTCTATAGTTTTAATTACCCACACGCCTATGTCGGGTATCAAGTCCCTTAGGTAGTCGCTGAGTACAGAGATAGCCGCACTGATAACAAAGGAAATAAGCATCAGCAATGAGATACTTAGGATGAGGCCAAAAGAGAATAAGCGCTCTTTGGCCATGCGTGCGATGCCGTTGCTAGGCTTTACCTTCAGGTTCCAGACGCTATTGAGCGATTGCTGTAGTGTGGCGAAAAAGGTGGTAGAGGCAAAGATAAGCGTACCTATACCTACCCACATGGCCCAACCCGAAGACTCCTGTGTGCTGGCATTTCTAACCATGTTTTGTATTTCGGAGGCAGCTTCCGGGCTGATTGCCTCAGAAACTTGGTGTTCTAATTCTCCTGATACAGCCTGCTCACCAAAAAAGAAGCCAGCTGCCTTTATAATTATCAGCAGTAGCGGAGGTATGGAGAAAATAGCATTGAAAGCCAGTGCTGCGGCCAACCGAAGCGAGTTGTTTTCCAAGAACTCATTTACAGAGATTTTCAGCAGCTGGAAAATTCCTTTTATAGTATAATTGGCCATAGGCGTATGTTCTGTCTTTGTGGCTTTAGTTACGGGGTGCCTACTAATAGGGTTGATAAGTAGCGGTTTGCATGGATGTGGCGACATCCTGTTTGGATGTAAATGCGTAGATGGGAGCGCACCTTCTAAGACTAACGCGATGCTGTTGAAAATCCTGCTAGGCCTGTTGCTTCTGTGCCTTTCAATGTTCTCCCCGGCTGTAACTGCTGCACAACCCTCTGATGCACGGGCAAATAGTATAGCCCAGCAAGTACTGAAGAACATAGGTGGAGAAGAGGGATGGAACAAAACCCGCTACCTCGCCTGGACTTTTAATGACCAATATCAGGTTTGGGATAAGCACCAGAACAGGTTCCGCTGGGAGAAAGACAGCCTGATTGTCATTATAGACACAAACACAAAAGAGGGCAAGGTATATGTGGAGGGGCAGGAGTTGCAAGATCCACAGGAAAAGCAGAAGTTGCTGGAGCGAGTCTATACCCTCTGGATTAACAATTCATACTGGCTTGTGATGCCTTTCAAGCTGCAGGACTCAGGCGTTACGCTAAAACATCTAGGAGAGGAGAAAACAATGGATGGTGCCCCGGCCGATGTGCTGGAGATGACATTTGAGAAAGTAGGGCTAACACCACAAAATAAGTATAAGCTATGGGTTGATCAGCAGAAGGGGCTGATAACGCAGTGGGCCTTCTTTCGTAACGTTGAGGATGCTGAGCCAACCTTTACCCGCCGCTGGAGCAACTACAAGGATTACGGAAAAATAAAGCTAGCCAGCGACCGGAGCAATCCACAAAGTGACTTCGAGTTATTTCATATTGCTGCGCCAACCAAGGTGCCGGATAAAGTGTTTAACAGCCCTAAGCCAATTAACAAACTCTGATCTTTTACAAAGAGAACCATATCAAGCAATATAAAAGGGCTCCTCATTAACTTAGAGAAGCCCTTTTATGTTGTTATAGTTTATCTATCGTGGCAGTTAACGTACCCTTAGCGTTCACTACTGCTTTTATACCTTCCGGTGTGAGGTATATATTGTCCGGAGTGATGTCTTTGATGCTACCGCGTAGCATCACCGATTCGTGCACGCGTGCCTGCTTATCTAAGTTCGCCTGCAGCATCTTTTTGGCATTTTCCAGCTCTCCCTTTACAGGTATATTTACCTGCTGCTGTATCATTTCCTCAAATTTGTTTTTGGCAAGCCAGCTGGCGGTGCTTAATATTTTGTCTTTGGTATCCAGGTCGTAAGCAACGTCGCGTACCTTGATGGACGCCGTTGCGACATCGTAGAATGGCGTGCCGCGGAGGTATACTTTGCCTACTATCTTCTTAGTAAAGATACCGGCTTTAGTCTTTCCATTCACGTCCAGCATCAGTACCAGTTGGTCTCCGGCAGGGCTGATAACGGCATCATTTACCGTAACCTGGCTCTTGCCACCGTCAAAAGTATAGGTCTGTTTAGCCACCTGCTCCTGTAGCATTTTACTAGCGTGTGCATAAGGAACATTCGCTGTCAGGCCGATCTGTATGTCATCGCTCATGCGGCTGTCTACAATAAGCTTTGGCAGGTTTTTGTTTAACTGCACTTTAGGCTTGCCATTAGTCGTAACGGTGATGTAGGAGGTAATACCAAGGCGGGTATTCAAGTTGCCGTTCTGGGCCTGAAGTGGCGCCATACGTATTTCTTTTGGAGCCACTGTTAGCCAAGCATTCATGTCGTCATCCAGCTTTACAGGTTCTTGTAGTAGCTGCCATGCCTCAGCCACATACTTCTTCACATCCAGGCGGCTTTGCAGTTCTTTATCTAGCTGCTTAGAGAGGTTAGCCATCTGGCTACGCAGAGCAGGTTCAACAAAGCGAGCTAAACCTATTTTCATCGGCCCTAGCTCCAACACAGGCTTGGTTTTGCCCCATTCAAAGTCGCCGGTGGTAATGGTGTTGATTTTATAATCTTCTGTTAATACAATCCGGCTTTCGGTCTTGATAATGATATCGAAAGCAGTGTCTTCGGTTTTATCGATGACAGGGCAGAACTTGCAAGGGTCCCACTTCCAACGGCCTTTGGCATAGATGCGGAGCGGCACCGAGAAGTATACTTTGTCTTTCTCGGCACGTATGCTCAGCTTCCCGTTTTTAGATACGGTAACGGCTACGTTATCATCATCAAGGTTGGTGTCTTTGTAGAGCAGGCCCGCTATCTCATGGTTTAACTTGTCTTCCATAGCCGCAATGGAGATAGAGATAGGCACGGTAACAGAGGAGAGCTGTGGCTTGTACTCAGGAACTCCGGCAGCTGAGGTAGCAGGAGCCGCAGTGTTCAAGTTGTTGGTGCTGGAGCAGCTTGGCATACTAAAACCTGCAGTCACTAACATCAGCAATACAGGCAGTTTTCGGAAAGGTTTTAAGATCACGGTTTTAGCTATTTAAAAAAGCGGCGCAAGGTAGCACAGGTTTTTCATAACAGCTATAGGGTAGCGGGCGTTCCGTGAAAAAAAGTGGATCAGGAAAGTTGCAGTAGCTTTTGCAGCATTTCACGTAGTTCCTCTTCGGTTGCTTTGATGCCGCAATCGGCAAGGGTGCCCCTGTTGTAGGTGGCAAAGAAGGGAGTACCTTTAAGTTTTACTTCTCTACTTGATACAGGATTTTCTTTGGCACTCATGCGCAGAAAAGCTATTCTGCTATAGTCTGGGGCATTAGATAGCTTCCTGTACTTGGGCTCCATGGTCTTACATACTGGGCAGTCAGCGTCGGTGAATTTTACAATCACCTTGTTTCGTTCGAATATTAGTCTCCTGAGTTCGTTGTCGTTTGATTCGGTTACCATCATAGTTAGTCTTCTCCAGTGGCGGCATCATTTACTGAAGTATAGACGTGGTTTGCGAAATATGGGTTAGAGCAGATATTAGCCTAACCAAACAAGAGGAGCAAAAACAAAGGCCAGCAACAACGTGTTTACCGGCCTTTGTTTTTAGGTATGGCTGTTGCTAAAACACAAATCCGATTCTTAAGCCTCCGGTAGTAAACGTGCCGAAATTGAAGCCGTGGTAACCTTCTACGGTTCTGTTGCTGGTAAACTCCTGTTTATACTCTACCTCAACGTCGCTGTACTTCCTGTAGCCAATGCCTACGCCAGCTTCGAAACCAACATAAAAGTTCTTGGCTATATAAAAGTCTACACCAGCAAGGCCATTTAGTCTAACTCCGAAATAAGATCGATTGTTGTTATCTAGATAGCTTTCAGAGGTGGAGCCTTTTACTACTACCAAATCACTTTTATAGCGGGCGCCTCTCACAGAGAGGGGCATGGTTAAGCCCAGGTAGGGCGAGAACCTCTTTGTGCCGGCGAAATGTTTCTCAAAGCCCGGAGCAAAGCTCACCAAGAGATTAGAGTGGCGGGCGTCACCTGACAACTTGCTGTGGTCGTATGATGTATACACTCCATACCGAAGCGCAGTGCTCTCAGAAGTGAATTTCCGAAGCTTAAGCCCTGCAGAAGTGCCGCCACTCAGGTTTACTCCCACTTCGAATGCTTTGCTGCCTGCAGTTGGTTTGAACGTTTCCCCTTCTGTAGTTTGAGCGTTGGCTGCAAAGGAAAGGCCGCAGGCAAGAGTCAGGAGGGTAAGTTTGTTTTTTTAGAGTCATTTGAATATCATATAATTCCTATACTCAAATATATGCTTTTGAGGTGTTTATGCAAACTTAAGAAGAAAGGGTTTGGCCCAAGGTCCACTTCTTGTATTGCACCTTAGCCTCGTGCAGCGCCTGTGCCAGCTCTTTGTCATCCATGAACTGTAGCTGTTTTAGAATCCTGTACTCTACCTGTACCTCCAACTGAGGCTGTGCAAAAGGCCAAGGTTCCACGTGTACCACACCTGTTTGCAGCTGCTTTACAAAGTACGTCCTTCCATCTGGGCCGGCTGTGATCTCTAACACGCGCTCATCGGCAGGTAGTTCGTTGCGGCAAAGTATAAGTGAGAAGCGGTCGCACCATTGCATGATGGCATAAGCTTGTTCTGTTTGCTTTTTAGAAATGCGAAGGCTCTGGCGGCAGGCTTTCTGTAGGGCTAGCTGCTCATCCAGAAACGCGGCGGTAGTTTTATTTTCGCTGCGACGGCTTTCATAGAGGTAGCTCATGTGCATAGAAGTAAGCAAGGCTACCCAACGGCTCTGGAAGCGTACAGCATGCATCAGTTCCCGGGCTTGCTCCAGGTTATTTGGCTGCAGCGTAAAATCGGCCGGAGCCCCGGCGGGGGTAAGTCCGTCTTTGCCACGCCAGGTGCGCTGGCGGTTATCGTGGTTCGCAATAGCCACAATGGTATCTACCCAGTGAGGGCATTGCAGTTCTGGCTTCAAGTAGTAAGCTAACTCAGCTGCCAGTAAGCCATGCGCCTGCTGGTAAATCACCTCCCACCCTTCTGTTATAGTGTTTACAATCATAGTATATGCTATAGCTGCAAGTATTAACTACAAATGCCTGGTAAGGGTTAGGGCAAAAGGAAAGGCAATGCTTCCGCATCGCCTCTCCTAGTAATTATTAGTTGCGACTAAACCGCGTGTTCCTCTTTCATCTTTTTAAGGTTCACCAGCATGTCTTCTGTCATAACGTCCAGGTTATACTTTGGATCCCAGCCCCAGTCCTGCCTTGCAGCGCTGTCGTCTATACTTTGTGGCCACGAGTCAGCTATTTGCTGGCGCGAATCCGGCTTATATACTATCTCAAAATCAGGAATGTGTTTCTGTATAGAAGCGGCAACTTCTTTAGGCGAGAAGCTCATGGCGCTGAGATTATAGGAGTCACGCACCTTAATCTGCTCTGCTGGGGCATGCATCAGGTCAATGGTAGCCTTCAGGGCATCCGGCATGTACATCATTGGCAGGTAGGTGTCCTCGCTCAGGAAACATTCAAAAGTCTCGCCTTCCAATGCCTTGTGGTAAATGTCTACGGCATAATCCGTAGTGCCGCCGCCTGGCAGAGCTTTATAACCAATCAGGCCCGGGTAACGAAGGCTGCGCACATCCAGTCCATACTTCTGGAAGTAGTACTCGCACCAACGCTCACCAGCCTGCTTGCTGATGCCATACACAGTGTTAGGATCCATGATGGTTTGCTGTGGCGTATTCTGGCGCGGTGTGCTCGGGCCAAAACAAGCTATGGAGCTAGGCCAGTACACGCGACCTACCTTATGCTCGAGGGCCAGGTCCAGCACATTGAACAGGCCATCCATGTTCAGCTTCCAGGCAAACTTAGGGTTCTTCTCACCAGTTGCCGACAGCACGGCTGCCAAGTGATATATCTGCTTGAATTTATATTTAGAGTACATCTCGGCCAGCACGTTTGTGTCCAACACATCCACTTTCTCAAAAGGTCCTGAGTCGCGCAGGTCGGCTTGCTTAGGCGGGGCAATATCTGCCGCCACCACGTTTGCCTCACCGTATATACTGCGCAGTTCCATTGTTAGCTCAGAACCCAACTGCCCGCAGGCACCAATCACCAATACCGTGTCACTTGTGTTTGCCATAACGTAAAAAGTAATCTTTGCACAAAGTAACCGAATTAGGTGCAATCCAAAAAATATACTTCGGGAGAAGGTGGGGGGCAGGAGGGGGAAAGGAATTGGTTAGTTGGTGCAAAAAGAGAAGAAGCCGCTTCCCTAGGGTCCGCGGCCTCTCATCAACCTAATCTAACTAACCTTTACTTTCACCTTGCATCAAAGGTAAGGTGGCTTTTAGCTTAGGAAAAGAGGGAAGAATAGATTTGATGATTAGTTAATATAGGTAAACTAAGGATAACCTGCGCCGGACGTGCCAGTCGGTTTTTCTTATATTTGTAGGGACGCCGGCACTAACAAGCGATTTGGTAGCCTATTTAAGGCTGAAAACGTAACTTGCGGCATGAAGGCTTGCACAGCATGACATTTGAGGAGTACCTGATAAAGAAACGAATAGACAAGGCGGCTTTTGAGGCGGCTGAGCCGGCGCGTTTTGCGGCGTGGCAGGAGATGTATGCCCAAATGCACCCCAATAGTTTTCTGGTGCAGGTGAAGATGGTGATAAACGATATTCGCCTGCGCTATCATTTGGCGGAGGAGGATGTTCCGAAGCCGGCAGCAGCTCCTGCGGCGGCTCCGCGACCTGCTGCCAGAAGAGCCACGATTGCCAAACCGGCTACTGCAGAAGAGACTGGTGTGGGCACTGAGGAAAGTGCGCCTAAGCCAAGGCCGGTAGTACGTCGCCCTGCCGCTATGCAAAAGGCCGCAGAGGGTGAGGCTGCTGAAAAGCCCGTTGCCTCAGAGTCGACCGGAGAAGAGGCCAAACCAGTTGCGCGGCCAAGGCCAGTGGTAAAACGCCCTGTTATACCTAAGCCAGCGGCAGAGGGAACAGCGGAGAAAGCAGAAGGCGCTGAAGAGCCTAAACCAGCTGCACGTCCTCGGCCGGTCATCAAGCGCCCGGCAGCGTTACAAAGACCTTCGCCAGAACAGGGTACTTCATCTCCGGAAGAAAGTATAAAGCCTGCTACGGAAGGAGATCAACCGGCTAAACCAGCCAGACCAAGACCCGTTATCAAGCGTCCGGCGGCGCTGCAGATTCCTAAGCCTGAAGAAGAGCAGCCACAGCAGCCTTCTATACCTGGAAGCCAGGAAGCGGAGGATGCCCCGAAGGCACCAAGACCAAGGCCGGTAATAAAACGGCCTGTGGCACTGCAGAAGCCCAAAGAGGAACAGCCTACTGAGGAACAGAAGCAAGAAAAACAGGAGGAGGTAGCTCAGGCACCTGTACCTCCTGCTGAAGAAAAACCAAAACCGGCGCGTCCGAGACCTGTTATCAAACGGCCTGTAGCTCTGCAAAAGCCCCCTACTGAGGAGCCGAAGCAACAGGAGCAAAGCGACAACCTGTCTCAAGCTGAGCCACAGCAGCCGCAGGAGTCAGCCAGACCAGAAATACAGGAAGAGCAGTCAAATCTGAAGCCGCCAAGGCCTAGGCCAATAATGCGCAGGCCACCACCAAAAACTGACGCAGGTGGCGAAAGGGCAGGAGAGTAAGTAGTGCCGAATAAAAAGCAAGAAACGAGCAACGTATAACGAGAAATTACCTATGTACGAAACGTTAAAACCAGATTTAGAACAGCAGCTTGTCGAGATAAAAGAGGCAGGTTTGTATAAGCAGGAGCGCATTATCACCACGCCGCAGGGCGCTGATATTGATACTACACAGATGCAGCATGTACTGAACTTCTGTGCCAACAACTACCTTGGCCTATCAGCGCACCCGAAAGTAATTGAGGCTGCCAAAGCAGCCATTGAAACCCATGGCTATGGTATGAGCTCTGTACGCTTTATCTGTGGCACTCAAGATATCCATAAAGAGCTGGAGCGCAAGATTTCTGAGTTTTTGGGCACAGAGGATACTATTCTGTATGCTGCAGCATTTGATGCTAATGGTGGCGTGTTTGAACCACTTTTTGATGCAGAGTCGGCTATTATCTCGGACGCTCTGAACCATGCTTCCATTATTGATGGTGTTCGTCTGTGCAAGGCGCAACGTTTCCGTTACGAGCACAACAATATGGCTGACCTGGAGGCGAAGCTGCAGGAGGCTGTTAACGCCAATACAAAGCACCGTATTATAGTTACGGATGGCTCCTTCTCAATGGACGGTACAATTGCCCAACTAGACAAAATTGTGGAACTGGCCGACAAGTATAAGGCATTGGTTATGGTGGATGATTCTCACTCTACCGGTTTCATGGGTAAGACAGGCCGTGGGGTGCACGAGTACCACAACGTGATGGGCAAAATTGATATCATCACAGGCACACTTGGTAAGGCCCTTGGCGGTGCGATGGGTGGTTTTACCTCCGGCCATAAAGAAATTATTGATATGCTGCGCCAGCGTTCGCGCCCGTATCTGTTCTCTAACTCACTGGCGCCATCTATTGTAGGTGCCTCTATAGCAGTTTTGGATACGTTGAGCGCTACAACGGAGCTACGCGACAAACTGGAGTGGAACACCAAGTACTTCCGTGAGCAGATCACAGCGGCTGGTTTCGACATAAAGCCAGGCGACCATCCGATTGTGCCAGTAATGCTGTACGATGCCCCACTGGCGCAGGAATTTGCCGCCCACATGTTGGACAGAGGTATTTACGTAATTGGTTTCTACTATCCAGTGGTGCCGAAAGGCCAGGCACGTATCCGTGTGCAGTTATCTGCCGTGCACGACAAAGAGCACATCGACAAGTGTATTGCTGCCTTCGTGGAGGTAGGAAAAGAGCTTGGTGTGCTGAAATAAAGTATAAATCAATGCTGAAACATAGAAAAGCCACTCCTGCTATGGGAGTGGCTTTGTTTTTTTATAACTTGTATCAAACTCAGGACACAGAAGTATGAACTACATCAAGATAAAGCCGGGGCAGGTACTGTTAGGTACAGTGTTGTCGTGGATGGTGATTTCGTTTCTGGCTTATACTACTGCGGATATGCGCGGCGAGGCTGATATCATGTACACGCTGCTGCAGATAACATTCTACTTCTCGCTATTGCTGTCGGTAGAGGCGTATTTGAGCATGCTGCTGAACCCGCAGTGGACGCGCGTGCATTTTGGCACTATTCTGCTGCTGATTGCACCTGCACTGCTGTACCTGATGTGGTTTGTAAGCGAAACATTATTTTAGGCCATGGAGCTGCTCGCACGTAATCCTGTTATCTTTCTACTAGTATCGCTCAACTACCTGCTGGTGGCAGTGGCGCTCATTCACCTCATCTTTAAGTCTGATTATCCTGTTGGTTCGCGCCTCATCTGGATGGCCATACTATGGGTTGTGCCCGCACTGGGTATCGCAGCCTATTGGCTGGTATGGTACAGGCGGGAAGGACGCTTATAAAGCCTTTTTGAGATAGGGAGTTTTGGAGTTAAAGAGGAGCTTTCTGAAGTCATAATTTGCTATTCCGGACTTCCTTCTCTGGAATTACTCTGCTGCAGACCTCCAGATCCCCAGATTGCAAAACTGTACCAACTGTCCTCCTTACCCAATCAGGGGAAACCAATAAGTTTTCAGAGAACAGCCCTTCTAGGCAGCGCTAACCGATTTCTCGGAAGTGGCAGATGCGGCAGCCGGTTTCTGATCTGTGTCGAACAGGAACTGGTTTAGCTTAACGCGCAGGTCAGCAGAGGAAAGGTTGCGGTATGCTTCCCCGTTACGTACCAAGGCAATCTGTCCCGTCTCCTCCGACACTACCAGCACAATACTGTCTGTGATCTCAGTAAGGCCAATGGCAGCCCTGTGGCGCAAACCCATAGAGGCTGGAATCTCCTGGTTCTCTGAAACGGGAAGAATACAGCGAGCAGCCTTGATGCGGTTTCCGGAGATAATTACAGCACCATCGTGCAGCGGGCTATGCTTATTAAAGATAGACATGAGCAGGCGCTTAGAGATCACTGCATCAATCAAGTCGCCTGATTCGGCATAATATTTCAGCTCCGAGCTTTTGGCAAACACAATAAGTGCTCCTGTATTCTTGCCAGCCAGTGATTTGGCAGCCTCGATAAAAGGTGTCAGGCTCAGCTTTTCGCTTTGTTCACGGCGCCATGGAAAGCCCCAGAAGCGGTCGTGGTTAAGAGAGGTGGTTTTACCGATCAGCAGCAGGAAACGCCGGATCTCAGGTTGGAAGAGTATGATGGCAGCCAGCACACCTACTCCCATAAACTGGCCAAGTATAATACTCAGCAACTCCATGCCTGCCGCGCGTACCACCAGGTACAGCAGGTAGATGGAAAGCAGCCCAAGGAAGATCTTTAGCGCAACGCTGCCTGTCAGAAGCTTGTACAACTGATACAGTAGCACCGTTACGAGCAGGATATCAATGATATCGAGCAGTTCAATCTCTAAAAAGCCTATGCTGAATAAAAAAATCAAAGTTTTGTTCTCTCTAAAAGTATAACGGTTTGCTTAGCTTCTTTTACGTCGTGCACCCGCAAAATGTCGGCACCTTTCATCAACGCCACAGTGTTAACAGCTATTGTGCCAGTAAGTGCATCAGCCTGATCGATGTCCAACGACTTGTATACCATGGATTTGCGCGAAAGCCCAGCCAGTACAGGTAGGCCGAAGATACGGAAATCATCCAAATGGCGCAGTAGTTCAAAATTATGTTCCACGGTTTTGGCAAACCCAAAGCCGGGATCCAGAATAACATCCTTCGCTCCGAGCTGTTGCAGCTTAGCTAATTGTACCTGCAGCTCATCCAGAACATCAACCACTAAATTATTATACTTTGCTAAGCTTGTCATGGTTTGCGGTGTACCCCGCATATGCATCAGTATGTATGGCACCTGCAGCCGTGCCACGGTCTCGAACATGGCCTCATCCAGAAGGCCACCCCCGATGTCATTTATGATGGCGGCACCAGCAGCTACACTTGCTTCTGCCACATCAGCCCTAAAAGTATCTACGGAGATAACAGCCTCCGGGAAGTGCTGAAGTATGGCCTCTATAGCCGGTATAATACGGTCCTGTTCCTCCTGTAGTGAAATATCCGTGGCCCCGGGGCGGGTGCTGTAGCCGCCAATATCCAATATATCAGCACCGTCAGCCAACATTTTTTCGGCTTTGCGCACAGCTTCATCGGCAGAACTCAGGCGGCTGCCCGGATAGAAAGAATCGGGGGTAAGGTTAAGTATGCCCATTACCAGCGGCACCTCCAGAGATAGGAGCTTTCCACGGCAGTTTAGTGTGGATTTTTTCTTAAAAAGCGTATCTTTCGCTTCCAATGTTGGCATGTGCGTCAATTATTTTTAAAATTAAATCTAAAAAGTTGATTAGTCAAACACTGCAGGAATATAATCAGGTAGTACAGCGCTGCAAAGATACCTTCGTGAAGAAGACAAGGGATTATGGCACCGCCTGGCGTGTGCTGCGGCTGCCATCCATCACGGATCAGATCTTTATCAAGGCCCAGCGCATCCGCTCCATTCAGGAGAAGGGTAAGCAACTGGTGGAGGACGATATCAACGGCGAGTTTGTAGGCATTATCAACTACTGTGTGATTGCCTTAATGCAGCTGAACCTGCCTGCTGATGCGCCTATGAGTCTTTCAGCAGAGGAGGTGGAGCGGCAGTATACCTTTCATATCGAGGAGAATATCAAGCTGCTGAACGCTAAGAACCACGACTATGGCGAGGCTTGGCGCGATATGCGCGTGAGCTCCATCACCGATATTATCCTGATGAAACTCTACCGCACTAAGCAGATTGAAGATAACGAAGGACAAACGCTGATCTCAGAAGGTGTAGAGGCTAATTACCGCGACATGATCAATTACGCTGTATTTGCGCTTATCAAGTCTGATTTTGCTAAAGCCTAATTCAACTTTCTAATTCTCTAACTTTTTAACTCTTTAACTTTTAAGGTTGATGAAGTTTATAAGTAAATTTTTCTGGCTTTTTGTGGGGGTGCTGTTCATCTTCTCAGGCCTGATCAAAATTAACGATCCTGTTGGCACGGCTATAAAGCTGGAGGAGTACTTTGAGGTATTCTCCACAGACATTGCTCCGTTCTTCAAGAACCTGGAGCCTTACTCGCTGTTCCTGTCCATATTTTTAAGTGCTGCCGAAATTGTGCTGGGCGTGGCATTATTGGTGCGATACCAGCTGAAGGCAGTGCTGTGGCTGCTGCTGATCATGATCATGTTCTTTACCTTTCTCACGTTCTACTCAGCCTACTTTAATAAAGTGACCGACTGCGGCTGCTTTGGGGATGCTATCAAACTAACGCCGTGGGAATCGTTTACCAAAGATGTGGTGTTGTTAGTGATGATCCTGGTGTTGCTGTTTACACAGAAATATCTGCCACCAATTATGCGCACTTCCTCCGGGGCCATTATTACCATTATAACAGCGGCTTTGTCGGTAGTAGTAGGTTGGTATGCTTACGAGCACCTGCCTTACATCGACTTCCGTGCTTATAAGGTGGGCAACAACATACCTGAACTCATGAAGCCTTCTGCTCCCCTGCGGTACAAGTACGTGATGACCAAAGGTGGCGAGGAGCACGAGTTTGAAGAATACCCAATGGATACCACCTACACTTTTAAGGAGATGTTGGCGGTAAACCCTGAGGATGGTCCGAAGGTTACCGATTTTAATGTGTGGAATGACGAGGGGGACCATACCCAGGAAGTGCTGAGCGGGAACAAGTTGCTGATCCTGGTGCAGAATGTACTAAAGGCCGACCAACAGAACTTTGAAAGTATAAATGAGCTGGTAAAAGCTGCCGAGACGGCTGGCATTACCCCTTTAGTTATTACCAGCAGTAGCTCACAAGACTTTGGGGCGTTCCGCCACGAAGTAAACCTGGCTGCGCCTTACTATTTCGGCGATGGTACTGTGCTCAAGACTATCATCCGCTCTAATCCAGGATTAGTGCTGTTGCAAGATGGTGTTGTGAAAGGCAAGTGGCACCACAACGACACACCGGATATTGAGGAGGTGAAAGAAGCACTGGCAGAGGAGGAATAAGGCTCCCGATCGTAATCTTGTATGTTGGCAATGCGGATTTTTCTGGTAGGCATGATGGGCAGTGGCAAAACCACCTTGGGGCGGCAACTGGCGCAGTGGCTTAACTATGCGTTTGTTGACTTGGATGAACATATTGTACAACAGCAGGGGCAAAGTATAGCCCAAATTTTTGAACAGCAGGGGCAAGAGTATTTCCGTAAGTTAGAGCGGCAGGCACTGGAGGAACTGGTGCAAAAGTATGAGCGGGTCGTTATTTCTACAGGTGGCGGAGCTCCATGCTTCTTTGATAATATTTATTTTATCAACCTCCACGGTGAGAGTTTTTTCCTGGATGTGCCGGTAGAAGAGTTGGTGCAGAGATTGTTAACCCAAGGGCAGGAGGAACGACCGCTATTAGCTGGTAAGAATATAGCTGAATTAAAATCTTATTTAACTGAAACATTAACCTACCGCAGGCAGTTTTACGAACGCGCAAAGCATACTATATCAGAAAACAGCTTGAGCCCGGAAAGCATTTTAAGCTTGCTCAACTTATAGCAACCACCCCTCGTTATACGTAAGACGATTTAATGCTAAAAGTGGCTTGGCTATAAAATTTAAGTAGTTTTGCAGCGTTAAAGTTTTCAGCAAAGTCTAACTATGAAACCTAATCACAAAGGAAGCGCACAGCTCTTTAAGAACCCCGTTCTGGAGAAGATGTCTAGAACGCACATCGCCCTGCCTATATCTATCTTCTTGATCATAGCCGTTGGGCTGATATATTACGGTATTGCCTATAGCTTTATCAGCATATTAGAGGCTATCGGCTTTTTCTTTCTGGGATGGTTTATCTTTACTTTGATAGAGTATTTGGCCCACCGCTATGTATTCCATATGGATACTGATACTCCGCTTAAAGCACGTATGCAGTACCTGTTCCATGGTAATCATCATGAGTTCCCGAAAGACAAAAAGCGCTTGGCTATGCCGCCCGTGGTAAGTATACTGTATGCTTCTGCGTTCTTCTTCATCTTTAAAGTTGTCTTCGGGACGTTTGTATTTGGAGTGGTAGCTGGCGTGCTATTTGGCTATGCTATGTACTTACTGGTGCACTATGTAGTGCACGCGTACCCACCACCAAAGAACTTCCTGAAGCAGCTTTGGATACACCATAGTATTCATCATTACAAAGATCCAGAGGTTGCTTATGGCGTGTCTTCCCCGCTTTGGGACTATATTTTAGGCACGATGCCGAAACGATCGAAGTAATAGAACAATAAAGAAAAGGAGCCTCTAAGGCTCCTTTTTTTATGCTTATGATTCTCTATCTCCTAAACTTTCGGAATAGCCAGGAAACTAGCAGCACAATCAGTACGATGATGATTAGGGCTGTCCACATTCCTGCCTCAAAGATGTCTCCTATCAGCTCACAGCTACTCATTGTAAAAGTTAGTAGCATGAGCAATGCTAATACGTATGGTTTTATGTTTTTCATAGTTTTATGCATAATGTTATACACTAACCTATAATAAGTATGGCAATAGTATAGGCAGTGCAGAATATGATAATATTGCCATTCATAACTACTGTGATGGCAATAAAAAGGTTAGTAACTCCCCTGATTTGTATATCGGCATGAGGGCTAGTCGCGCTGTGGCAATAGCCGATGTTCTAAATCCAGGGTGTAAAGGCATGTCTTGTGAGGAGGCATTAAGATGCCTCCTTGCCCGGCCGAAACTGATAGAGTTGATATCCGTTACCACCAATACTAAAGTAACAAGGGCTTAAAATTAGTAGCCTTAGCTACAGCTGACTATCCACCTGTAAGTTAAAGTGGGCTTCTAAAGATCTATGGCACTACATAATAACACAGCATAATGGTAAGCATAGGATATCATATTTCGCACGAGCAGTTTCCGCCAAGTCAGCTGCTTCAGCTGGCTAAGAGAGCTGAAGAGGCAGGATTTCAGTTTTGCGTTTCGTCCGACCACTTTCATCCTTGGAGTGAAAACCAGGGCGAATCAGGTTTTGCCTGGTCGTGGTTGGGAGCAGCCATGGCACAAACTTCCATAGACTACAGTGTAGTGAACAGCCCTACCCATCGCTACCATCCTGCTATTATAGCGCAGGCGGCAGCTACACTAGATGAGATGTTTCCGGGTAGATTCTGGATATCGGTAGGTAGCGGGCAGGCGCTTAATGAGGCAATAACAGGTGAACATTGGCCTGCAAAGCCAGAGCGAAACGAGAGACTGAAGGAAAGCGTGGATATTATGCGAGCCCTGTGGAGCGGTGAAACAGTAACACACAATGGTTTGATAAAAGTAGAAAAAGCCACGTTATATACCCGCCCAAAAGTGAAAGTTCCTGTCTTTGGAGCGGCTATCACCCCGGAAACAGCTGGCTGGCTGGCGGGGTGGGCTGACGGCCTGATTACAACCTCACAGCCTATAGAGAAGCTTGAAAAAGTTGTTGAGGCCTGGAAATCGAACGGTGGAGAAAATAAACCAATGGTTCTGAAGATTCAGCTTTCTTACGATAAGACCGATGAGGCTGCACGTGAGGGTGCGCATGAGCAGTGGAAAACGAACATCTTCGAGAGTGATATGCTGGCTGAGCTAAGAGTGCCAAAACAATTTGATCAGGCTGCGCAATTTGTAAAGCCGGACGAAATGGATGGAGGTGTCAATATTTCCAGTGATCCTGAAAAGCACATTGAGTGGCTGGAACAGTACATTGAACTGGGATTCTGTAAACTGGACCTGCACAACGTTAACAAAGAGCAGGAGCAATTTATACGGGTGTTTGGAGAGAAGGTGCTACCGCATTTCCAAGGGAGGTAGTAAATGCACTTGGAAAGCATTTGGGTACAATGACTCAGGTAAACTTTGTATCCCGATAGCTTATTGCCTGTGCTGTTTATGCAAAGGGTGTCTAAATGAAAAAAGCCACTTAACGAGTTGACTCGTTAAGTGGCTTTTTTAGCTCCCCCTCCTGGGCTCGAACCAGGGACCCCCTGATTAACAGTCAGGTGCTCTAACCAACTGAGCTAAGGAGGAATCTTATGTTATCTTCGGCGACTTTCTCGCCGTTTGATGATGCAATATTACGGCGGCTTAGCTTAATACGCAAGTGTAGTCCTAAAAAAAACTTAAAAACAAGTATAATTTACTGTAAATCAACCTGAAAATTTTAATTAGAAATATAAAGGGTAGACGCTACCAATGAGGTTCTGTACTGACGGAGGCTCTGAATGGCTGGGCCGCCAATTACCTGACCCTGTAAGTTAAACTGCGACCCGCAGCAAGGATCCACGATATACAGCCGCGATTGGTCTACCTCTAGCTTGCACGAGTTGGTAGGGTCGAAGGGGCAGGCACGCTCAAAGGCAAGAAAAACACTAGCGCTCTGGCGTACTACAATTATACCTTTATACCCTTCCGGCAGGTAGGCATACCCTCCATCCTGGCGCAGTTCTGGGTAAAGCTGGCTGTTGATGTTAAGCTGAGCGTCTACAGGAACATTAGGTATAATAGGGCTGTTGCTGCTGTCTTTGCAAGAGCTTATAAGCAGAACTAACAGCGGCAGAAAGATTGCCCAAAGTCTATTCATAAGTATAAAAACCCTTGCCTGATTTGCGCCCTTGGTGTCCTGCATCCACTTTTTGTTGCTGTATGCGGCTAGGCCTGAATTTTGGATCATAATGAAAAGCCTCGAACATGGAGGTGGTTACTGAATAATTAGTATCAACACCAATCAAATCCATGAGTTCAAAAGGCCCCATCTTAAAGCCACTGGCCTGCATTAGCTTATCGATGGTTTCTACGTCAGCTACACCTTCTTCTAAAAGCTTTAGTCCTTCCACATAAAAATGACGAGCAACCCTGTTAACAATAAACCCGGGAGAGTCTTTAGCCATAACGGCTGTTTTGCCTAGCTTCTCAGCTAGCTCCTTTATAATTTGAGCTGTGGCAGGATCAGTTGCAGCACCTGAGATAACTTCTACCAGCTTCATGATGTGTGCCGGGTTAAAGAAGTGCATGCCTACCACGCGCTCCGGGTTCGGTACAGCTGCAGCAATTTGTGTGATCGGGATGGAGGAGGTGTTGGAGGCAAGTATAGTGTCGGGTGTGTTAATGCTGGCCAGCTCTTGAAATATACTCTGCTTTACCTCCAGGCGCTCTACTACAGCCTCTATAATCACATCGCAGCTCAGTTGTAGTGTGTCGCTGGTGAAGGTAAGGTTATGTAGAGCCGTCTCTTTGTCGGTTTCGGTCAGCTTGCCCCGCTCAATTCCCTTGTTCAGGTTTTTGATGGTAATTTGCTCTGCCTTATCCAGCACTTGTGCATTGATATCAAAGAGGATAGTTTTATATCCGGCCTGTGCACAGATCTGAGCAATGCCCTGCCCCATGGTACCAGCACCTACTACACCTATGGTTTTGATTTCCTCTAACCTCATGTTTCTGCTATTGGTTATAAAAAAGATGAGTGAACATCTTGCTATACTTGTACGGCAAAATGCTCACTCATCCATTTACTCCATGATTTAATCTTTTAGATCACGCCTTCGAACTGGCGCAGGAAGCGTACATCGTTTTCGGTGAAAAGGCGCAGGTCCTTTATCTGGTACTTCAGCATAGTAATACGCTCTATACCCATACCAAAAGCAAAGCCAGAGTATACTTCAGGATCAATGCCGGAACTTTGCAACACGGCAGGATCCACCATGCCTGAGCCGCCTATCTCTACCCATCCGCTGCCTTTACAAATGTTGCAGCCCTCACCTTTACAGATGAAGCAGGTAATATCTATCTCAGCGCTTGGCTCCGTGAATGGGAAGAATGAAGGACGGAAACGAATTTGCGTGTCCTGACCGAACATCTCTTTGGCAAAGTAATAAAGAGTTTCTTTCAGGTCTTTAAAGCTTACGCCTTTGTTTACATACAGGCCCTCCACCTGGTGGAATACCATGTGCGCACGCGCCGAAATAGCCTCGTTACGATACACACGGCCCGGCATAATGCTGCGGAGCGGCGGTTGGTTATTCTCCATAAGGCGCACCTGAACGGTAGAAGTGTGTGTACGAAGCAGCTTCTCTTTATCCTCGCTCAGGAAGAAAGTATCCTGCATCTCACGCGCTGGGTGGTTCTCTGGGAAGTTCAGGGCTGAGAAGTTATGCCAATCATCTTCCATCTCAGGTCCTTCGGCTACGTTAAAGCCGATGCGCTCAAAAATACGGACGATCTCCTGGCGCACCAGCGAGAGCGGGTGGCGTGTACCCAGTGTGTTTGGTATAGTTGGTAGTGTAAAGTCAAATCCAGTGTCAGCGTTACTGTCGGCGGCATTAGCTAACTGCTCCTGTGCCTGATCAAAACGCTCCTGTGCACGGTTCTTCAGGGTATTTAGCTGCTGGCCCACCTCACGGCGCTGCTCTGGAACAACTTCCTTCAGGTTGTTAAACAGGTCAGCTATGCGGCCCTTGCGGCCTATATAAGCAATGCGGAATTGCTCCAGCTCGGCAGCATTGGTAAGTGGTGCTGCTTCTATCTCTTGTGCTACTTGTTGTATGTTCTCCACCATAATATGCAAAGATAATAATTTGGCGCGTTCTGCCTCTAGTTAGGTAATTCTGTGTTGGTACGCAAGTAGGGGGAGAGGGTATAGGATAGGTGCAAGAGAGAGAAGTGCAGACAAATAGTATGGTGCTTTTCAGGCTACGTCAATTAACTTCTGCTTAACTGTTCCAGCTGACCATTCGTCTGGCCGGCTGGGCTACCTCTTGCTGATCGAAGAAAAAGATTTCCCAGTTTTTCCGGGAGGAGCCTTGTGAGATCCGGTGCCGCGCGAGAGGCCGCGCCTTGGCGCAGGAGGGAACACAGCGCCGAGTGGGAAAACGAGTCCTCGCGGACTTGGAGCGCACAAGCAGTAGCTATAGAACTAGCCGCCAGTGGGGCCGTGGATGAACGATCGTTACACTAGCTTAACGATACTCACCATCAGTGCATACCACCGTGTCGGTAAATTGCAGAAGCACTATATACTTCGTAGCTTACCGACAAATTTCCGCAGCTTACCGACTTCTCTCCAATGCTTGCCTATTGCCTGTAGACGAGCGGGTTTGTATACAGTACCTTTACAACAGAAACTTAAAGAAAAGGAACTATGGAAAACAGAAATCAAACTCCGAACGACAACTACGGTGACAACTGGCAAAGCCCACGCCGAGGTACCGGTGGCAAAGTGATAGCAGGCTTGCTCCTGATAACAGTAGGTCTAGTCATACTTGCGGCCAAGCTTAACATCTTCTTTTTGCCTTACTGGGTTTTCTCATGGCAAATGCTCCTGATTGTACTCGGTCTCTTTGTAGGTTTCCGCCACAGCTTCAGAAAGTCCAGCTGGCTGGTTCTGGTGCTAATTGGTTCAGTCTTTCTGATAAACGACCTAGTGGAAGGCTTTAACCTGCGCTTTTACTTTTGGCCCATTATGCTGATAGGCATTGGCCTTTGGGTGATGCTAAAGCCGCGTGCCCGTTACGAGCGCCGCTTTAATCCTGCTCCAGGCAGGGGAGGCGCAGGGCCAACGTATCAGAATTACAGCAACGGTACTGGTACAGGCGCTCCGGAAGCAGATACTTATACAAACAGCACTTACTCTTCCGAGGATGTTGTGGATGCTACTGCCATACTAGGTGGAATCAAGAAAAACATCATCTCTAAGAATTTTAAAGGAGGCGAAGTGGTGAGTGTATTTGGTGGTAACGAACTTAACCTTAGCCAAGCGGATATGCAGCATCCTGCTGTATTGGAAACTACCCAAATATTTGGAGGTACTACGCTGGTAGTGCCACCGCACTGGCTGGTAAAGTCAGAAGTGGTAGCCATACTTGGCGGCTTCGACGATAAACGTCCCATAATGCCTGGTGGCTATGATCCCAACAAAGTACTTATACTGAAGGGTACTTCAGTCTTTGGCGGTCTTCAGGTTAAAAGCTACTAAAGTTTAAAAGCACATGTCTCCGAGCCGCGTTATACTTGCTTACCTTGTATGGGCGCTGTTGTGGGCAGCGGTGCAGGCAGTGTTGTTATGGTGGATTGGTTTTAGCCTGTACGTAGCGGCAACTGATGCACTGCTAACTAACCTGTTGCTTACAGCCGGAGGCTATGCTATGGGTACAGGTCTGCGCTACTACCAGCCAAGTATAAAAGAGGCCGCTTACTTATTGGGCTGGAGCATGGGGTTGGCAGCCGTGAGCACAGCGCTTTTTTACTGGGTTACTAGTAGGGTTTTCGCAGGTGATGTAGTATACCTCGATTTTGTTGATGCCACCTTGCCTGTAAGGTTCGTATTTACCTGGCTCTTGGTACTGCTACTGCTGCTGCTTAGCTGGTTCTGGTTCTATACTTTAGAACGGCAACAAGATGAGCAACGCCGTGCCACTGCTGAGAAGTTAGCACGTGAAGCGGAACTGCATACTTTGCGCCAACAACTGCAGCCCCATTTCCTGTTTAACAGCCTTAACTCTATTAGCGCACTGGTGGTAGCAAGGCCGGAGCAGGCGCGAAGAATGATACAGCAGCTTTCCGACTTTCTGCGTGGCACATTGCGCAAAGACAATCAGCAGCAAGTAAGCCTGGCAGATGAGCTAAAGCACCTGGAGCTCTACCTGGAGATCGAAAAAGTACGTTTCGGGCATCGCCTGCAAACTGCCATTGAAGTACAAAATGAAACGATGAACATGCACCTGCCAGCCTTGCTGCTGCAGCCAGTAGTGGAGAATGCTATCAAGTTTGGCCTTTACGATACTGTGGGCGATACGGTGATCAACATTAAGGCCACTATACAGGACCACCATTTGCTGTTGCAGGTGCAAAACCCTTACGACCCTATTACTGCGCGCCCGCAGCATGGCACCGGCTTCGGCCTTAGCTCAGTGCAGCGCCGCCTGTACCTGCTCTATGCCCGGCAGGATTTGCTTCAGACAAAGCAAGAGGAGAACCAATTTATTACCAGCATCAAAATTCCGCAAAAACTATGATCAAGTGTTTAGTAATAGATGATGAGCCCCTGGCCCGAAGTATTGTGACGGAATATTTGCAACGCCATCCTGAGATAAAAGTAGCCCAGGAGTGTGGTGATGGTTTCGAAGGGGTGAAGGCTATCATGCAGCATCAGCCTGATCTAATCTTTCTGGACATACAGATGCCCAAGATTAACGGGTTCGAAATGCTGGAGCTGGTGGAACAGGCGCCGGGCGTTATTTTCACTACAGCTTTTGATGAATATGCTCTAAAGGCTTTCGAGGCCAATGCTGTAGACTACCTGCTCAAGCCTTTCAGCCAGGAGCGCTTTGATGCTGCTATAAAAAAGTGGCTGGAGAAGAGAAATATAAGCTCTGCCGAAAACAAAGCCGCTGACCTGAATGAAGTACCTGCCAAGCAGCCTGAAGAGCAACTGCGTATTGTGGTAAAAGCTGCCAACGATATCCGCATAATACCGGTAAGGGATGTGCTGTACCTGGAGGCTTATGACGATTATGTAAAGGTGCATACTGCTGAGGGCCTCTTCCTGAAAAAGAAAACCATGAGCTACTATGAGCGTGTGTTGGACTCAAAACAATTTGTACGTGTGCACCGATCCTATATAATACCTCTCTCCCAACTCACCCGCATAGAACCGCTGGAAAAAGATACCCATGTGGCCCTGCTAAAGAATGGGGTACGTGTGCCGTTAAGCCGAAGTGGCTATACAAAGCTGCGCGCTGTATTGGGTATATAGCAATCATATTTAAACGGCACTGTATTAGGAAACTAGCCTTGCTTGTTAGCCTGTGTTACTGGGTTTGCACGGGATGTGTATGTCCAAATATTATTGCTGTTCGTCGATTTTATAGTTGGCGTACAGACCTCATTATTGATGTGATTTAGCTGTATTTATTTGATATACAGTTTATTAACTTTTATTAGTAAAATTAAACGTAACCTTTGCATAATATAGGAAACTTTAGGAATGAAAAATGTTTCCATAGTTTTGTGCAGCAAAGTAATATGGAGACAATAGAGAGAAACGATATTAAAAACAAGATACTGCAGGCAGCTTTCAGTCTGTTCTGCCAGCGCGGTATCAAAAGTGTGTCAATGGATAACATTGCGCAGCATTTAGCGATGTCTAAAAAGACACTGTACAAGTGGTTTAAGAATAAAGACCAAGTGGTGTTTGAATCCACGGCAGGCTATCTGGCTACGGTGCAGAAGGACTGTAAAATGTTGATAGAAGGAACAGAGAACGCCATTGATGAGCTCTTCAAGATCATGGACCTCACCAAGCAGGTTTTCTCCATCATACACCCTTCCATTTTTCATGATTTGCAGAAGTATCATGGCGATAGCTGGGATCTGTGGGTGCAGCATAAACAAAAATTTATGCTGGGTAAGGTGAAGGAAAATATTGTGCGCGGCATAGGGGAAGGGCTCTACCGGAAAGACCTTGATGTGGAGATCATGGCCCGCATGCGCTTGGCAGTATTAGAGCTACCCTTCAATGCTGCTGTGTTTCCGCCCCACCAGTACAACATTAAGCAGGTGCAGTTGGCGGTACTGGAACATTACATGCTAGGCATGGCGACCCTTAAAGGTCATAAGCTGATCAATGAGTACAAGCAGGTAACCGAAGAAGAGTAATCACTACTACCACAAACAAATAAAACTATGAAAAAACAGATTAGCCTGATACTAGCCCTGCTGACGCTGCTTAGTACAAGCTACGGCCAGGGAGAGCAGGAACCAATGCGCCTGAGTCTGCAGGAAAGTATAAATTATGCTTTACAGCACAGGGCCAGTCTGCAGGCAACCCGGAACGAAGAACGGATTGCCAAGGCAAGGGTGGGCGAGATTCGCGCAACAGGGCTGCCACAGATAGATGCATCGCTGGAGGTTGGCGATAATTTTGTGCAACAGCAAAGCTTCCTGCCGGCAGAGTTCTTCCAGAATCCAGACGACCCCAACTCACCACCGCCAGGTACTTTTGTGCCAGTTACTTTTATTCCGGCCTATACTGGTAATGCCACCCTTACAGCCAGCCAGCTACTGTTCGACGGATCTTACCTGATAGGCCTGAAGGCTGCAAAAACCTATACAGACCTCTCCCGCAAAACCACTACCCAAAGCGAAATTGAGGTAGCTGAGCAAGTAAGCAAGGCTTATTATGGTGTGCTGGTCAATGGCGAGCGTACGGAGCTGCTCAGGCAAAATATTATTCGCCTCGACACGCTGTTGTACCAAACCCGTGTGATGTTTGAAAATGGCGTTGCCGAAAAGCTGGATGTGGATCGCCTGCGTGTGCAGCTCAATAACCTGAAAGTAGAACAACAGAAAACAGAGCGCCTGATGCAGCTAAGTGAAAATCTGCTCAAGTTCCAGATGGGGCTGGCACAAAACCAGCCCGTGCTGCTAACCGACAAGCTGGCTGAGGTAGACATAGATATGAGCCAGTTGCACCCTCAAAGCTTTAATTACAGCAGCCGCATAGAGTATTCTTTACTAGAGACACAACAAAGCCTGACCGAACTGGACCTGCGCAACCGTAAGTCAGGTTATCTTCCTAAGCTATACTTAAACGCGCGCTACGGTTACAATGCAGCTAGTAATGAGTTCAGGGATGTAACCAGGACAGGCAATTACCTGGAGTATGGTTATGTTGGCGGACAGCTAACGCTGCCAATATTTGACGGATTGCGCAAGCATTACCAGATACAGCAGGCTAAGATAACGGTGGAGAACACGAAGCTAGGCTTCGAGACGCTGCGCCAAAGTATAGACCTGGAGCTGAAACAAGCATCCACAGAACTTACCAATGCCCTGGATGTGCTGGACGCACAGCAGGAGAACCTTGAACTGGCACAGGAGATTGCCCGCGTAGCTAAGATCAAGTTTCAGGAGGGTGTAGGCACCAACCTAGAGGTAGTTACTGCCGAAACAGACCTGCGCGAGGCACAAACTAACTACTACGCGGCTATGTACGATGCCCTGATTGCCAAGGTAAACCTGGAGAAAGCCAGCGGTACATTACTCACAAAATAAAACTATCGAAAATCCAATCTATCTACTGAACATGAAACGATCTATAGAAATAGTATCTATGGTGCTGTTGCTAAGTCTGGCAGCCTGTAGCAGCGGAAACGACAAAGAGGCGCAGCTGGCAGAGCTTAAGGAGCAGCAGGCAAAGCTACAGGAGCAGATTGCTGAACTGGAGGCAGAGCTGAAAGCTGACGGCAAAGCTGTGGCCGCTGACTTAAAGACGGTGCCGGTGTCAGTTACTACGTTGCAGAAAGATACTTTCCGCCACTACTTGGAGGTGCAGGGCCGTGTGGATTTTACTCAAAACGTGATGGTAAGTCCTAAGGTGCCTGGTGTGCTGACAAGTATGCGCGTAGAGCGTGGTGACCGTGTATCTAAAGGGCAGACTATGGCCACTATTGATGCACAGGTGCTGGAGCAAAGTATAGCGGAAGTAAAAACCCGCCTCGATTTAGCCCGCATTGCCTATGAAAAGCAGAAAAACCTCTGGGACCAGAAAATAGGCACCGAAATGCAGTACCTGACTGCCAAAAACAACAAAGAAACATTGGAGCGCAACCTGGCAACCCTGCAGCAGCAACGCGAGCAATACAACATCAAAGCACCTATCAGTGGGGTGGTAGATGAGGTTATTCCGAATGCCGGTGAGGCGGTATCTCCGGGTATCGGTATCATAAGGGTGGTAAATCTGCAGGGCGGTAAGATAGTGGCGGAGGTATCGGAAGCCAATCAGGATAAAGTACGCGAAGGCAACCAGGCAGTAGTATACTTCCCGGACCTGAAGAAGGAAGTGGAGACTACTGTAGAGGTTGTTAGCAGCTTTATCGATCCAACCAGCCGCACTTTTACGGTAGAGCTTCGCCTGAACAACGGGCAGGACATTACTCTTCGCCCAAATATGGTGGCCGTAGTGCGCATTCAGGATTACCAAAACGAGGGTGTGCTTACGCTGCCTGTTAACCTGGTACAGAAAGATGAGAAATCAGCTTATGTATACGTGGCTCAAAAGCAGGGTAACCAATATATAGCGACACGAAAGGAGGTAGAGACGGGGCTAAGCTATGGCGGCAATATTGAGGTATTGGGCGGCCTATCTGCCGGTGATATGGTGATTACAGCAGGCTATCAGAGTGTAAACCAGGGGCAGCCCGTGGTATTTGCAGGAAACAGCCTGACAAAGAAGTAAGACCTAAAAGTATAAAACTATGAAAGAGTTTAAGCCAACCAGTTGGTCGATCGATAACAAGACCAGTATCTATATCATCACCATCATCATCACACTGGCGGGTATCTTCTCCTACATCAATCTACAGAAAGAGAACTTCCCCGATATCGTAATCCCGACGATGTTCGTCAGCACTGTTTACCAGGGCACCTCTCCATCGGATATGGAGAACCTGGTAACGCGGCCTATAGAGAAAGAAATAAAGGCCATCTCCGGAGTAAAGAAAGTTACCTCCAACTCCATGCAGGATTTCTCCATGATCGTGGTGGAGTTTAATACTGATGTGGAGGTGTCGGATGCCAAGCAGCAGGTAAAAGACGCCGTGGACAAGGCGCGCACTGATCTGCCCACCGACCTTACAGTGGAGCCAGATGTGCAGGAGGTGAACTTCTCCGAAATCCCGATCATGTACGTGAACGTGGCGGGTAACCATAGCCTGGACCAATTGAAAGATTATGCAGAGGAGCTGCAGGATCGTTTTGAGGCCTTCCCGGAAATAACCCGAGTAGATATGGTGGGTGCACTGGATAAGGAGGTACAGGTAAATGTAGACCTCTACAAGATGCAGGCCGCCCAGGTAACCTTTAATGATATTTCCACAGCGATTGCTCGCGAAAACGTAACGGTGTCTGGTGGCAACATAACGGTAGGCGAAGCCAAACGCTCTGTGCGCGTGGTAGGGCAGTACGCCGATCCTGAGAAGATAGGAGACATTGTGCTGAAATCGTTAGGTGGTGCCAACATCAAACTTGGTGACATTGCTGAAGTGAGAGAGGGCTTTGAGGAGCAGGAAAGCTACGCACGACTGGGCGACCAACCGGTAATTACCCTCAACGTTATTAAGCGAAGCGGCGAAAACCTCATTGAGGCCTCTGACAAAATACGTGATGCGATAGAGGAGATGCAGGGTGCTGCTTTGCCACGCGACCTGAACATTACCATCACTGGCGACCAGTCTAAAATGACGCGCCATACCCTAAACGACCTGATCAACACCATCATCATCGGTTTTGTGCTGGTAACCCTGATCCTGATGTTCTTTATGGGTACCACCAATGCCATTTTCGTGGGTTTGTCGGTGCCAATCTCCATGTTCCTGGCCTTTATCCTGATGCCGACTTTTGGATTCTCGCTGAACATGATCGTACTGTTCTCGTTCCTGTTGGCCTTAGGTATAGTGGTAGACGATGCCATTGTGGTTATTGAGAATACTCACCGGATTTACCAGACTACCAACCTGAACATTGTTAAATCTGCAAAGGCAGCTGCCGGTGAGGTGTTTGTGCCTGTGCTGGCAGGTACGCTTACTACTGTGGCACCGTTCCTGCCGCTGGCTTTCTGGCCGGGTATAGTGGGTAAGTTCATGTTCTTCCTGCCAATTACCCTTATCGTTACCCTGATGTCGTCGTTGTTAGTGGCCTTTATCATCAACCCGGTGTTTGCGGTGTCCTTCATGAAGAAGCACGATGCGGAGCCAACTTCAAAGCGAGGCAGCAAGCTTTTCTGGATTCTGATTGCCGTGGGTTTTGTGGTGGCGGTAATAGGCTACATTGCCGGCTCATATGGCCTGGCTAACCTTATCATGCTGGCGATTTTGCTGGTGCTGCTAAACAAATTCGTCCTGAATGGCCTGATTAACAAGTTTCAGGGTCGCGTGCTACCACGTTTTATGACAGGCTATGAAAGGCTGCTGCGCTGGATGTTGGTAGGTAAACGGCCAATCGGGGTGTTCTTTGGTGTCATCGGCTTACTGTTCTTCTCGTTATTCCTGACAACAGTGCGTCCGCCAAAGGTAGAGTTCTTCCCGAGCAGCGATCCCAACTTTGTGTATGCTTACATCAATATGCCTATTGGTACTGACCAGGCTGTTACCGACTCTGTGACCAAGATCGTGGAGAAGCGCATTTACAGTGTGATCGGGCAGAAAAACCCGAATGTGGAATCGGTGATTTCGAACGTGGCCATTGGGGCCGGAGATCAAAACGACCGCTCCACCACAGCACAATCTCACAAAGGGAAGGTTACCGTTGCCTTTGTAGAGTATAAAGACCGTGTGGGAGAAAAAACAACCGCTGATTATATGAGCGGCATCCGTGAGGCGGTGCAGGGTATACCAGGCGCTGATATTACAGTGGACCAGGAGCAGAGCGGCCCGCCAGTGGGTAAGCCAATATCGATAGAGGTTGCAGGAGAGGACTTTGAAGGGTTGATAGCCCTGTCGAAGCAGGTGGAGCAGTACATTGACCAACAGAACATTGCCGGTATAGAAGAACTGCGCTCTGACCTGGAAGATAGCAAACCGGAGATAGTGGTGAACATAGACCGTGAGCGGGCTAACCGGGAAGGCATCAGCACCGGGCAAATTGGCCAGGAGGTACGCACGGCCATTTTTGGTACAGAGGCTTCTAAATTTAAACGCGATGAAGAGGAGTATCCTATACAAGTGCGTTATGCAGAGCCTTACCGCGACAACATTGATGCCCTGATGGGAATGCGAATCACCTACCGCGACATGAATTCAGGTTTGATTCGCCAGATTCCATTGTCATCCGTGGCTACGGTAGAGTACTCAACTACCTACGGTGGTATTAAGCGGAAAAACCTGAAGCGCGTGGTAACGCTTGAGTCTAATGTGCTTGATGGCTACAACGCCAATGAGGTGGTACAGCAGATAGAAGAATCGCTGCAAAACTTTGAGACTCCGGAAGGCTTTGAAATAGGTATGGGAGGCCAGCAGGAAGAGCAGCAGGAAACAGCCGGTTTCCTGATGATTGCCCTTGTCGCAGCTTTCTGCATCATCTTCCTGATTTTGGTGACGCAGTTCAACTCCATATCCAAGCCGTTCATCATCTTATCGGAGGTGCTGTTCTCCATTATTGGTGTGCTACTCGGCTTTTCCATTTTTGGGATGGATGCTTCTATTGTAATGACAGGAGTGGGCATTGTGGCACTTGCAGGTATTGTTGTGAAGAACGGTATACTTATTGTGGAGTTCACCGACATTCTTCTGAGCGAAGGCAAGGAGTTGAAGGAGGCAATTGTAGAGGCGGGTAAAACACGTCTAAACCCAGTGTTGTTAACGGCTACGGCTACCATACTTGGTTTAATACCGCTGGGGTTAGGCTTAAACCTTAACTTCTACACTTTGTTCACAGAGTTCGAAGCAGGTTTCTTTATGGGGGGCGATAGTGCAGCCTTCTGGGGGCCACTTGCCTGGACCATCATTTTTGGCTTAGGCTTTGCGACTGCTGTAACGCTGCTGATTGTGCCAGTGATGTACTTGCTGAATGAAAAACTAAAAGACAGATTAATAGGAAAAGAAAAACGTGGCACCCTTAAACTGCAGCAGCAGGATCAGACGGTGAACGGGAAAGTAAGAGAATACACAGTTTAAACTATTATGATTGCTACTAATACCGCTATTGAGAGGGAGGTTATCCGCATCATTAGCAAAACCAAAGAGATAAAAGCTGATCGCCTGTGGGCAGACAGAATGTTGCAGGACTTCGGGTTCGACATCGTAGACGTGGTTGATATTATCCTCGAATTGGAGAAGAGCTTTAAAATCACTATCCCGGACGAGGTAAAGATTGATACCGTGGGCGACTTTGTAAACTACGTTGCTACCCACACGATTAGCAGGGGAAATTAATTTTAGGAAGTTTTACTCTAAAAATAAAAGCGCTGCAGGAATAGCCTGCAGCGCTTTTTTAATGTGCTGCCTCTTATGCAGAAACAGCGCAATTATACCTTAAGCAGCAGCCAGGGGCTGTTGCCAGTTTGTTATCAAGTAGTAAGTAATTGTTTGGCTTAGTAAAGTAGGGCTATAGGCAAACTATTAGAAAATAGAGATTCTGTAAGCTTTTAGTTTTTTATCAAGTGCTCTGGCATTGCCGCATACACTGTCGAGCAACGACCAGAAACGCGGGCCATGGTTTTTCTCTACCGTATGTGCCAGCTCGTGCAGGATCACGTAATCGCAGAGGGCATCTGGCAGGCGCATCAGGTGAAGGTTCAGGTTAATGTTGTTCATGTGAGAACAGCTGCCCCAGCGGCTCTTGGCGTTCTTAATAAACACGCTCTGATACTCAAACCCGAACTTATCTGCAAAATAAGCTACCCGCTCTGGCAGGTACTGCTTGGCTTCCTTGCGGTATGCCTCCTCAATAGACTTGCGGATAAATTTCTGCACATCGGTATCATTTACCTCTTTGAAGGCAGGGTAAAACACATTGATGTAACCGTTTTCAATAACACAGCGCATGTCGTAGCGGGCGTGGGTTAGCAGACGCAGCGTGTGATACTTGGTCTTAAACTCACTATTGTGGTCATAAACCGTTACCTGTTGCTCCTGTTGCTGCATGCGCGCCTGGTGCTCTTTGATCCAGTCGGCTTTAGTGTAGATGAGTTGCTCGGCTTTTTCGAAGCTAATGTGAGGCGGCACTGCAACTCGCACACCTTTTAAAGGGCGAACGCTGATGCTCAAGCGCTTGGCTTTATCGCTCCGCTCAAACAGCACCTTTCCGATTCCGTCGATGTGTAGATTAACGGATGTAAGACGTAAGAATGATGAAGACACTGGCTAAAAGTTAAAGTACAAAATTCTTTGGCCAAAGATAAGTATTAATTTAATTAAAAAAAGTCAAATGGTTAAGCTTTTATGGCATTTCATTTAAATTAACACATTAGTATTGTACTATATTGTAATAGATAAGGCTACTTTACTTTATCGATGTTGCTACTACGATGTGTCTACAAAAGCTACATAAAGTACAAGAAAACAGCAGGGGCAGACTATACGTTAGCCTGCCCCTGCTGTTGATTAAGGAAAAAATGTTTAGCGTATGTTACCGCCGGTAGCGCCTTCATCGCTATCCTTTTTAGGCACTCGTGTGCTATCGGTGGTGGCAGAGCGAAGCGTCGCTTCGCGAGTGTTGGTTACAGTGCCTTTTACATCAGTGCTGTGGCCTTGGGAGGAGTGTTTTGCGTTTGGTTCTTCCTTTGGCTTGGGCTGACCATGCTTGTGCACCTTTTTATCGCGGTTATTTTTGTCTGTTTCCATAGGTAGTAGTGAGGTTAATTAAATGTCTGTCTTGGTATTCATCTGCATATCGCCGGCAGAGCGGTCGCTATACTTCGGAGTTCCGAACGAGATATCGGCATCATGTTTCTCAGGCGTATGCTGCGCCTCTGTTGGTTCTACTCTTATAGGGTGGGTAGCTTCCCACTCTTTAAACTTATCAAGTTCTGTTTTTATACTAGCCATAAACCAGGCTAACAGGCTGGCATCATCCAGCAAACCTATTACTGGAATAACATCGGGTATCACGTCAATAGGCATCAAGAAGTAGATCAGAACAGCTACGCCGCCTACAAGCGTAGGAGTAGGTATACCTTTGTACTCCCCGGAGCTGGCTGCCTTTAGCATGCGCGACAGCAGCTGGAGGTTTTCCCATACTTCGCCGGCCAGGGCGCCCACTCCTTTTTTGGCAGTGGCTTTTTTAAGGGTGTCGCTAACTAGTTTGGCTACTTCTGCAGGGTGCTTCAGGTATGCTTCTGCTTTCTCCAGTATTTTTTTGAAGACGGCACTCTGTGCCACTTTTTTGCCTTCAGGTCCTTTGTTTTCTGTCATTTTGTACGTACTTAATCTTGTTCTGTTTGGAATGGACAAGCCAGCTGTTATGCCAAATCAGGTGCAATTTGCTTAAACAAACGGTAACCTTCCTATACTTGCTCACTATAAAATTGTTCTGCTTTAAGTTAACAAATGCATAGGTATTAGTAGCGG
This sequence comes from Pontibacter korlensis, assembly GCF_000973725.1. Classification (NCBI taxonomy): domain Bacteria; kingdom Pseudomonadati; phylum Bacteroidota; class Cytophagia; order Cytophagales; family Hymenobacteraceae; genus Pontibacter; species Pontibacter korlensis. The sequence goes on along the minus strand of NZ_CP009621.1, from coordinate 1,232,726 downwards.
GATTACCATACCTTTCTTAGCGCAGTTATTCCTGTATAGGTTCGCTTTCGGTGAAAATTGTGCAGCCTAGATGAGACTGAAAGTGGGGATGAGGATAAGGGGTATTTGGTGTTGGAGTGGCTTGTGCTGCATAGCACACGCAAGTGCCCCTCTTATCTAATATTTAATAGGAGTATAGACTGAAGAAAGTGAAGGCAGCGGAAGCCGTCTTCCAGCAAGCTCAATGGCGCGCTTAAAAGAAGCAGAGCTTTTAAAGCTCTATTTTAATTAACACGACCGGCAGCGTAATAATAGTTGCGGTAGTATGGATCTGACAGTGAACTAACCATTACGCCGCCACTTGTGGCCGAATGTATAAACTTGTTATTCTTCAGGTAAATACCTACATGAAAGATGGGCTCTTTAACGCTGCGACGGAAGAAAACAAGATCGCCGGTGCGTATGCTGTCTTTCTGCACTCGCACCACATCCTGAAACATGGAGCGGGAACTGCGGCTTAGATTAATACCGTATACTTCGCGGTAGATGCTGGTAACAAAGCCAGAGCAGTCGGTGCCGCGTTTGCTGCTGCTGCCGTAGCGGTATGGGGTACCAATCCATTTGGAGGCTGTCTCTACCAAGGAGCGGTAAGCAGGGTTTCTGAACCTCAGGCCCAGGTTTTTTACGTAATACTCTTCATAAGGCTCATTAGCCTCTTCGTCTACCAAAGGCTCACGCAGCTCTATGGCACGTAGCATGTCCTCAGGCGAGTTTATTGCGTAGGGAGTAACAGTAGGCTGTAGACTAGCTTGCACCGGTGTGGCAGGAGCCACTTCGTAGAAGTGCGAAAGCACCAACGACAGTATAGCCAAGGCGCTTAATATGGTTGCTTTTTTCATGGGTTTAGCATGTTTCGAGCCGCCGAAGCGGCCAAACAGTTGTCACCTTCAGTGCCGGGAAGTACAGCTTTTGCTAACTAAAAGCTTTCTTTTTGAAGAGCTTTAATCCCAGCCGGTGCAAAAGTAAGCTATATCTGCCTAAGCGCCAAACTACTAGGTTACGCTATTCGCCTGCTTCTGTAATGCTTCTGCAGGTAAAGTAGACCATTTACCTTGCTGGCTGGCTTAGATGGCTAATTGTTAAGTTGATCTATGGATTTTAAAGTTGTAGAACGCTCTCCGTTTGCCAGAATTGCCCGCATGGTACTAAAAAGTAGCAATGTGGCGATGGTGTTGGGCAAAACCATACATCTGAGCGGCGTTAGTCGGAAAGATTTTTTGAAAGATGAAGGTTGGCTAGCGCACGAGCTTTGTCATATCCGGCAGTTTCAGGAGCATGGCTTCTTCCGGTTTTTGTGGCTGTACCTGAAAGAATCGTGGCGGGTGGGATATTATAACAACAAGTATGAGGTAGAGGCACGTGTGGCCGGTATGAAGCACTGCAAGCACATGAGCCCAACACATAAGGCTGCCAGCGCTATAACGCCTACAGATGTGCCTTTGCCCGCTGATACAAAGAAGACGGAGTAGGGCAGAAACGCGTCATGCTTTACGGTAGTTAGCACCAACTTTACTCTTTCCTAATCTTTTGGAATGCTTTACACTTGTCGACTTGTATTGTTGAAAAGCTTCCTGAGCACACATTTGTTGTGAACTCTCCTTTCTTATTCACATATACAAAGACGATGTAAGTGTGGCCTGTTTTGAAGTATTGGCTGCAGTTAGACCAGTTTGGTATTATCTCAATGGTGTCAGTGTCGATATCTCCCTTGTAGACTTTGCCAACCTTCAAGACAGCATTGTAGCCACCTTGCCGCCAGTAGGTTGGGTCAGCAGACATTATGTAATTGCCTTTTGTTAAACTATCCTTAACAAATTCTACTTTGGCAGAAACAACAAAGTCAGAGGCACTGTACCTTTCCTCCATGAATGTCTCAATAGAAGCATAAGTGTTACACTTACAGGCGTAGGAGTTGTAAGACAATGCAATAAACGATAGTAGGAGAATTATTTTTGTCATGATTAGGCTTATGCTCACGCAGTCTTTTATCCAAAACACTTCTTCTAAGTAGTGACCTTTTACAGGCACCTATACCAAGGCTGTACTTTCTGTTGGCTCTACCGAAGGTTCCCCTTTATCCAATCTAGAATACGATGACGAGTTGTTAGTGAGATCCAATGCTCGTTTACAGGTGTGATCAGCGCCTCTTTTTTACTTTTCAGGGTATTGTAAACGATGTAGCTGGTAGTAGGAGGACAGACATCATCATTATAACCCCAAGTCATAAATACAGGCACCTTTATCAGTTTCGCGAAATTTACCACATCATAGTATTCTAAAGTCTTGAGCTTTTCGGGGGTATCCATCCCGTCATAATTGGTAAAAAGGTGAGGGTAACCTCCAGTACGATTGGCTTTATACCCGGCCATATCGCTTAGTGCAGGATGGTTAGCTGCGCAGGCAGTAATTCTTTCGTCAAGTCCTGCTGTTACGATGGCCAAGGCTCCTCCCTGGCTACCTCCCTGGGCTATCAGGTTTTTCCCGTCCCATTCCGGCAGGGTGGTTAAATAATCCAGGGCACGCACACAGGATAAGTATACTTTCTTCATATAGTATGAGTCCCTGTTTTCTAGTCCGTTGACTAAATAGCTGTTATTCCCTCTGCCAAAAGCCCGGCTTACCTCTGCATAGGTTGCTGCATCCAGGTCTGGCCGTATGCCATGTATTTCCATGTCGAAGCGGATGACCCCGTTCTCCGCATAAAAGATATCCTTTGATGGGTTCATTGGTTTGATGCCTGCGCCAGGAGGCGAAAACACTACAGGAAACTTTCCTTCCTTTTTGGGGATAGTGAGGTAGCCGTACACAAAATTACCCTTCTGGAATGCCTGTAACTTAATAAGGTAGCAGTCTACTTTGTCGCTCGAATATTCAGGGACAAAGACTTTGGTTACTTCCATTGGGCATTGGGAGGCCGCTTTTTTGGCTTGCTCCCAAAAACTGACAAAGTCATTCGGGAACTGCGTGTAAGGAGTCAGCTTTTCTGGTTCAAACCCAACTTTTATGTGGTGATTATACTCCTGTCCGTTGAGCTGAACTTTTAATTGGCAGTCTCTAAAACCGGGTTTGGACATTGTGCCCATAGAAATCAACGCTTTGCCATTCTTTATGGTAGCTGTTCCGGTCTTATCACTTGGCATCAACTCTGGCCCGATACTGTAGCTTATCTTAATGTTGTCTTGCAAAATGCCATACTCATAGAGCGAGACGGTAACTTTTGCTTCTTCATTCAGTCTGTACAGCCAATTGGTGTTGCTAGGGGTAGTTACCCATAACACATCACTTTGGTGTGGGTAGTTCTGCGCATAGGTGGCGCAGGCAACCACTAAACAGAGTAAGAATAGTAAAACCTTTTTCATTTTATTAAAGCGTTATATTTGAGCCGGTAGTTAGAGGTTGCTACACGAACTCATAATTCAGGACTGCCGCCAATCTGCTGGGCAACAAGGTGCACTAGGTTCGGCTGTTGCTGACTTGGCAACTTTTATACTTTTCTCAAAGCCTCTTTGTCGGTCGTTTTAAAGTTGTCAACATAAGCGCACTATAGCCAAACCGCCTTCAGACAATTCAAAAGAGTATACAGAAAGCTTTGATTAGTTTCGCCGTGAGAGCTTTCCTTTACTTTAAAAACTAAGTAGAAGATTATTCCGCTATAGTCACAAGTATGGAGTTAGTATAGTGCTTCTTCAATATAACAATTCAATTTTAAATGCGGTAGCCTAGACTGTTTAAGTATAGCATTTTTAGAATTACCGAATAAAAAACGCACCTGCCAATAATTGACAGGTGCGTTAGGTTATGTGTGTACTCTGCGCTAGCAGTCTATGCTTCCTTCCATTTAATAGTGCAGCCAATGGCCTTCGTATTCGGTTGGCTTATTTGTTTACCGGCCACCAGTTCATTTAAAGCTTCTTCTGCATACTTTTTCTGTGCCTGGCTGGCATCTTTATAATTGTCATCTACAGTACCGATATAGGCTACTTTTAAGCTGCCATCCTGCTGCTTCTGCACAATGTATAAATGGGGGGTGCGGGTAGCGCCGTAAGCTCGGGTAATCTCTTGAGTTTCGTCGTGCAGGTAAGGGAAAGGAAAGTTTTTCTCCTTGGCACGCACCTGCATCTTGTCGTAAGAATCTCGCGGCGATACTTGAGCATCGTTAGGGTTGATGGCGATGAGAGGGTAACCTTTGGAGGCAAACTTATTGTGCAGCTCGATCAGGCGGTCTTCGTAGGCTACGGAGTAAGGGCAGGAGTTACAGGTAAAGGTGACAATAAAGCCTTTGGCATCTTTGTAATCCGCCAGGGATACCATCTTGCCGTCCACGTTTTTCAGCCGGAAGTCGCGAGCTGTGTCACCCACTTTGTAGCCGTGCTCTGAAGCTGGAACAGCCGAAAGCAACAGGCTCACCAGCACCAGGCAAGCCGCATAAACATAAGGCAGGTTCATTTTTTTCATAGGTCTTACTTTATAGTTGATGATGAATTGCTTTTCGTACTGGGCGTGTAGCCTACTTATACTTCTCAATTATAGTCGTTAGCTCTTCTTCCGTCATCTCAGCTTCACGAAACTCATAGTGCCCGCGCTTGTTGTTAAACACCATAGTGGCAGGTATAGCGCCAGACCATTTGGGCTCCAGCTTATCTATCCAGGAGTTGCCGTCTACCTCATCCAGCAATAGTAGCTCCGACTGTAGTCCGCGTTTCTGCACAAAGGTTTTTACACGACTATCTAAATCCTCCACAGCGTCCATACTTACCAGCACTACCTTTACAGGCTGGCCTTTATACTTCTGATTGGCAGCTTCGAAGTATGGCAGCTCCTTTATGCAGGGTCTGCACCAGGTGGCCCAGAAGTTTACTACATATAAAGTATCGTGAGGTTGGTTTCGCAGCTCCTTCAGGTCTGCAAACTTTATGACCTCCACCTTTTGTGCTGAGGCAGCGGTTGTGGTGAGCAACAGCAGGACCAGTGATGCCAGAAGCAGGTTCAGTTTGTGTGTCATCATACTTGGGTAACGTGTGTACCAGGTTTATACGTGTTTATTCCTATAAAATTAATATTTGCAGCGGATTATAAAAGCGAGGCGTAACTCGATTTGCACTGTTATAAACAAAAACAGCCACGGCTAAAATATAACCGTGGCTGTTTTTGCTTTCTGTGCCTGCTTAGCTAGCAACCGGAGTTGCACCGTAACGTGTGGCTTTGCTTGGCTTCTTCTTTTTGCGGAGCTTGTTTATCCAGATCAAAGTGCCTGTTACAGGCAAGCTTGTGGCTATAAGGCAGGCAATAAAGTATAAAATCTTAGAAAAAGTACCGTAGACGTTGCCTAGGTGCAGCGGCTTGATCAGTGACACAATCTGCTCGTTCAGAGGCTTATCAGAGAACTTCTCTACCTGCAGAGGCTCAGCATTATGCTTGTTTAGCTGTACCTTGTCAGAAGCAGCGAGGGCAAATAAGCCCGTCTTGCTCTTCTGTACAACTACAGCTGTGGTATCGTCAGTTGGAAGTGACAAACGCAGGTCGCCAGAGTAAGGTAGCAGCAGGTTGGTCTGCTGTATGTAATCTTCTGGAGTAGCTGTAGAGGCAGCGCTAGCAATGGTCATTGGCTTTTCGCGGCGGCCTTTGAATACTTCTGAGCCCATCGCGCTGCTTAAGCCATCGCGGTACCACTCAAACGACCAGCAAAGGCCGGTCAGGGCCATGATCAGCAGCAGGATAGAAGAGTAAAAGCCCAGGGTATTGTGCAGGTCATGGTTTACGCGTTTCCACTTAGCATTTGTTTTGATCTTGAGACCCTGCTTCCAGTTCTTGCGTTTTACAGGGAACCACAGTACCAGCCCTGTCAGTACCAGAAAGGTGAAGATGATAGTAGAAGTACCCACAATGATCTTACCCACATCGCCTTCTATCAGCAGCCAGCGGTGCAGGCGCATTACAGTGCCAAAAAATTCTGAGGTGGCGCTCTCTGGCGTGCCAACTACCTGCCCGGTGTAAGGATTTACATAATAGGTGGCTGGTCTTCCGCCGCCATGGCCTCCCTTACCTTGCTCGCCACCTTTGCCTTTAGGTCCCTTTTCTGTAGAAGGAGCTGGCGCTACTCCTACAGTGTAGGTACTGGCTTTATCCTCTGGTATGTTCAGGTTCACTACCTTTCCCTTCAGTTCCTGCTCTAACTGCGCTATCAATTTGCCGGGAGCAATAGGCTGCGCGTTAGCCGGTACCTCAACATGGTATTTCTCCGGGGCCATTAGTTGCTCTACCTCATCCCTGAAGGTATAGATGGTGCCCGTAAGGCAAACCACAAACAGTACGAGGCCACTGGCAATGCCTAGCCAAAGGTGTACATCGTTGAAGAGCTTTCGCCAGGTGTATTTTTTCATCTGTCAGGGAGTTTGGAAAAGACTTTGAATGGTGTGCAAAGCAAAGCTGCCGATGTAAATATCGGCAGCTTTTTAATTATTTGGAATAAATCTAATTAAAATTTATAAGTTACTACACCGGAAAAGTTCCTTGGCTGTATCCTGTCGATGAAGCTGCTGCGGTATGCATCGTAGCCTACCTCATCGAAGATGTTGTTGAACAAGGCTCTTATGCCCCAGTGTTTCTTAAACTCATAACCAACCTGTGCATTTACTATGGTATAAGCTTTGTTGTACCAAGGCGCAGTGTTCGGCTCAATGTTGTGATACTGCACACCATCTATTGTCCAGTCGTTGTAAGGGCGCTCGCCCAGGTAATAAGCACCGGCACCAATGTTTAGGCCTTGCAGCAGACCGCTTCTCAGGGTATAGTTTGCATAGGCGTTGAAAGTATGCTTTGGTGTGTTGTTTGGTGCAGAACCCGGTACAAAAGTGGTGTGGTCTTTATACTGTGCATCTATGTAAGAATAACCAGTAACGATCTCCAGGTTCTCCAGCACACGGCCAGTAAGCTCTACTTCTACACCTTTGCGCTCATCGTTACCGCCTTTAATGTAGTAGCCGGTTGGCAGCACCGCACCGTTTTCATCCACGGTAAAGGCCTGCAGGTTCATGTCTTTGTTGTTGATCTTGAAGAGCGTTAGGTTAAAGCGCAGGCGGTCGTTCAACCACTCAGACTTGATGCCAGCCTCCAGCTGATCAATACGCTCGGCACCCAGTGGGTTGCCATTCTCGTCTACCACGGAGGCAGAGCGAGGGTTGGTGCTGTTGGTGTAAGAACCAAAGATATTCAAACCATCTTTGATCGTGAACATGACACCAGCCAATGGGTTCCAGAATTCCGTAGTAGCGCTGTTTTCACCATTGTCTCTTGTCTTATTGGTGCTGTAGCGTACGCCACCGTATACTCTGGCCCAGTTGGTAAGCTGAATCACATCCTGGAAAGTGGCCCCGAAGCGGTAGTCGTAAGCTTGTGTACCACCAGTGCGCTCAAAAGCAGGCAAACTCTCAGGCAAGGTATGCGAAATAGTAGCCGGGTCAAAAACGTTGATTTCGTCTATGGCAATGGAGTTATAAGTAGGCTGGAATAGATCGATGTAGCGGTAATCAACACCTACCTGAAAAGTATGGTTGATCTTGCCTGTCTCTATTTTGCGGCCTACCAGGTCCAATTGCACTACAGTGCTGTTGTCTTCGCGGGTAGAGTTGTGGGCGATAGAGCGGCGGTACCAGTTCACTTGGTCTACGTTTACGCCCGTTGATGAATTAGCCTTCAATGCCGCCAAGTTAGTCTTGATAGCATCGTAGTTGTAATTGGAGCTGAAAACAGCAGCACGTAAGTATAAACTGTTGGTGATGTTGTAATTGTAGCGAGCTGTGTAAGTAGTGTGCTTCAAATCTGTCTTGTCAGACTCGAAACCCAGGAAGCGGTTGGATGGCATGTCATAGATCTGGTTTTCCTTGTTGCCTACAGAAAGGTTTACAGTACCTGGGTCTATGGTCTGTGCCTCGTTAAAGTAATCCATTTCCAGCGTCAAGGTGCTGCGGGCATTTGGTCTCCACTCCAACGACGGGTTAATGTAGAACGACTCGTTCTCCATGTGGTCGCGGAACTTGCCACCGTTTTCATAAGCGCCGTTCAGACGTATGGCTACTTTATTGCTCTTGTCCAGCACGCGCTGCACATCAAATGTTGGTCTGATTAAGCCCCAGCTGCCTGCTCGCAGCGATACGCTGCCTGAGTTCTCGAACTTAGGTGTTTTGGTTACGATATTCACGATACCGCCCGGGCCACCTAAGTCGGTAGAAGCACCCATGGTAATAGAGCTGGCACCTTTCAGTACCTGCACGCTTTCCACACCCTGCATATCGGTAGAGAAGCCCTGGCCACGGAAGTCGGTCATTACGCGCACACCATTTTTAAGTGTAGGAATGCCACGGAAACCACGTGAAGAGATACTTTCTCTTACTCCACCGTAAGTAGCGTAAGTATAAACTCCTGGTACGTTGCGCACACCTTCAATCACAGTTAGCGCGCCCTGTTGCTCAATCAGCTTCTCCGAAATCACAGAAATGCTCTGAATCTGCTCGCTTGGCTTAAGAGGTAGTCGGGTAATGGCATCCAGCTTCTCAGGCTGCTTATCTCTTACCCCGAACACCTCTACCTCTGATACCTGGTTGGATTTGGTCAGAAGCTTGAAATTAACGTCCTCTATCTCGCCACGATCTAACTGAACCTTTGTTGTAAGGCTGTTAAAGCCGATCATCATGGCTCTAACCTGGTAAGTACCTTCCGGCATGTGTATAATCTTAAAGTAGCCGTTCTCATCGGTTACGGTACCGAAAGGAGTATTTTCTACCACAATGCTGGCGGCAGCAAGCGGTTGGTCATTTTCTTGCAGCACCCGCCCCTTGATAACTGAGCTTTTATGGTGTTGCGCCCATGCGAACTGTGTGAACAGGATACACAAACAGATAAGCGTAAATTTTTTCAGCATGCCTAACAAGTTATGTTGATTATGTGTGGTCATTCCGGGCAGCTTTTGCCAATAGAATGCTGCTTTATTTAGACTAATTCTAAGTGGCAGCAAACTTACCTACTTACTTAGACTAATTCCAAATAATGAAAGGTAAAAATGATGGTGTCACATACAAAATCACTATCAATAGCTAGTGTGCGAGGAGACTGTTTACCTATTATCGGTGAACTAATAATGGGTAACACCTGCAGATGTGACAAGGGAAATGGTTAACAATTCGAGTATTGAAGCGTTATGTATATAGCAACACAATGTTTAACCATAAAAAACAAACTTAGAATGGCGAACAAACTAGAAGGAAAGAAAATAGCGATACTAGTAGAAGAAGGATTTGAGCAGGTGGAGCTGACAGAGCCGCTGAAAGCACTCAAAGAAGCGGGTGCTGAGGCACATATCATCTCACCGAATGACAATAATGAGATCAAGGCCTGGAATCATACCGAGTGGGGCGACAAGTTTAAGGTGGATAAGAAGTTGAACGACGTTAAGGCTGATGATTACAATGGCCTGTTGCTACCTGGTGGTGTAATGAACCCAGATAACCTGCGTGCCAACAAGGATGCGGTGAGCTTTGTGAACAAGTTTATGGAGAGCGGCAAGCCAGTTGCAGCTATTTGCCATGGGCCTTGGACCTTGATCGAAACAGGTAAGGTAAAAGGCAAAAAGATGACCAGTTACCACACCCTGCAAACCGACCTCAAAAATGCCGGTGCGGAGTGGGTAGACCAGGAGGTTGTAGTAGACCAAGGCCTGGTAACAAGCCGTAATCCTGATGATATACCTGCTTTCAATAAAAAGATGATCGAAGAATTTGCTGAAGGTAAGCACGACCGCTAGTGGTTGTACTTCTATAAAAGAAACCCACACCTTAGATGTAAGGTGTGGGTTTCTTTTTCAGGCTCTACACTGGGGAGTGAGCAGGTCGTTATAAGTAAAGCTTAAGCTACACCTTTCCTACCAGTTGAAAAAAGTCGTTGGTATAAGTCTCCAACAGTATTACCAGTACTAGGTCCAGTAGTAGTAGAAACAACCCTTGTAATAGTACCGATTGCCCCCAACCCTGCATTTGTTCGGCCTTAGCCGACCAGCGTGAGTGCTCTTTCAGGTAAGCACCCAGCATTATAAAGCCTGCATCCAGGCCTACACTAAGGTAAAGCAGCTTTTTATACCAGCCGTGCAGGTAAAGGCTATCTGATAAGCTGAGCGTGGCACTATCCTTGGAAAGTATAGTATACAAGGCAAAGCTGGCGATGAGCAGGTTTACAATGTTCCAGTATACATTCATTTGGTAAAAGTACTTGCGGCTGCGGGTGGCTTTCGTCAGCTTAAAGCTGCTGAAAAGAATGTTAATGATGGCCCAGCCGCCTAACACCAACATACCGGCCTCTAGTGTGTCTGCCTGCCCTTGGTTCAGCTGGCTCAGGTCTTGGGCGCTGGCTGTAAGACAAAGAAAGAAAAAGGTAAGCAGGCACAGAAATCTTCTCATGGGTAAACGATGGTTTATGAGTAGGAACGCATAAAAACCGGCTTTAGCATATGACTTACTGCTCTTTGCATCTGTAGTGCCATAGCATGTACCCGATAATGGGTGGCAAATAGTTATAAACTAGGGTTTTGTGTCGTGGCTATCAGGTCTAAACCGATGTTCACTTCTGCGCGAATGGTTTGGTCGCCTAGGGAGTTATCGGAACGGTATACAAGGCCCCACTTGGTGCGGTCTATGTTGAAATTGGCCTTAGCGCGCAGCAGGCTATCTTCCAGAGTTACTCTTGCCGGAAACACAACACTTTTAGTTTGGCCCCTGATCGTGAGGTTGCCGCTAACACGGTGCGTAGGGTTTTTTATACGCAGCTCACTGTACCGGGGAGTGACGCCACTAGGGCTGCTCTGCTCGGCGGTGCTATCGTAGGGGGCAAAGCCTGTTAGCTCAAAAGTAGCGGTAGTATAGCGCTCAGAGTCGAAAAAGTCTGGAGAGCGAAGATGCGTGGTGAGCTTCTTATTGCTGTTCTCGTCAATGGTTTTGTCGGTTGACCTAACAGTAGTCATGTCAAGAGTAATGCGGCCTCCTGTAACAAGTCCATTGGTCATGTATAGCTCTCCTTCTGTGATGTCTATTACGCCGTTGTGTCTGCCTGTCATTTTAGCCCCAATCCAGGTGATTTCACTTCGGGCTGTATCTACAACAAAGGTATCGGTTGGAGCCACACTAGCCTCCTTTACTATAGCATCGCCTATCTCAGCCTCGTCAGTCCTGACCGTGGTATCACAAGCCGAAACCAGCAGGAACAGCATAGCGAGCTGCAGAAACAGGTGTTGGTGGTGCTTCCCCATAGTAGTTCTGATTTTTTATATGTGCTACTGTGCCGCAGTTTAACACCTAGTGGTACGCTGGTAAAACATAAAACGATATAATCTATATGTTGTAGTGGCCCTAAAAAAGCAAAAGCCGGACATAATGCCGGCTCCTGATAACTTTTAGCGAATCAATTTCTGCTAGAACGAAACGCCAAGGTATACCTGAATTACCCCATTCATAATGTTCTCGTCTATGCTATTGCCGCTACTGTCCTCCTTGCGCAAGTCGCCTAAGCTGTGCACATAGCGTGTACCTAGCCTGAAGCGTCCAACCTGGCCTTCCAAACCTGCGCTAGCGCCATAATCAAAGGCGTTATAAGGCTCCAGGTCAATTTCCTGGTCCTCGTGTTTTGCCGATACCATAACGCCTACCTGTGGGCCAAGGTGTACACTAAAGTTGTTTGTTATATTAAACACCGCTAGCACTGGCACCTCCAGGTAGTCATACCTGAACACCGAGTCTTGGCGCTCAAAGCCTTTGCGGGAGTAAAGCAATTCTGGCTGCAGCGAGAAAAAGTCTCCAAAGCCGAACTGGGCAAAAACACCGGCATGGAAAGACGTGTGGTTGCTAACATTTCCAAACTTGTCTTTGTCGCTGCCATGCACATTGGCAAGGCTAACTCCGCCTTTGATACCGATACCAGAGTTGGGAGAGCGGCTTAACAAGTTGTGGTTTTGCTGCACTCGGCTTGGGCCTTCTACGTCTATTTGGGCAAAGCCTGTAGCCGACCAAAGTAGTAGCAACATCAGGGTAAATCCTTTTCTCATAGTTTCTGATTTGCTTACTGATGCTCTTCTGTAATGTGAAGAGCTGTTCATATGTTTTATACTTTATTTTAAGGCTGAGGTTATGTAGCTGCTGGTATAAAAGTTTGTGTGTGCCAGCTTATTATCTGGGTGAACAGTAGGAAAAGTAAAGTAAATATATTCTGTGTACAGTAGTTTTGGGCAAAAAATATTTTTGAGCAGATACCTCCGTTTTAACACTGAATGAAGAAGGAGCTAATTGTGTTTTAAGATGAATAGAAGAAGTGCTACAGTAGGTAGAAGTAAACCATTAATCCTTTTGCCTAACTGTGGACAATTTCCACAGTTAGGCAAAATTTCACTGGATTATTACGAAATCAGGAGCTTGTTCACAATGAATTAACAAGAAAAGGTGGATAAACATGTGTAATCAACAAAGTTATCCACAATTAGCTGCCTAGAAGTTGAAGAAAACTGCTTGTGCTAGGCATGTCTGAAATGGTTTCAGAAGTTATCCACGTTATTGTGAGTTAGTAGTGTTAATTGTACTAAACTTGTATGGGTGGTGCAACGCGTTGTGCTGTTTGTAAGAAGCGAGAAGCTAAACTCTAATAGCCCTATTGTTGTTAGTTTTGTACTATGTTAAAGATAGCTTGGTCCGAAATTTTTGCACACAGCCTTCCTGAGGGGCACCGCTTCCCGATGGCAAAGTATGACCTGCTGCCCGAGCAGCTTTTATATGAGGGTACCATTACCGAAGGTAACTTATTTGCTCCAGAGCCACTGGCAGAAAAGTTTATACTTGATACGCACGACACAACTTACTGGCAACGGCTCAGTGGCCTTCAGCTCACCCCGTCTGAAATCAGAAAGACAGGTTTTCCTTTATCGGAGCAGCTGGTGCAACGCGAGGTGGTGATTATGAATGGTACAGTGCAGGCTGCTTTGTTTGCATTAGAATATGGTATCGGGATGAATATTGCCGGCGGTACCCACCATGCCTTTACTGACCGGGGGGAAGGCTTCTGCCTGCTCAATGATATTGCCATTGCTGCAAACCACCTCATCAAGTACAAAAATATAAACAAGGTGTTGGTGGTGGACCTGGATGTGCATCAGGGTAATGGCACCGCACAGATTTTTGAGAACGAGCCGAAGGTGTTTACATTTAGTATGCACTGCGGCCACAACTACCCCTTCCATAAAGAGAATTCTGATCTGGATGTGCCTTTAGCAGAAGGCACGGACGATAAAACTTACCTGCAGTTGTTAAAGCATCACCTGCCACGCTTGCTTGATGTGGTGCAGCCTGAATTTGTCTTCTTTCAGTCGGGGGTGGATGTGCTGGCTACTGATAAGCTGGGAAAGTTAGGAATGACCATAGATGGCTGTAAAGAGCGCGACCGTACGGTGCTGGAGCTTTGTAAGCGCCATAACCTGCCTGTTACGGTAAGTATGGGTGGTGGGTATTCTAAACAGATTGCATACATTATAGAGGCACATGCCAACACCTTTAGGCTGGCACAGCAGTTCTACTTTTAGTTAGAAGGTTAAGAAGTTAGAAAGTGTTTTCCACTTTTAGTCCTGCTCATCCTCAAACCCAGTAAACTCTTGGGGTAGGAGCCCCATGTAAAGATTCAGGCAAGCACCGGTTCTAATCCCGCTTCCGAAGCTTATCGTCCTCATCTTTTTTGGTTGGGAAGATAAGGCGCAGGATAAGATAGATAATAGGAGTCAGTGCCAAAATCAGCACTACCATTAATATTACCTTCAGTGCCTTAAAAAATAAGGAGATAGCAATGGCGGAAAGGATGGTTGATACTGTGAAAAGTATCCAGAAGTTAATCGTTTGTTTACGCATATTATGTCCTGAAATAATTTACAGCCGAAGCAACACTTATATTTTTTGCAAAAGCAGTTGCCACCGGAAAGCCCACATCCAGCGTAATCTATACTTAGCTACACCTGCCTGTTGCACCAGCTGCACTAACTCCTGACGCCTGAATGCTCGCCATACCGAGAGTGGCGCATCGTTCCTGACCAGGTCTGACTTAGAGAAGGCTGCCGTTATGTATTTGATGGAGTAATAGGCCAGCCAGTGCCGGTGCAAATCATTGATGATTACTCCCAGCCTAGCCTGCCCGTACAGCTGCCGGAACATCTGCACCAGTTGTGCATCGGTAAAGTGGTGGCAAAAAAGGCTGCACACTATAACATCATACCTTTGCAGGCTATATTCCTTTGAGAAAACATCTTGCTGCTCTATGGTTATCTCAGGGTAGGCACTGCAGTGGCGGCGGGCATACTGCACCATAAAATCGTTCGCATCAACACCAACCAGTGCTACAGGTACACGTTTGCTGCGGGCCCAGCGGGCTATACTTCGTAAGGTGTCGCCGCCGCCACAGCCAATGTCTGCAATGCGCAGGCGTTCAGGTTGGTGCTCTGCCAGCAGGCTGTCCAGCGCACTTAGTACTACTTTATGCCCGCCCAGCCAGTTGTTGATCACCTCCAGTTCGCGCAGGTTCTGGCGTAGTTCCTCTCCGCTAAGCGTGAGGTCATCCATTAGCTCCAGCTCGTTAGACCGTTGTCTCAGCATGTGCATAATGGACCTTCAGTAACATGGATTCCAGGGTAAGGCCGGGGCCGAAGGCGAAGCTCAGCACAGGTTCATCTTTGTGTTGGGGCGTCAGTGTTTGCATTAACTCTTTTAGTACAAACAGCACCGTAGCCGACGACATATTGCCAAAATCGCGCAGTACCTGGTAAGCAAAACGGTTGTCGTCGCGGGTCATGCCTAGCTCCTGCTCTATTACTTCCAGAATGCGCCTGCCACCGGGGTGTATGGCAAACAGCTTTATCTCCGCCAGTGTGGTTTTGAGGCCCTGTAGAAGCCGCTCCGTCAGCTGTTTTATACCTTTCTTGATCAGATCTGGCACATAGGAGGAGAGGGTCATTTCAAAGCCTGTGTCACCAATGTGCCAGGCCATGTCGCGCTTGCCAGCAGGTGCAAGATCGCAGTGGAAAGACTGCAGTTCCAGGCTCATCTGCTGGCAGGGCTGCCCCTGCATCAGTACAGCCGCCGCGCCATCGCCAAACAAGGCGTTAGACACCAAATGGTCCTGTTCCGGGTTCTTCTGAAAATGGATGGTACAGATCTCTGTGCACACCAGCATTACCTTAGCCTCCGGGTTTGCCCTGCAGATGGAGTCTGCCAGTTTAATCGCGTTAAACGCGGCATAGCAGCCCATAAAATTTACAGAAGTGCGCTGCACACAAGGCGACAGGCTTAGGCGTTCAACCAGCTCTATATCTAGCCCAGGGGCATACATGCCTGTGCAGCTAACTGTAATCAGATGGGTGAGGTCGCTGAGCTGTATGCTTGGTGTTTGGTCAAGGCAGCTCCGGATTGCCTGCTCTGATAACTGCACCGCATGCCGGCGATATACATCCATGCGCTGCTGCACCGTAGGGAAAGGCTCCAGGGTAGGGGTATTTGGGTAAAAGGAGAAGTTACCGTTCTGGCGGGTGTAATCTTCCAGCACACTGTAACGCTGCCCAATGCCCGACACACGGTATAGCGCCTTCAGCTTGCGGGTATCCTGCTCATCAAACTGCATGGCGGCAGCCATAAAGTCTGCCACCTGCATCTGCGGTATTTTGTTCGGAGGGTTAGCCGTGCCGATGGCGCAAATGTAGCTTTTCATGTGATTTGTGTTTCGGGTATGGTTTCGCTTGTCGTGTTGCATGTGTCGGGAGAAAGTATAAAACTGCTAAGCCGCATACGAAAAACGAACACGCACATAAGTACGGATGCGGCCGCTTATAAGATTTGGGCGAAAGCAGGAGCAGCTTTAGAAAGGCTTACCATGCGTTTGGCGCATGATAAGCTGCACCGCAGGCGGCACTGCCTTTAACAGGCCCACTGTTACCTCCGACAGTAGCGGACCTCCAAACAGATGCTGCACCGTGCGGCCCAGACGAAGCCTGGAAGCGAATTGCTGCTTCCAGGCAAAAGTATACTGCTGCTCCAGCTTTTGACGGTTGCGGCCTTTGTAAAAGTACAGCAGCACCTGGTCGGTCAGAAGTTTCGCGCTGTGTACCGCCATGGCCATGCCATTGCCGCAGAGCGGTGTTATCATGCCGGCAGCGTCGCCACACATCAGCATGTGGTTATCCACGCAGGTTTTAGTTGCGAACGAAATCTCGTTGATAACCTCCGGCTGCAAGTATAAAAATTCGGCTTCCTTAAAAATGTGCTGGAGGTGTGGGTTGCGGCAAAGTATAGCCTGCTCCATGGCGGGTATGGAACCGTGCTTTTTCAGGTTCTCGCGTGTAGTAAGGTAGCAGAAGCAGTGTTTCCCGTCTTCTATGGCTGAGGTACCTGCATATCCGTCATGGAAGTTGTGCAGGGCAATCAGGTCGCGGGGGAAGTCATGCTTAATGTGGTACTTTACACCGATGTATGGGGAGCGGGCCCGGAAGAAGCTTCGCTGCAACTGGCGGTCGAGGTTAGAGCGCTTGCCAAATGCTCCAACGGCTACAGGGGCCTGTATGCTTTCTCCGCTGGATAGTAAGGCTGTAAACTGGTCATGAGCGAAATGAATTTGTTGTGCGCTTTGCTGCAGAAAAAACTGCACTTCCTGCTGCTGCGCCAGCTCATACAGGTGGTTGTCTAGGGTGTAGCGGCTGAGACCAAAACCGCCTAAGTCCAATTTGGAGAATAGCGCTTTGCCGGATGGAGAAGTAAGCATAAAGCGGTTGATACGTGCCGGGTCAAGCAGGCTTATCTGTGCTCCGAGCTTACGCAAGTATGGTAAGGCCTCGTTGGAGATATACTCTCCGCAAACCCTATGGAAGGGATAGGCCTTTTTTTCGATAAGCGCTACCTGCAGTCCGGCCCTTGCCAGCCCTAGAGCGCTAACTAGGCCGGCTAGTCCGCCACCTATCACCAAGACATCCTTTTTTATCAACTCAATTATTCTTTATGAAATTAATTTTGTACAACTTTACAATCTTATATTTGGTGAACAGCCGCTTTTTATAGGGTATAATACACGAACAAAAATTAAGGCTGAGCGTTTTAATAAGTGGAACGACTTTTGTCTAGTACATTCTAAAAAGATTTCGGATAAACGACTAATATGAAACAAATTATACTGTCATTATTTACATGTTTCTCTGTGCTGTTTGTGCAGGCGCAGGCCAAACCTCCTGTGCAGGTGCAGGCAACGCAGCAAACAGATAAAAATCCGCTTGGCTTAGAGCAAGAGGAAGATGTTGCAATTTACCCTAACCCGAGTAATGGAGTATTTACCATCTCTGTGTCTAACTTAGAGGCGCATCAGGTGGAGTTACGTATTCTGAACGTAATCGGTAACGAGATATACCGTGAAACGATTAGGCGGGATGAACCTAAACTGACCAGAACAATTAATCTGGATCGTTATGCTAAGGGTTTGTATTACGTTAAGCTGGAGGCTGATAACTACAGTGCCGTCCGGCGCGTGGTGATAAAGTAGAAGAAAGACAAAGTGTATGTAGAGCGGCAGTTCTTTGAAAAGAGCTGCCGCTTTTCTTTTGCCTTAACTTGATAGATGGTGCAGCAATTTGGCTTTGTTGTGATTACTGTTTCTGCTCTGGGAGTATGGTCTTGGGTACATAGCCAGTATAGGAGGAGGTGTCCTGGAGTATACGAGCCCTCACAAACATTGTGTTAGAGGTGTCCAGGATGTGTATGCTTTGGGCAGTATCAAAGTATGCAAGGGAGCTGGCTTCAAAATTTGGCTTGCTGTAGAGCCTGCCATTGATAAGCGGTTTAGCGCTGTAGATCACATCGGCTGGTAGCGGAGTAGGCTGCCCAGTTTCGCTGGCAATCGTAACCTGCTCCCCGTCCTGCACATCATTGCCTCCGCCAGAGCATGAGCTAAGGCAGAAGAAGCTACAGGTAATATAGAAAAGCTTTCTCATTAGGTGTAAAGGAGCAAGGTTGCTTTTAATATATGTAACTATAGCGCATAATGTTACAAAAGCTGTAGCGGGCTGGTTTAGGACAAGTGCCTTTACGGCTGTGCAGGATGTTTGAACCGTGTGGTATCGCTCCCGTTAAAAAGGAATGATCAAATTTTAAATCTAAACCGAACGCTATGGAAAGAAACGATAGAGACCGCCGCTACTACGATGGCCTGGAGCACGAAGGCAGAATGGGGTACGGGCAAAACCGAGCAGGTGACCGAGAGATGAACAATCGCTTTGACAGAGATTATAGAGACAACAGAAGCTACAATCAGCGGGACGAAGATCGCTATCACGGCTACCGAAACCAAGGTTACGACAGAGGATACAGTCAGGACTATGATCGTAACAGGGGGTACTATGGAGACGATAGGAGAGACCAGGAGCGATACAGAAGAGACGAAGATCAGTATACCCAGAGGCAGCCTAGGCAAGGTGACATACGGCAAGGGTATGGCATCTCTAGCTTTGATGGTACATCCGATCGCTACAATACCCTAAACAGCAGGCAGCGAGAAGGCAATATGCAGGAGGATCAGCCTTACTACTCCGACAGAATGGATGGCCTTAGAAGTACACGCTACGGTGGTGGCATGGGCGAGTCATTCCCTAACTCAAACCGGGGTATTCCGAATTATGGTACCCGAAACTTTGCTGATGGCTACGGTACCGGTATGGGAAGCACGTACGGGGGTAAGAACTACGGTGGCGGCACAGGCTACTCTGGCGGCAACCATGGCGGAGCCTTTGGTAACAACGTGTATGGTAACTCTTCTGGCAATTACGGTGGCTATGGCTCTATGGGTGGAAGCACCTATGGCGGAGGCCTTGGCAGTGCCGGTGGCGATACTTCGCATAACTCAGACAGAGGCACCTCCAGCCTAGGTGGATTTTAAGTAACGAGGTGTAAATCATAAAAAGCCTGCCATGTATAGTGGCAGGCTTTTTACGTTATAGGCTCCTCTCTCGCAGATACTCCTGTATTTGTTTTACTGTTTCTCTGGCTGATCTGCCTACACCTATCAGCGTGGCCGAAGCGAAGCCGGTCCAGTTACCATAGCCTACTAGCCAAAGGCCAAGATAGTCTTTAGCCTTGGTGCCTTCTGTAGGTATCTTGCCGTTCTCAGTTACGATGTCGAGTGCAGCAAGGTGATCAAGGGCAGACCAGAAGCCTGTGCACCAGATAATGGCGTCGAACTGTTCGTGTCTACCGTCCTGCCAGATTACGCCGGTTTCATTTACTGATTCAAATCTGCCTGCAGCCTGGAGTGCGTTTCGCTCACGTGCCGCCCTAACAGTTGGCACCACTACAATATTGCCAAGGCTGAGTTTCTCAGGCTTAAATTCTTTCCCTTCTTTTTGGGCATAATACTTTGCCGTCGCCACGTCAAATAAAACTCGCCCATCTACATCGTCGGGTAAAAATTCCGGCTCTTTTTTGGTTGCCCATACTGCTTCTGCTACTAACGATACCTCAGACATAATTTGCGCGCCTGAATTGCCTTCGCCTACCACCAATACTTTCTTGCCCACTAATTGCTCAGCAATTTTGTAGAAAGCTGAGTGCAGTTGCAGGCCTCTGAATTTCTCACGGCCGGGTACCGGGGGGATGTATGGCTTGTGCCAGGTGCCTGTGGCGCTTATTAGGGCTTTGGACTGGTAGTTGCCATCGCTGGTTTCAAGTATAAAGCTGTTCTCATGGGGTGTAACCTGATGTACCTGCACAGGCCTTTTGATAGATAACTGATACCGTTTCTCATACTGGCGCAGGTAGTCTATCACCTCATGGCGTGTAGGAAAGGCACTCTCCGATTTAGGCATGAGCCAACCAGGCAGTGAGCTTTGGTCTGAAGGAGAGAAGAGCGTAAGCGAATCCCATGCGTGCAGCCAAGCACCTCCAGACTCTTTCTGGTTATCAAGTATAAGGTAGCTGAGATCAGCCCTGCGTAAAAAGTAAGCGCAGGCTAAGGCGCTTTGTCCGCCGCCGATAACTATCACGTCATATATCATGAGCTATAAATTGCTGTTTCTTCTTGTTATATGGTGCTTTGCTGGTTTATACTGCAGCGCTAACTAATTAAGTAAATATAAAATAGAAAAAGCCCCTCTGTTTTGTGCAGAGGGGCTTTCTTGTGGCCCTGCCAGGAATCGAACCTGGATCTAGAGTTTAGGAAACTCCTATTCTATCCATTGAACTACAGGGCCAATGATGCTAAGCTAGCTTTGTGCTTGCCTCCATTATAAACCAGCAAACATGGCAGGTGTAAGGGTGCGGCAAATGCGAAAAGTTATAGTAAAACTACTATAGTTCTACAAGGAAGCACAAATATAAAACATTAGCAACATCTTACAAGGTGGTGCTACGTGTAAAATTGAGCATTATAGGGCGCTTTGCAGGCCCTTGGGTCAGTTAAGTAGAGGCTTTACAATAAGTCACAGGTGGTTCTGATAGAAAAGCAACACGTGGTTATTGTGTTACGCTCATAAGCTGCATTTCAGAAAGCTCTTCCATTACAGTTGTTGCCAGTGCCTCCAGCATTAACTCTTCTGCCTCTGCAAAGTTGCGCGGCTTGTAATCGGCAACTCCTACAGCACCTATGCTGTAGCCATCTGACGTTTTTAGCGGTGCTCCCGCGTAAAACTGAAAGCCAGGTTCACCGTAAATTAACGGGTTTGCTGAAAGGCTTAGTTCTGTTCTGGTATTCTCAAAAACAGTAACCTCGTCACGCTGTATTGCTAGTGAGCACAGGCCAATGCTTCTGCTGATTTCCTTCACATTAGTTAGCCCAATGCTCCCTTTTATTAAAACGCTATCCCTGTCTACAATATTCACAAACGCTACTGGCACATCAAACATGCGTGCTGCCATGCCAGCAATGTGCTGAAAGGCCCCTGACTTTTCATACTCCTCTATCGCTGTGTAACCATGAAGCTTTGCCAGCCTCTCTTCCTCTCTGACAGTAAAGCCTGGGGTTATTTGTATATCTTCCTTCATCTGAATCTCCTCTCCTATTATTTTTGTTTGTTTTCGTGGTGAATGTTTTGTCTGTATCTGGAATTATTGCGATAGTATACTAGTGGGCTTTTGGGAGGTAAAACAGGAATTTGGTACCTCTTCCAACCTGGCTGCTAACTTCTACATGGCCGTTCATTGCCTCTAAGTGTGTTTTTACTAAGTATAAGCCAATGCCTCTGCCGTTGCTGTCTTTGTGGAACCGCTTGTACAGCTTAAAAATTTTGTCCTTTGCCATCTCCATGTCAAAACCAGAGCCATTGTCAGAGAAGGAAATCAGGGTTCCTTTCTCTGTGCTGCCAAGGCATCTAATACGGACCTGCAGGTTTCGTCCTTCTGATTTATACTTGATTGCATTTGACAGGAGGTTATAGAATATGCTGTATAAATAAGCTTTGTTAGCTTTCACCTTAAGCCCATCATTAAGTGTATCTATTACCTGTCCTCCACAGCTGTTAAGCGGCTCTTGAAGCGATAATACTACCTGTTGTAGAAGCTTTTTGACAGCCACCTCCTCCATCTCTAAAGTAGTTTTGCTGTCCCGGATGCTTAGGATCGTGTTTAAGTCTTTGATGATGGCATCCAGCCTGTTGACGCTACTCTTCAGGTTTAACAGGGACTTATCATACAATTCAGAATCTTTGTTGAGCTTTGTTAACAGGTTTGTTAAGCCAATTGCATTGGCAACAGGAGATCTTAAATTGTGCGACACGATGTAAGTGAACTGTTGCAGGTCGCTGTTCTGCCTGTAAAGGTCCTTTGCCAGGTTAGCCATCTCCAACTCAGAGTTCTTGATGGCTGTTATATCCGTTTGCACCTCAATGTATCTGGATAGCTTTCCGGCTTCATCGAAAACGGCAGTAATCTCTGCCGAAAGCCATATACTCTCGCCTGATTTTTTGACATTCACTACCTCAAAGGAGATAGACTCCCCCTGTAACAGTTTTTGCTCTAAGGCGATGAAAGCAGCTTTATTGGTATTAGGGCTATGCAGTAATTCTGACGGCCGTTTACCTATGGCATCTTCTAAACTATAGCCTAGTAGCTTTGTGAAGCCCTCGTTTACCCATTCAATCTTCCAGTCCTTATCAGCTATAAGTACACTGTTGTTGGTCTTGCTTGCCACCAAGGACAGTTTCTCAAGCTCTTGCTTCGACTTTTCCTGCTCCGTTACATCATCAAAATAAACTGATATTCCCTCTGCTGACGGGAAGGCTTTTACCTTTAGCCACAAACCTACCTGCTTCAGGTATGCAGTAAAATGTGTGGCATTGCCAGTAGTGTAGGCCCAGGTTATCTTAGAGTGAAACTCGCCACCGGTTTCTTCCGGGAACATCTCCAGCAGGTTTTTGCCTACATGGTGCTTCTCCAGTCGGAGTAGTCTTACCGCTTCGCTGTTGATGTAGGAGAGGTTTTTGCTGTTATCCAGCGTCAGGAAAGCATCTGTAATACTCTCGAATATGGTATTTAGCCTGCTGGCCTGTTGCCTGATTGTCTCGTACGACCGAATAACTGGCGTGATGTCCTTCATGATGGTTTTGATGTACAACAACTCATCTTCCACCATTACAGGAAACTTTACGACATCATAGGTCCTGTTAATATTACCTGCTGTAATAACATCAATGTCATATCTTACCGAATTTCCCTGTAGGCATTCGTTGAAATACTTCACGCAAACAGGAACTGCTTCGGGTGGCAGGAAGGAGGTGGTAGGTCGGCTTATTGCCTCCTCCTTTGGAAGGTCGAACAGCTGGCAAAAGCTCTGGTTTACTTCACGTACCAGGCCCTCTTTGTCCTGTGTAAATATAACATCAGGATTCCTGTCGAATAGTATCTTGTAGAGTTGCTCGCTTTCCTGAATGCGTAAGGTGCTTTCCTTTAGCTCCGAGATACTGCGGGCAACACAATAGAAAGTGTTATCCTCATCAGAAAAGACAGCAGACCACAGCAGGGGTACTGCGTAGCCTTTTCTATGAACATAGCAGTTTTCGAAGCTATTAGTGCAGGAGCCGTTAAGCACATCTTCAAAGCTCTTTTGTGCGGCAGAAGTATAGCCAGGATGTAACAGCTTAGTGTAGTGGCAGCCAATCAGCTCTTCGCTGCTGTAGCCCAAAATGCTTTTACTTGCCTCACTAGTATAAGTAATGTTGCCGCTTTTGTCGAACGTGCAAAACATATCAGGAGAAACAAGCGCCATCTTCTCCCACATTCCAGTCGTCATTTCTGAGTTTGTTTTTGTGCAGTACCTGTATTATGGTTGCAAATATACCTAGCTATGTTGTTAATAAAATACAATTGGTAAAATTATTTAGCTTGCTGCTGCAGATTTGATATTATAAAGAGGTTGCTGTGCATACTTTTAAGAAACAGGGTAGTAGTAGGATGGCGTGCTGGTAAAAGTGATCCTTTGTTATATGGTATGGCTTGTATAAGTTACAAATTATAAATTGCTATGATTGTCTTCTTATATTGGATATAATAAAGGTTTGGAAGGGGGTAGTACTTGTTGCCTTTGAGCCTAACAGGCAAGTATAGGTTGTTGTCGCTAATACCTCTTGTTGCGGTTTACAACCAAAACAAAAGAGGCTGCCCAAGAATTGGACAGCCTCTTTTAAGCTATATATAGTTACTGAAACTTAGGCTTGCTTTACCAGCTGTACTTCGCCTTGGATTTTCAATTCTTCGCCAAGCATTACACCACCTGTTTCCAGGGCAGCATTGTAGTTAATGCCCCAGTCTTTGCGGTTAATTTTGCCGCTGATAGAGAAACCAGCTTTCACATTACCCCAAGGATCTGTAGCAATACCATTGTGCTCAACAGCAAGTGTTACCGGCTTAGTAGTGTCTTTTATAGTCAAATCTCCGTGAAGCTTAAAAGTATCTTCGTCTACTCTTTCTACTTTAGTAGACACGAACTTCATGTTAGGGTGTGCATCCGAAGCGAAGAAATCGGCATTACGCAGGTGCTCATCGCGCTGCTCGTTATTTGTGTTGATAGACGCAACGTCTATATCTGCCACTACTTTTGCATTAGAAAAATCGTCGCCTTCTGTTTCAGCCTCTGCGTCGAACTTAGAGAATTTACCTGTTACGTTAGAAATCATCAGGTGCTTGATTTTGAAACCTAGTTCGCTGTGAGAGAGGTCTAACGACCATTTTGTTGTTGCCATGTTAATCTGTTAATTATTAGTTGTTGAAGTATTAGTAATCACTGTATTAATATTTAATACTGTTATATCTTCTAACAGTGTTAGGTAAAAGGCAAAAAAATTATGATTTCATGCCTGATACAAAACCACGTATAAAATCCTGCAGTACCATTTGATTTAGATCTTCCTTATCCTCATCACCCATCATGTTGATGGATATCAGGCCGTGCAGCATCGACCAGAAAGTATGTAGCTTTAAGAAAGGATCTGTCTCTGGGTATGGCCCGGCAGCGATCATCTCTCTTATTGGCTGCAGAATCAGTTCGCTGAAGGTAGCAAGTTCACTTATCTGGTTTACTGTTTCACAGGAAGGAATACCCAACCCATACATAACCTGGTAGTAAGCCTTATTATCAAATGCAAACTTCCAATAAGCATAAGCCATGGCCTCAATCTGCATTTCAGTGCTGGCAGCAGCTTGCTTAGCTTTCACCAGCTCATCGTTCAGCTTTTGGAAGCCTTGCTTCGTTAGCTCCAGCAGGATAGCCTCTTTATTAGCGAAATGGTCATAGATTACAGGAACGCTATACTCTATAGCCTCCGCAATCTTTCTGATAGAAAGGGCCTGCCATCCTTCCTGAACTACTAGTTGCCAAGCAGCCTCAAGAATGGAAGAGCGTATTTCTTCTTTATGCCGTTTCTTTCTTTCTGCTATTCCCATTTTACACCTGTTACTTTACCTAACAGTGTTAGCAAAGGTATAGTTTCATTACATGATATCAAATAGTAAGCTAGTAGAGAAAATTCTGTAGCTATATCTGCACAAGAGGTGATATAACTATAGAATGTAGTAAATGGCTGTACTATAAAAACTTGTGTGTTTTTGCTTGAGGACCTTTATGCTGGTTTGTAAGCTGATTTTATGCGGGAAGGCTTAGAGGCCTTTAACAACACGAGCAATGTTCACGATATCCTGCCACCTATCCGATTCAGCGAACTCTTTTATTACACTGTCTCGCTCATGAAGGAAGCGGGCCATGTATTCTTTGAGAAACAGCTTGTCAGCAAGTTTGCCTAAAGGACCGAAGGGAGAGGTGTAGTCAAATATATCCAGCATCACGGTATAGTCTCCATCCTGTCTGAAATGATGCTCGTGCTTGAACCGCTTAAAAGCTCCCCGTACCATCTCATCCGAAAAGTGATAGGGGCGGTTGTACTCTGTTATCTTGCTTGTCAGATTTTGCCAAATGCCTAAGTGCTTTGCCCGCCACGTTACTGTTTCACTAAGCTCAATCAAGCCTGAGGTAACCCCGGCAATGGCTCGTTCGCCGGTTTGCCTGGTAGAGATGGAGTGCAAGTCTATACTTCTGGAGAGGTCAAAGCAGACTTCTATCGGGGCCTTAACAATGGTCTCAAAGCTAATTACGGGCATTGGCTGGCTGCAGGTAATAAGTAAGGTGCCATATTAGCATAAATGTCTCGGCAAAAGTACAGTATCAGCTACTGCAAAAGCAAGGCAACCTGTTAATAAGAGGCTACGGCTACGGCAAACCCTACTACTGTTAGCACCAAGCCCACCATAAAGATGGTGTAGGAAATGCGAAGTATTTTATACTTGCGGCTAAGCACCTCTCCAAGGTAGTATATATCGGTAATCATGTTGTTGTACAGCGACTTCTTATCGCGCATGATATCGTGCATGCCTCGCTGAAACTCTTCCAGCGGTAAGTTGGTGAAGTTACCGAAGAACAGTAAGTTGATCTTGCGGGTGTCTAAGCGCTGGTCCTTCTTCTTCTTAAGCGTGAAGCTCGTTACCTCTGGTTGCGCTGAAATGATGGCAAACACAACAGAGCCGAGCGTAGTCAGCAGCAGTATCCCAATTGGGATAAGAAAAGTTCGATGAGTGGTATACTCGGCACCGATGGTGGAGGTTTTTGCACTCAGGTACGTGATGATAACCGAGATAATGATAGCGTTTAGGCTGATCATCATATTGGCTTTGTTATCAGCAATAGCACTCAGGTCCAGGTGCGTGCGGTACGTGTTACGGAACATCGTTTCGATGCCGCGCTTAGGCTGGGCCAGTGTTTTACGGTTCTTCTTCTCCTCTTTTTTCTTTTTCTCAATCTCTTTGCTCAGGCGGCTGCGCTGCTCCTGTATGTTTAGCCCTAGCTGTGAGGCGAACTTACGCTGTGCCTGATTGGTATGAAAGGTAGTAGAGAGCAGGAAGTCCATCTGGAACTGCTCCCATTCACTGTCAGTAAAGAACGTGTCGCGGAAAATCTCCCACTCCACGCGCAGGAGCTCTGCTGTGGCAAAAAAAGTCTCTTTCCCGATGTTTGACATGTCGGCATCAACCATCAGTTCCTGTAGCAGCGTTTCCGGCTCTGTCTTGTGCTTGGTGGCGAGAATAATACCGGTAATAACATTAATGCGCTCCTGGGGGTACGCTTTTTCCTGCAGCCACTCAGTAGCGATTTTTACGCTTTCTTCCTCATGCCCATCATAAGCGTCCACATAGCCTGTATCGTGGAACCAGGCAGCCAGTACCAGGTCCTGTAGTTGGTCATCAGAAATCCTGCTCCGCTGGCCTAAATCCTGGGCTTCGGCTACAGTCTCGAAGGTGTGCTTGTAGTTATGATAAACTAACTTTTTAGAGAGCCTATCTTTAAAAAGCCGGAATACAAACTCACCGGCATGTTTTATTATTGTCTGGTCTTCCATAATTGGTCATGTTGCAGCGCCGGGTCCGGGTGCGCGTATGGCAGTAAATGCAGATCCGACGGCAGGGTGCTAGCTGTGTGGCACATGGTAATCTGCGGTTACGGTAAAAACAGCATTTTGTTAGTGAAAAGAGCAACAGCGGTGGTATCTGGCAGTATACAGGAAGGTAATAACTAAAAGCAGGGTCGTCTCGTTTATGAATTTCAGTTTTGCCGCTCCTGTGGCATACACTGTAGCATGAATGGAGCCGTGTGGATCTACCGGTGTAAAGATCAAAGCTGTATCTGCCTGTTCTCACCTTTGGTACGCCCAGACTTACAGCCATACTTTCAGGTGCTGCTAGCAGGCCGGCATCCGCAGCAGTGTGCCACACCAGCAAATGTTCTAAGCCAACATAACTATGATAAAATTATTACAGCATACACATCGGCTGCAGGCGCGCTTCGGGTGGTGTGTTCTGCTGAGCTTCTTTCTCTCAGCCTGTATTTCAACAGAGCCACATTATAGTAGCAAAGCCCTTACCTGGGAGCAAGCAAGCCCTGCACCCGATAACGATGTTCTTTATACTGTTTTTCTGATCGGAGATGTTGGAGCCCCTGATTTGAATGGAGAGCCCTCACTATTGCTGATGCGCAAGATGATGATGGAGACAGGGGAGAAGAGTGCCACCATTTTCCTAGGCGATAACGTGTACATGAACGGCTTGCCAGCCCCCGACAAGCTTGACCGTGAAGTCTCAGAGAACCGCCTGAAGGCCCAGCTCGATATTCTGAAAGGCTATCCCGGAGAAAAGTACATGATACCTGGTAACCACGACTGGAACCACAGCGGCCGTGGGGGTTTAGAGGCTGTAATGCGGGAGCAGCGCTATGTTAACGAGTACCTGACAGATGAGAATATCGTAGTTGGCGGCGATTTTTATGTGCCAGGCAATGGCTGCCCTGGTCCCTACGAGGTAAAACTAAGCGAAGACCTGGTACTGATTGCGCTGGACTCGGAGTGGTGGCTGCATCCTTTTAACCGCCCTTACGGTGACAACAGCAACTGTGGCTCTGCTACCGAAGGCGAGATGCTCTTAAAGCTGGAAGATATTATAAAGAAGAACAGCGGCAGCGACATTCTGGTTGTTGCCCACCACCCACTGATGACTCGCGGAGAGCACGGCGGCTTTTTTACTCCTAAGGATCATTTCTTCCCGCTCACGATGCTTCGCGATTGGATGTACCTGCCATTGCCTGTAATTGGATCTATTTATCCATTCGCGCGCAAGTATGGCGGTATTCTGCAGGACATTCCGCATCCGCGTTACCAAGCCTATATCCAGGGCCTGCTCGACATCTTTAACAAGTATGACAATATCACCTACGCTGCCGGCCACGAGCACGCGCTGCAGTACTTCAAGTATAACAACCTGGCGCATATTGTTAGCGGGTCCGGTTGCAAAACCGATTATGTGAAACCTGGTGTGGCGGAGTATGCCCATAAGGTGAAAGGCTTTGTGAAAACAACCTATCACGAGAACGGCGAAGTATGGGCAGAATTCTGGACACCTGAGGGCAAGGGCGAAACAGGTAAAATTATGTACCGCACCCTGCTCTATAAAAAGAAGCCACGTGAGGAGCGTCCGGCGATAACTGATAACACGAACTACGCTGACAGCACCGTGACACTCGCGGCCAACTCAAACTACCAGGCCGGCGGACTGCACAAGACTCTGCTGGGACAACACTACCGTGATGTGTGGGCAGCTCCGGTAAAAGTGCCGCTGCTGGATATGGCAAGCGAACATGGAGGCCTGACGCCTTACCAGTTGGGAGGGGGTAAGCAAACAGCGGCACTGAAGGTGCGTAACCCAGATGCCAAGGAGTATAGCCTGCGCACTGTGGACAAAGATCCAAGTAAAGCCTTGCCGCCATACCTGCGCGAAACTGCTGCCCGTGTCCTGCTGCAGGACCAGATCTCTGCTCAGCACCCTTACGGAGCGCTTATAATACCCCGCCTTGCAGATGCGGCTGGCATATTTCATACTAATCCAAGGCTGGTGTACATTCCAAATACGCCATACTTGCGGCTGTACCAGGATCAGTTCAGCAACACACTTGCTTACCTGGAGGAGGATGCCGACGAGAACCACGAGGAAACAGCCAGCTTGGGATATGCCAAAAATTTGGTAGGTACCGACAAGGTGCTGGAGGAGCTGGTGGAGGATAATGACCACGAGGTTGATCAGCGGGAGTATGTTCGTGCTCGTCTCTTTGATATGCTTATCGGCGACTGGGACAGGCATGAAGGGCAGTGGCGCTGGGTAGAGGAGGACAAACCCGATAAAGGCAATCTTTATACACCTGTGCCCGAAGACCGCGACCAAGCCTTTTTCAAAGCCGATGGTGTGCTGCCCTGGCTGGTTACGCGCAAGTGGGGCATCCGGAACATACAAAACTTTGACTACGACTTCCCTGATGTGGTGGGCCTTAACCTGAGCGGCATTACCCTGGACCGTACTTTGACCTCAAAGGTTACCCGGCAGGAATGGCTGCAGATTGCTCAGGATATCAGGAAAAGTATGACGGACGAGGTAATAGCGGAAGCTGTACAGCAATGGCCTGAGCCGGTACGTGAGCTATCTGGAGTAGAGATTACAGCCAAGCTACAGGCAAGGCGGGAGAAGCTGCCACAGGCTGCAGCCCGTTACTACGACTTCCTGGCACAATACGTAGACATCACCGGAAGCGATAAACATGAACGGTTTCTGATAACACGTCTGGATAACCAGCGGTTGCAGGTAGTAGGGTACAAAACCTCCAAAGAAGGTGAAGTGCGGGAAGAAATATTTAACCGTACCTTCTTTACCAATGAAACAAAAGAGGTTCGCATCTACGGCATGGACGGCAAAGATGAGTTTGTGATAACAGGCGATGTAGATAAAAGCATTGTCGTGCGCATTATCGGAGGCAACGATGCAGATATTATTACCGACTCATCCCATGTAAGTGGTCTTAAAAAGCACACGGTTGTATATGATACAGAAGAAGGAAACCAGTTTAGCTTCAGTATCGAGACAAAAGACAAAACAGACCCTTATGATGAGGTCAACCTCTACGACCGTGATAACTATAAACTGCCTTATGTAGGTCCGCGCCTGTCGGCAGAGTATAATATGGAGGATGGCGTGTTTTTGGGAGCCGGTATACTTTGGCGCACGCAGAAGTTCCGCAAAAACCCTTATGCGGCAGAGCACCTGCTAGAGGCAAATTATGCTTTCCGGACCAGCTCCTATAACCTAAAGTATACGGGTGATGTGCGAAACGTGCTAGGTGATTGGAACCTGGCGCTAGGTGCCCACCTGCAGGGCCCTCAGTTCCGGCGCAACTTCTACGGCATTGGCAACGGGACCGAACAGGCACCAGGAACCGACGACACTTATTATAGGGTACGCTATGAGCGTGTTTCGCTTAATGCAGCGCTCTTCCGGGTGCCGGTTACATTTGTAAAAATGGGCATAGGTCCTACCTACGATAGGTTCGAGGTAGACATGCCAAACGAAGAAAACTTCCTATTGGACCAGGCAAGGGCAGGGCAGTTGCGCGAGGGAACTTACAATGCAGAGGAAGGCCGGTTTAAAGTACAACACTACCTTGGAGCCAGGGCCTTTGCCAACCTGGTGGTACTTGGCAGTGGCAGTACTGATGCTAACCCACGTATAGGCATGCGCTGGTACAATACCATCAGTTTTAACCAACAAATAGGCGCTGAGAAACTGAACTTCACCAATCTAAGCTCCGAGTTTCGCTTTTATATCACTCCTAACTTCCCGTTTCAGCTTACCTGGGCGGGTAGGGTAGGTGCTTCGCATAACTTCGGAGATTACCGTTTTTACCAGGCCAGCACGTTGGGTGGCACTGAGAACCTGCGCGGCTACCGCCGTACACGCTATGCCGGCCGCAGCAGCGTATATGCCAACGGAGAGGCCCGCCTGCACCTGCTCGACTACAACCTGTACCTTACACCTGCCAAGTTTGGGTTACTTGCTCATTTGGATGCGGGTAAAGTATATACCGACAACGAAGTGGAAGGATCCGTTTTCCGGAATTTGCACATGGGGTACGGCGGAGGAGTATGGCTGGATCTGTTGAACCGCACGGTGCTGTCGCTAAGTTATTCCCGAGGTGAGGAAGAAGATTTGTGGATGTTAAACTTTGGCTTCTTTTTCTAACACTAAAACGGGGATGTAAGTATATAAAGGCACATGAGTATTGGGGCTTTACATCCCCTCAGCCAAGATAAACTATGAGAAAAATTAACATACTTTTACCATTACTAGCCCTTATGTGCTTTGTGCTACCAGCACAGGCACAGGCTCCCGAAACGGAGGCTTTAGAAGAGTTTGCCTCGCCAGGTGTGCGGGGCATGGGTAAATCTCGTGGAGTAGTGATCAGCTATGATCGCTTACCTAACTTCGATATTGATTCAGAGTCTGATGACCCCCGTGTAGGAAACGGACAGGGACATATTAAAAGACACAATCAATTTATGGTGCGTGCCTTTGCGCCCATACTAAACAAGCCACAGACAAAGCTTATTGTTGGTGTTAACTACGAGCTGGAGGAGTTCAACTTCGAAGGACTCTCAGAGTCATCGTACGACCTGTACCGTTACCTGGAAGACAAGAACCTGAAGAGCTTGGGCTTACAGGTAGCTTACCTGCACTCCCTGAATGAGCGTAACTTTTACCTCGTAAGGGTGAAAGGCGAACTCAACGGAGATTATACTCATGACAACATCAACATAACCGATTACCTTAAAACAACAATAGACTTAGCCTACGGCTGGAAGAAGTCCCCTGATTATTCTATCGGGGTGGGCCTGCAGTGGGGCTATACCTTTGGGCGACAGAGAGTGTACCCAGGGATATTGTATAACCGCACGTTCAACGATAACTGGGGAGTGGAATCTATCTTCCCGGCTAACCTTCGGGTACGATATAATGCCAATGAAAAGACCCTGTTCTACGCCGGCTATCGCCTGGAGGGCGCTAGTTACAACCTTTATGTTGATGAGCCGCCACTGTCAGAGTTCAAGGACCTGGAGCTCCGCCGCACAGATATTAAAGGACTGTTGAGAATGGAGCGGGAGATATATGACTTCCTGTGGTTTGCTGTAGAAGGAGGTTTCCGGCAGTACTACAGGCACCGCCTGTTTGATGAGGTTGGCTCCCGAGATGAGTTGATAAGAAATGATTTAGCCGGTACAGGATACGTGGGGGTAGAGCTGTTTCTGGTTCCGCCGAGAAGATTTACAGAAAAGAACCGCTAGTTTTAGCGAGAACCTTTAAAAGCAATATGGCCAGCTGTACTCTATAGCTGGGCATATTGCTTTTATTAAGGTTTACAAAGTATAAGTTGCTACTGTTCCTGCTCTGTTTTGAAGGCGTCCTCCACCTTTGGTGACACCAACTCGCGCAGGTACTCATAGGTGGCGTATTGGGAACGAACGTCAGTAGGCTCTTCAGGCTTAAGGTAGCTGTTGTCTACATTACGAGCTTTCTTATCGTCCTGCAGCTGTAGGTCTATAATATGGCGCACCTGCTCCACCAGTTCTGGTTGGTAAAGCGGAAAGGCGACCTCCACCCGGCGGTTTAGGTTTCGGGTCATCCAATCTGCGGATGCGATATACATTTTTTCATCGCCGTTGTTATGGAAGACATAAACCCGCGCATGCTCCAGATAGCGGTCCACGATGCTACGCACCTCAATATTTTCGCTCAGCCCCTCTACCCCTGGCACCAGGCAGCAGATACCGCGCACCAGCAACTGTATTTTTACTCCGGCTTGGCTAGCCTGATACAGCTTTTTGATCATCCTTCCATCCTGAAGTGCGTTCATCTTCAGGATCATACTTGCCGGTAATCCCTTCTTGGCGTTCTTGACTTCCTGGTCAACCAGCTTTACAAAACTCTGACGCATGTTAATGGGAGCCACCAACAAATGGTCGAACTTCTTGTCAGTTTGGCGGTCTATAAAGAAATTAAAGACTTGCTCAACATCCTTAGTTAGTCGCTTATCAGATGTAAAAAGGGCGTGATCGGCGTATATTTTGGAAGTCGCTTCGTTATAGTTACCTGTGCTCAGGTAGGCATAGTTAACTAGCTTACCTCGCTCATTTCGGGTAATAAGGCCAATTTTAGAGTGCACCTTCAGGTCGGGTACACCAAAAATAACGTTGGCGCCTGCTTTCTGTAGTTTTCCTGCCCAGTAAATGTTTGACTCCTCGTCGAAACGGGCCTTCAGCTCTACTACCACCGTAACCAGTTTTCCGTTTTTGGCCGCTTTAACTAGGGCCTTAGCTACTTTTGAGTTATCAGCCACACGGTAAAGCGTTGCGTTTATAGAGGTAACCTTGGGGTCACGAGCAGCCTCATCAAACAGGCGAAGCACGTAATCGAAAGACTGGTAAGGATAGTGTACCAGGTAATCACGTTCCTTCATGGCGGCAAGCATGCTTGTTGCTTGTTCCAGCTGCGGATGTATGAGGGTAGGCTGTGGTTTATACTTCAGGTCAGGCAGGTTGAAGTCCGGGAACTGAAAAAAGTCGCGGAAGTTATGGTACTTGCTGCCCAGTACTAATTCATCCTCAGTAATGCCTGTATGGGCTACCATCATGTCGAGCAGGTCCTGAGGCGCTTCCGGGTCGTAGAGTAGGCGGGCAGGATAACCGGTTTCACGCTTCTTCAGGCTCTTCTGTATTTTGGCCATCAAACTTCCAGATACTTCTTCCTCAATATCCAGCTCCGCATCCCTGGATACCTTTAC
Organism: Pontibacter korlensis; assembly: GCF_000973725.1. Lineage (NCBI taxonomy): Bacteria > Pseudomonadati > Bacteroidota > Cytophagia > Cytophagales > Hymenobacteraceae > Pontibacter > Pontibacter korlensis. The sequence goes on along the minus strand of NZ_CP009621.1, from coordinate 1,198,913 downwards.
AGCGTGAGCAGCAAAAGATTTATACTTCGGGAATAGCTTGGGCAGACAGAAGCGAATCACGTCATCTATAAACATGACATAGCGATGCTCATCCACTGTAGGCAGTTTTACAAAGCGGCTTCCGTGCTTTTTGGTAGGAATCTCAAGCATGGCGAAGCGTTCTGGTTTGCAGTCGGCTTCTGTAGGGTCCCACATCTTCACGCCCAGGTATACGGTTTGGTCTCGCAGGAAAAGGTGCGTTTCTGTCTCGTCCAGTATAATAGGCAGCAGCAGCGGCTCAATCGTTTCTTCAAAATAGTCGCTAATCCAGGCTTCCTGCTCTTCATTAAGGCCATGCTCTGTTAGCATGTGGATGTTGTGCTGGCGCAGATCGGCTAGTATGCCATCACGGAACACCTGCCCAAATTCCTCCTGCTGCCGATGAACCTCCTGTAGTACTTGCTCCAGTGTCTCCTGTGGCTCCTCTTCCAGCCTGCTGCGGGTTTTGGGTTTCAGTTTGATCAGGCGCTTAAGGGTGGCTACTCGCACTTTAAAATACTCATCCAGGTTGGATGAGAAAATAGCCATGAATTTGATGCGCTCCAGCAGGGGCACATTAGTATCTTTAGCCTCCTGCAGTACTCTATAGTTAAAAGCAAGCCAACTCAGTTCCCGATTTATAAAAGGGGTATCGGAGCTATCTTTCAGCTTTTTAGTTTTATCTGTTACCATCGTATTGAGTGCTTTGGCCGCCGGGTGGGGCCTAGGGTGACTTACTTGTGGTTCTTAGGGAAGTCGTGAAATAGAAGCTTGGCGTTGTCCTTTGATATATCGTACCAGCTCTCGCAATCAAACTCGAGAACTGCTACGCCCGCTGTGGGCAGGCTGCCGATTGGCTCCTGCGAAAGCATGTTGGCAAACTCTGAGAGCGCCTCGTTGTGTCCCACTAACATGAGGGAACTTACTTCGGCAGGTACACTCAGCACAACTTGCAGCAGGTCGTCTCGGTCAGCACCATAAATGCGGGTGTCCACCACAATATCATCGGGATCATAGTTAAGCTCTCTAGCTATCAGAGTAGCTGTGCTAAGGGCGCGAACTGCCGGGCTAGAAATTATAAGCTGTGGCTCTACGCCGCGTGCAGCCAATTCCTGTCCCATCAGTGGTGCATCATGGCGCCCCCGCTTGTTCAGTGGGCGGTCATGGTCGCTGAGTTCATCAAACTCCCAGCTCGATTTAGCGTGCCTAAGAATATATAGCGTTTTCATACATTTTCTGTTTCTAAGGGCCTGAAACGGCCACTTGAAAGGCCACATGTGTGGCTTTGTTTCTTACTGAAAGTGTGGGTAAATGGTTGTGCCCGGGTGGTTAAGGTTGGGCTAAAGGGAGGTAGAGGGCCTGAAAGCAAAAACCCATCTACTGCCGGAGCAGCGGATGGGTGTTTCTAGAATGGTAATAGTGCAGACTTGCTACACGTTGTTAGGATAACGCTGAAAATGAATCTCAGCTACACGGCGCTGCAGTTCTTCACGCAGTGCATCAATGTTCAGCTTGTCAGTGGCAGAGATAAACATGGCCGGAGCATGCTCTTTGGCCATATAAGTCTCCTTCAGGTCCTCGATAGAAGGCCGGATATTCATGTCCTCCTCCTGTAGTTCCTGCTGCCGCTTTTCCAGGTACTGGTCGATTTTATTGAATACGAGCAGCACTGGCTTATCTGCAGAGTTAATGTCTTTCAGAGTCTCATTCACAACAGCAATATGGTCTTCAAACGAAGGGTGCGATATATCCACCACATGTACCAGCAAATCAGCTTCGCGTATCTCATCCAGCGTAGATTTGAATGACTCGATAAGCTTGGTTGGTAGCTTGCGGATGAACCCTACCGTGTCGGAGAGCAGGAAAGGTATGTTTTCGAGTACCACCTTGCGTACTGTGGCATCCACGGTAGCAAACAGCTTGTTCTCTGCAAATACCTCTGACTTTGACAGCAGGTTCATAAGTGTGGACTTGCCCACGTTGGTATATCCTACCAGTGCCACACGCACTATGCCAGCGCGAGCTTTGCGCTGCTCAAAATTTTGCTTCTCAAATTTGCGCAGGCGCTCTCGTAGCAAAGAAATCTTGTCACGCACAATACGGCGGTCTGTCTCAATCTCTGTTTCACCGGGACCTTTCATACCAATACCACCCTTCTGCTTGGAAAGGTGAGTCCAGAGGTTAGTAAGGCGCGGTAGCAGGTACTGGTACTGAGCCATTTCTACCTGGGCATGTGCCTGGGCAGTTTTAGCGCGCAGGGCGAAGATATCAAGTATAAGCAAGCTGCGGTCTACAATCTTCACCTGCATTTCACGCTCTATGTTACGAACCTGCGAGGGGCTCAAGTCATCGTCGAAGATCACCATATCCACCTCGTACTCCTTTACATAAGCTTTTATTTCCTCAAGTTTACCACTACCTACAAAGGTGCGCACATCTGGCTTGTCCAGCTTCTGCACGAAGCGCTTTAGGGTTTGTGCACCTGCCGTTTCAGCTAAGAAGGCAAGCTCATCAAGGTATTCCTCTGTTTGCTCATCAGTTTGGCGGTAGTTTGGCACAGCTACCAGCACGGCAGTTTCCTGCGGCTTAGAGGTTTCGTAGAATTTCTTTTTAGCCATTCATTATTTTTTAAGCGTCATGGTATAAGCAGCCAAGGCCTCGACTTCTTCGTCCGTTAGCTGGCTGCCGAAGGCCGGCATTAGTCCACGGCCTTTCTCGATTACGTTTACACGATTGTTGTGGCTCAGGTTGCTTACCTGCAGGTTGGCAGCGCCTCCCAAACCTTTGGTTCCGTCGGCACCGTGGCAAGTCTCACAAAGTTGAGTATAAATTGACTTGGCATTAGCAAGTTGTGCCTCACCTATGGCTCCTATAATTCCCTTTTGCAGCTCCTTTGATTCGCCGAGTCTTGCATCACCAGTTTCGGCCGCATCTGTCTCAGGTGTAGCCGTAGCCCCTGTAGTTGCATTTTCCACTGGTCCGGGGTTTTGCATCGTTAGGCTTTTGGTCTCCGCTACGCAGTAGATGTACAGGAAGATTAACAGCGACAGTACAGCCAGCATTTTGTTCTCACGCTTGATGCCGACAATACCTAGTGGTATAGCCACAAGTACTAGAACAACCTTAGTAATCAGCCAGCTTGGAACACCCTGGTAGCTAAACAGCAGGTAACCTCCGGTAACAAGTATCAAAGTGCCGAAAATGATGTCGAGCATTCTTGTTTGCTTGCGTGCCTTGGCCAGCGCCTTGTGCTTGTTTAGCAGCAACAGAACTGTCTTAAAGGTGAACAGGAGCAGGAAAAGCACTACCACCAGTACATGTGTGTGCAGAAAAGCGATAGTTGCTTGCATAAGCTATACTTTATTATCGGCTATGTGTAGTAGAACCACTGCAAATTACATTAAAATTTCTGATGGTGTCTGCAGAATGGCTAACTTGTGGCCTTTTGGCGTGTAAGCCGTATCATAAATAAAAGAGCTGCACCAGGTAGCAATGCAACACAGACTTTTTCACATCGAAGGCATTATAGAATTTAAGCCACGCGTTTTTCGCGATGACCGGGGGTATTTTACCGAAACCTTTAGTCTGAAGTGGTTTGAACCTTTTGGCTTGAGTCCCAATTTCGTGCAGGATAACCAATCGGTGTCGAAGAAGGGAGTTCTTCGCGGGCTGCATTTTCAAAAGCCTCCACATGCTCAAGGTAAGCTGGTAAGAGTATCTACTGGCAAAGCATTGGATGTGGCGGTAGACCTTCGTAAGGGTTCTCCAACATTTGGGCAGCATACAGCCTGCATCCTTGATGCAGCGGAACATAACCTGCTTTACATACCAGAGGGCTTTGCACATGGTTTTGTAGCCTTGGAAGATAACACAACCTTCCTATACAAGTGCACTGACTTTTACGCTCCAGAAACAGAAGGCGGCATATTGTGGAATGATCCTGCCTTGGGAATAGATTGGGGAGTAAGCGAGCCGCTGGTGTCGCCGAAGGATGAGGTGTTGCCGCTGTTGCAGGATTTTGATTCGCTGTTTTAGGAAGTAAATTTTATAAGTTCTGTTAAAAGCAAAAGCCAGAGGTACACGCCTCTGGCTTCATGCTTTATGATTCTTTATCCTGATTAGAACCGCATTAGGAATGAGATGTTAGAAATAGGCTTATAACTTATGCTACTCCAATCTGTTTTATATGATCTTTCTGTAGAAGAGTGATTTGCGGATGTGGTTTGTTCATCGGTCATCTTATTTTTGGAGCGGTATAGGCTCGCTACTATTGCTGTTTCAGTGGTTATATACAACCTGTCTGTAATTTGATAAGCTACACCTGAAAGCGGACGTAAAATAGCACCAAATGTTGTAGATTGTTGGGAATGGCTAATGCTGCCTTGGCTGCTAGAATTAGTGTATACATCTAGACTTTCAGAGTTACTCCGCCCATAACTGGGACCTGCTTCAGCACCATAATATAACAGCCATTTATTGCTTAGTGGTACATGCCATTCGTATCCTCCCGTCAGCTGAACAGTAAAGCCTTTTCCCGTTCTTTCAACATCGCTTGCTGAGTATGGAACAGCAACACTTTGGCGATAACTGTTTTGGGAACTAATAAGGGAGCTCCTAAACATGCCCCTGCCGTTGTCTTGCCGTTTGTAAATCAAGCCTACAGGTAAACTGGTGTTGTTGGTAAAAACTTTTTGGAGAGTTGGACTGGCAACTATGCCGAAGTGATGTTTGTAGGGAAGGGTACCTGTTGTTTGGGCGTTAACCAATTGGGTTAAACACAACAGGAAAGCAAGTAATACAATCTTTGTCTTCATAGAATGGGTTTATATTTGAATAAATATATTCAAATATAATAAAGATGTCTAGACACTAAATTTCAGGCATGGCAAAATACATAATCACTGTAAAGCTGAAGGCAGGATTATAAGCCTATTAGGTTTAAGATTAGCATATCAGAAGCCAGATAATATATTCTTATACTTCTAGGAATATATTATCTGGCTATATTACAGCTCCTCCACCAGCGTTTCTAAGCCCATGCCCCGGGAGCCTTTGATCAGCACGTAGCTCTCCGCCACCGGGTTCTTGCGCAGCCAGGTTTGCAGTTCCGGCTTTGTCTCGAAATATAAGAAGTTCTCATTTACTTCGGCCGCATACTTCATGTCTTTACCGCAAAGTATTACGGTATCAAAAGCCTGCTTATTTAACACCTCACCTAAAGTTCTGTGTTCAGTCTCGCTCTCGGCACCCATCTCAAACATATCCCCAAGTATAACTACCTTCTTGGGAGCGTTCATACTTCCGAAGTTGCGTACAGCAGCGGCCATAGAGGTAGGGTTGGCATTATAGGCGTCCAAGATAATGGTGTTGCTGTCTTGCTTTAATACTTGCGAGCGGTTGTTCACCGGGCTATAGCCGGCAATAGCTTCGTTGGCTTTCTGCAGCGGCACACCAAAGTACTTGCCGATGCAGGCTGCTGCGGCCATGTTCTCATAGTTGTAGCTTCCCACCAGTTGCGTGTGCACCACATTGCCCTCTTCATCCTTATACACTACGTAAGGCGACGCCTCCAACAATTCGCTGTGATAATAATCTTCTTGTGCAGGGTAGGTAACTTTGTTCTCAATACGGCGGCTCATGCGCATGAGGTGTTCATTGCCAGTGTTTATAAACACGGTGCCGCCATGCTCCAGCAGGTGCACATATAACTCGCTCTTGCCACGGGCCACGCCCTCCAGGCTTCCGAATCCTTCCAGGTGCGCCTTGCCAATATTGGTAATCATACCATGGGTTGGCATGGCTATACTGGAAAGCAGCGCAATTTCTCCGATATGGTTAGCGCCCATTTCAATGATCGCCATCTCATGCTCCGGCTTAATGCGTAGCAAGGTAAGCGGCACCCCAATATGGTTGTTCAGGTTGCCTTGTGTATACAGAGTGTTAAATTTCTGGCTCAGCACCGCATGAATAAGCTCCTTGGTCGTAGTCTTGCCATTTGAGCCTGTAATACCAATGATTGGTATACTTAACTGGCGGCGGTGGTGGCGAGCCAGATCCTGTAGTGTCTGTAGTGTGTCTTCTACCACAAACACGTTATCAGAGGCCATAGCAGGATCATCTACTACGGCATACTTTGCTCCTTTTTCAAGGGCCATTTCTGCAAATTTTGCTCCTTTAAAGTTGGGGCCATTTAAGGCAAAAAACATGCTCTGGTCCTGCGCTGCACGAGAGTCGGTGCTTACGTGGCGGCACTCCAGGTACCTTTGATATAGAAATTCAATATTGTTCTGCATGAAATGCGTATTTTTATCTTGCTTAAATGCTTTTCGTCTAGCTAGATTCGTTAAGTATTTAGCTGCCTCACATTGCGGCAATATACAGCCAAATAGAGAAAAACGGTAGATGGCCGGCTGCTGTTCGGCAAATTAGCGTGAGCCACACCTGGCATTAACCTGTTGTACCTGCATGAAGAAAACTTTTACACTCCTGTATATACTTGTGGCTTCCCTTTGTGCTAGGGCACAGCAGGATCCGCTAAGGTTTCAGATGACCCAAGCCATACCTGTATCCACACCAGAAGGGCAACTCACCGACCCCTGGAGTGGGGGACTAAATGCACCGCAGTTCTCTACCATAGACCTGAACCAGGATGGGCAGGAAGACCTCTTTATTTTCGACAGGCAGCTGCGCAAAATATTTACCTGGCTGGCTGTGCAGGAGGAGGGGAAGTGGCAATATAAATACGCGCCGGAGTATGAGGCATTTTTTCCGACAGATCTTGATAATTGGGTTTTGCTCCGGGATTATGATTGCGATGGGCTAAAGGACATTTTTACAAACTCTCCTCTGGGTATACGGGTGTTTAGGCAGGAACAAGCAGAGCAAGGAAAGTTGCAGTTCTCTCTGGTTACGGATGGCTTGCGCTATGGCACAAGGCAGGTAAACATGCAGATGAACGGTGCCGATGTGCCTGCCATTACAGACATTGACGGTGATGGCGATTTAGATGTGTTGATCACAAACTTCGCTCAAGGTTACTTCCTGGAGCTCTACCGCAATATGCAGGTGGAGCAGGGCCAGCCCTGCGGTACGTTACAGTTTGTGCAGCAGACCAATTGGTGGGGAGGTATTACGGAGTGCGAGCACTGCAACGATTTTAAGTTTGGCGAGCAGTGTGGCGGCCATCATGAGCAAAGTATAGCTGCACCCACACATTCCGGCCACGATGGCTCCTCCTTGTTACTGTTGGATATGGATGCCGATGGTGACATGGAATTGGTTATGGGCGGAGTTGCTTGTGAGAACCTTGTGCTGATGGAAAACAGGGGTACGCCTGACAATGCACTAATGACTGACTTTAGCCCGGTTTTTCCAGCCTCAAATCCCATTAGCTTTAACCTCTATCCTGCAGCATACTATGAGGATGTAACGTTTGACGGAGTGCCTGATTTGTTAGCAGCACCGCAGGTACATCAGGAAATTTGGAACATGGATTTTATGAATTCTACCTGGCTGTACCGCAACACAGGGGATGCCAACATGCCTGCATTTGATTTTGTGAAGGATAGTTTCTTGCAGGACCAGATGATAAACTTGAGTGAAGGAGCTTATCCAGCCTTTGCCGATCTGGATGGTGACGGTGACCTGGATATGTTGGTTGGCAACGATGCCAGCTACCGCAATGGCGTGTATGGGGGCTCTGTCAGTTTTTACCGCAATACCGGCACACCTGCAACTCCGGCTTTTGCGCTTGTTACTGATGACTTCCTGGGGCTGCACAGCCGCTCAGTTTATACTATAAAACCAACATTTGCTGATATAAACGGAGATGGAGCAATGGATCTTGTACTTACCTTTAAAAGTGCGCAAGCTGGATCCACACGGATAACTTATCTGCAGAACCTGGCTGCTGCAGGACAACCAGCCGCCTACGATATGGCATACCTACAGGTGCTGCTAAGAGTAGCAGATGGTGACTCGCCAGCTTTTGCCGACTTGGATGGTGACGGTGATCTGGACCTGGTGCTAGGTAAAGCTGCAAGTAACCTGGAGTTCTACCGCAATACTGGAACTGCCTCAGCACCGGTCTATACATTGGAAAGCAGTAGCTTCGGAGGGTTGGACTACGACTTTGAGCGCCGCTTCCTGCATTCTTCAATCTACGACATAGATGGTGATGGCTCTCTTGACTTACTGACAGTAGACGAAAGCGGTGAGCTGCGCATCTTCCGTAATATCTCCGAAAACCAACATGGCACCTTTACCGCTGAAACAAAAGTGCTGGAAAATACACTTACGCAGCAGGTGCAAGCAACCCAGTTAGGAAAGGGTTTAAGTATAACTGCCGCACCTTTAGGAGGAGCCAATAAGCAGTACCTGGTGCTAGGGTCAAAGGGTGGAGGGCTATACTTGCTGGAGCAGACTGCAGGTAATGTAGCAGGGCCAGATGCAGGCGAGAAACTTACGCTGCGAGTATATCCCAATCCTCATGATAAATCTCGTGAAGAGCCTGTAAGGGTACAGGCATCGGAGCCAGTGCTGCTGGAAGTATATGACTTAGTTGGTAAGCGTGCGTACCGTAGCCAAGCTAACAAGTATAGCCGTACCCATACGTTATCGGTGGCAGAACTGCAGTCCGGCATTTACATCATCCGGGCAGTGTCAGAAAAAGGCGGACAAACTTCTTCTAAACTGATGGTGCGGTAATGCAGGCATTCCTCTACGTAGACCTTACCAGCGATACATCTTTTCAACAGCCAGTGGTAGAAGAGGTGCATAAAAGTTTGCCATCTGTTTCTGTGTTAGACATTGATGCTCGTTCCGATAAGCTACTGCAGCACTACGCTCTGCGCCTGTTAAGGGAGGCAGCGCGTGCCGTTGTCTGCATAAAAGCAGAGGAGCATACCCAGGACTTAGGTAGCCTGATGCCCTTGCTGGAAGAACTGTTCCAGGAGGGTAAGCAGCGGCTGGTGCTCTTGCAGGGGCAACACCCGCGCCTGCAGCGTATCTTTTCCGCCCGTTCGCATGTAGCGTTTAAAGTGGTGACAGAAGAGGAGGTAGTGCAGGAGGTGAAGCGTTACTGTGGAGAGCTCTCCTAGAACTATAGTAAACCTAACTGCTAAGCTCTAAGCAAAATGCCCCCTTAGCCTGTAATCAGAAGAACACCCCTCTTTTGGGAAGAGGGGTGAGTAGCGTATTTAGCTGTTCAGGCTAAAAGTATCGGCATCCAAATGGGCCGGAAATGCTTCCCTGAAATCTACGAGTTCTTTTTTACTCAAAGTTATAGTATGAATTCCCTCCACTTCGCTTGTTTCCAGTAGTTGGTAGCCTTTAGGGTGAATGATGGCTGAGTCACCGGAGTAAGGATGGTTGTTGCCATCAGTTCCTACGCGGTTCACGCCCACTACGTAAGCCAGGTTCTCGATAGCGCGGGCCTGTAGCAGTGTGCGCCAAGGCTGGCTGCGTACTTTAGGCCAGTTGGCAACATACAGCAGCAGGTCGTATGCATTATCCGAGTTGCGGCTCCATACCGGGAAGCGCAGGTCGTAGCATACCAGCGGACATACTTTCCAACCGTACAGCTCTACAATCAGGCGCTCTTTGCCTGGGGCATAGGTATGATGTTCCTTCGCCATACGGAACAGGTGCTTCTTATTATAGCTGGCAAAAGAGCCATCAGGGCGCACCCAGTAGAGGCGGTTGAAATATTTATCACTCTCACGCACCATTACACTACCTGTTATTACTGCCTGGTTTTTCTGTGCCTCCTGTCGCATCCAGTCAAGTGTAAGGCCGTCGGCCTCCTCAGCCACACTTTCTGCATTCATGCTGAAGCCAGTAGTAAACATCTCGGGCAGTACGATCAGGTCCGTTTGAGGAGCAGCGGCTGCAAGCTTGTCGCTAAACATCTGGCGGTTTGCTTCTGCATCCTGCCAATGCAGCTCCGTCTGTACAATGGTTACGCGTAAATCCATAGTTAAAAATCGATCTTATAAGGGATGAGGATAAAAAGCTACGCAAAAGTTAGCGTGTTTTGTCTTATAGCCATCATCTTTTCTTCGAAACTATACTTTAGCCAGCATCTCTCCGGCAGCTCGCAAGGTCTCTTCGCTCTTAGCGAAACAGAAGCGGAGGTATTTATTATCAGTTTTATCGTGGTAGAAGGCAGAAATTGGTATGGCAGCCACACCCGTCTCAGTTGTCAGGCGTTTGGCAAAATCGAGGTCGTGTTCATCCGTAATACCATTGTACTTTACAAGCTGAAAGTAAGTGCCTGCAGAAGGCATAAACTCGAAGCGGGTTTGCTGCAGTTGCTGTAAAAAGAAGTCTCTTTTGGCCTGGTAAAAATTAGGCAGCTCCAGGTAATGCGCTTCCTCTTCCATAAAATCGGCAATAGCCAGTTGGAAAGGAGTGGCCGTGCTGAAAGTAATGAACTGGTGCATTTTTCGCAGTTCTTTGCTGAGCTGAGGCGGAGCTACAGCATAGCCTACTTTCCAGCCGGTTGTATGGTAAGTTTTCCCGAAGGAGGAAACGACAAAGCTTCGCTCGCGCAACTGCGGATGCTGCAATACGCTAAAATGCTCTTGCCCATCAAACACCATGTGCTCATATACCTCGTCGCTTAGCACCAGAATGTCGGTGCCGTTCAACAGGTTGGCCAGTGTGTTCATGTCTTGCCTGGACATTACTGCGCCGGTAGGGTTATGGGGCGTGTTAATGATGATCAGGCGTGTGCGGGAGGAGAGGCGATTCTTCACCTGGTCCCAGTCTACGGAGAAGTCTGGAAGAGACAAAGGCACAAAGACCGGAGAACCGCCGCACAACCGGATAACCGGCACATAACTGTCGTAGCAAGGCTCCAGCACCATTACCTCATCGCCAGGCTTAACTACTGCTGAAATAGCCGCATTCAGCGCTTCTGTGGCACCAGAGGTTACAGTTACCTCCGTGTCAGGGTCAGGGCGGTATCCGTATACTTTCTCTGTTTTCAGGCTGATCTTTTGGCGGAGCTGTGGCAGGCCAGCCATGGGTGCATACTGGTTAAAACCTTCGTGCATGTACTTTGTCACCAGGTTCATGAGTGGCTCCGGACAGTTGAAGTCCGGGAAGCCCTGCGACAAGTTTATAGCCTTATGCTCGTTGGCCAGCGTCGACATCACAGTAAAAATGGTGGTGCCTACATCAGGAAGTTTACTCGTGGGATAGTTTATCATAAGCTAATACGCCTGCTACTATAAAACAGCATTAGAAGCTAAATATACGGATCTTTCTAGATAACAGATTGCACCAACTGCTGCACATAAGGTATGGCATCGGTCTCAAACCAAGTGTTGCGGCGTATCCAGAACTGGTTGCGAGGCGAGGGGTGCGGCATGGGCATAAACTGTGGCAAATACTCATGCCAGTTGGCTACTGTTTCGGTAAGCGCTGGCTTAGCCTTATGGCCCAGGAAATAGTCTTGGGCATACTTGCCAACAAGTAGGGTGAGCTGGACATCAGGCAGGAGCGTCATCAGTTGCTGGTGCCAGTGCCGGGCACATTCAGGGCGGGGCGGCAGGTCGCCTGACTTGCCCTTGCCTGGGTAGCAAAAGCCCATAGGTACGATGGCCACCTTGCTTTCATCATAGAAAACCTCAGGTGCCAGCCCGAGCCACTGCCGCAGGCGTTTGCCACTCTGATCGTCCCAAGGGATGCCACTTGCGTGTACTTTAGTGCCTGGTGCCTGCCCTACAATCAGCAGCTTAGCTGTGTGGCTGGCTGCCAAAACGGGTCGTGGCCCTAGTGGCAGGTGCTCCTCACAGATGCGGCAGGCTCGTACCTGCGCTAGTAAACTCTCCAACTCCTCCATATCCCTGCAAAAGTACAAAGTATAGCCGAAGATTAGCAGTTGCTACACCTGCTTTAGCCAAAAAGACTATTTTAGCGGAAGTAAGTATAAGATATCATCATGCGTAGAGTTAGGCTGTTACTGATAGTAGGAAGTATGCTTCTGTCTGTGCTGCAAGTGCTGGCGCAGGAGCCAGAGCTACCTGCATTCAAAAATGCCGTCACGGTTAAATTCTTTGGCTTGTCAGCTCATCTAAAGCAGAGCCCACACCCAGAGCTTTTTCCAAACAGGCTGGATGAGAAAGGAATATTTGTTGTGGACTTGGGAGCCATAGTAGGGTATGAGCGCTTTGTGTATCGTGATAAGCTGAGCGTGCGGGTGGAGCAGGGGCTTTATGCTGATTGCGCTGCCGAGCTGGCAGGCTTTACACACGTTGGCTGGAGAGGCACTATCCTAAGCCGGGGCAGACATTCTGTTGATGGTGGCTTTGGCCCCACGCTAATGTATCGCAAAGACTGGAACAGGATAGAAGGCTATCAGGATGACGGGTACTTTAAGCGCCACGGCCAATGGCAGTATAGGTTTTACTGGTACGGGGGAGAGTTTGAATACAACTATGAGCTAAAGTCAGGCACAGATTTATCAGTGAACCTGGTGCCGGGTATACCGGAGCTTGTATCGGTGGGAGTGGGCCTGCGGAAGCACTTCTGATAGGTGATATAGCAGGAGTAAAAAAAAGCGAAAGCCGGTATAACCGGCTTTTATCTTTTCGAGCCTACTTGTAAAGTATAAGCTAATCTTCATAGTCTTGCCAGAAGCCATCGTAGTGGCGTGGCGGACGGCGGCGTGGGTGTGGCATGGTCGGATCTTCATACCAACGGTCTTCCACACGCTGGTTGCCTGGGTCGAAATGCACATCGCGCTGGCGCCAGATTGGCTCAGGCGGGCGTTGCCCCTCCCAAGGGTGTTGCTGCTGAGGATGCTGGTTAAAGTGGTTTGGATGTTGGCGTTGCTCTGGCAGCCACTCCTCACGATGGTAACGTCCTTCCTGCTCAAATCTGCCAATATCCTCTTGCTGCCAGTCCTGCCGATGCAGGTTTATAGCGGGTACAGGCTCTCCCCAGCGGCTCCTGAAGTCGTTGAAGTGCTCCGGATGGTGCGGGTGCCGTCTGTGGCGCTGGTGCTCCCAGTGGTGCGGGTGTCTTGGGTCTTGCTCTTCGTGATGCATGCTGTGTCTCTTAAATGGTCAAATAAATACCTGACAGGCCATGGTTCTAAAGTGTACGGCGTGGTAATCAGGAGGTTCCTTTTAAGATAAGCAGGAATAGCCAAAATAACAAAAGCCAGCTGCGGCTGGCTTTTGTTATTCACTACTAAAACTAATCTACTACCAAATCTACCTAATCTTGTGGCATATACGGCTTAGCGGCGATAGCGTTCATTTCTGTCGGTATCGTCGTAGTAATTATCCTTGCCGGAGTCAGTCTCGTCTGCCCAGCGTGGTCCTCCTTCGTAGCCTCTGTCGAAGCTGCGGTCGCGGTACGGCTCAGAGCCGTAATGCTTTCTGGAGCTGATGCGGTCAGCCTGTGACCTGTGTGGGCCACGTGGATGATAATCCGGATCATCGGAGTGCCAGATGTCGTTCCAGGTATCCTTTACCCGGTCCATAAAGCCACGGTCGTCGCGGTGGTGGTGTCGGTTTGGAGCGTCGTCGTTGTTGTCTGGAGTATAGCGACCTTCGCGGTACCAGTTATGCGAGCCACTGCCGTAACGGTAGTCATCTTCTTTGTAACGGCTACTGCTACCAGGGCCTTCGCGCCACTGGTCGTTCTGATAATTGTTTACATCTCCGTGTTTGTTCTGCAGCGAGTCGCCTGGTGCATGAGGGCGGCGCATATCGTGCTGCATGCTGTGCTGGTATGTATCGTTGTTACGGTCGCCGTGGTTCAGGAACTGGCGCTCGTCGCGGTATGCGCTACCAGCGCGGCTGCCGTAGTGGTCGTTCAGGTGAGCATTCTGCCCTTGGTTGTAAGAGCTGTTGCTGGCGCCTCCTTTGCGGTAATCCTGGTCGTAACGGTTTCTATCTTGCGCTCCGCGAGGGTTAGGGCCTGTGTGGAAAAAATTGCCTTCGCCCCAGTTGCGGTCGTTAGGCCGGCCACGATAGCTGTAGCGCTGTGAGCTATTTTGGTTCTGCTGTTGATCCTGATTATACAGATCGCGTCCTATATCCTGATTGTTTTTATCATCCTGGTTGAGATTCAAAGGTTTGTCTGCCATAGCTTTATTCTTATATTGTCGTTTTACAATGCTTAAATCCACAAATACGTGGTTTTATTTTTACGGCAATGCGGAGGCTATAGTTAACTGACTGCTTCTCAAAAAAACAGCGGCACCCTTTTTAAAAGGATGCCGCTGCTATAGCTCATCTTGAAATACAGGCGCTAAAAATACTCTTGAAAGATCTCCCGTACATCGGCCTCTGCCAATGGCTTAGAGTAGTGCCTGCGCACATCCGGAAAAGCTTTCAGTTTTTCAAGGTCGTAGAAACTGGCTGAAGAGGTTAGCATCAGCAGTACAGTATTGCTCTTTTGCTCAGGTGTAAATTTCTGGTACTCCTCCAGAAACTCAAAACCATCCATAACCGACATCTTGATATCTACAAAAATGAGATCCGGGCGTGGGTAGCCTTCTACACTGGCAAATGCATGCTCCAGGTAATTCAGGGCCTCCTCACCGTTCATCACTACCCGTATATCAGAAGCGGCATCCAGGCGAGAAAGCAAACGGTGATTCAGGTAATTGGTGGTTTCGTCGTCGTCTATCAGAAGTATCGTGTTCAGCTGTCTCATGGTGGCGTACTCTAAATAGATATATTGTATTTCTTTCTTTATACTTAAGCCTAACTTTCTAGAGCATTATTCTCTCCTGGTTAAGCTATGCTATTTGCAAACTATAATTCTGGCAGTGGCCACTGTTTTATGTAAACCCATGCGCAGAGGTTTCGGTACAAGGCGTTTAAATTAAACCTTAATTTCTGCAAAGACAAGTTATGTCTGCGGCACGCTCATTATGCCTACCGTAGACATGCTCTTTGAGTCAAGGCTTGAACATCTATACAGAGGTTACGGCAGCCACTCCAAACCCCTCGAAAACCTCTTTTG
Organism: Pontibacter korlensis; assembly: GCF_000973725.1. Classification (NCBI taxonomy): domain Bacteria; kingdom Pseudomonadati; phylum Bacteroidota; class Cytophagia; order Cytophagales; family Hymenobacteraceae; genus Pontibacter; species Pontibacter korlensis. The sequence goes on along the minus strand of NZ_CP009621.1, from coordinate 1,183,907 downwards.
CGTCAGTTATATTCTGGATGTCCTCTACGATAACGATTAGTTTATCCTTAGCTTCTTTTAAGCGTGAGCGGCGAGGGTGCTGCTGCACGTACTTCAGGATGTTGCCAAACACGTCTGACTGGAAGTATTTGTCGTTGTTCTCGCTTGGCAAATAACCTTTCATCGTTTCCTTTTTGATCGTTAGCTTTTCGAATCCGAGCTGCTGTGCCTGCCATCTTAGCTTTACGATCTCTACCAACTGCTGCACAGCCTCTGGCAGTGGTCCAAAACGGTCTATTATACTTGCCGTGAGTCTGTCTAGCTCTTCCAGACTCTTCACGCTGTCGAGTTTGCTATAGAGATTCAGGCGTTCAGAGATATTGCTTACGTAACTCTCCGGAATCAGCACCTCCATATCGGTTTCGATATTACACTCACGCACAGGTTCGATAAACTCGGCCAGGTTATCTTTCAAGAACAGCTCACGGAACTCGGTTTCCTTCAGCTCTTTAATAGCATCGTCGAGTACCTGGTGGTACATCTCGAAACCAAGGTCAGTAATGAAACCACTTTGTTCGCCGCCCAGCAGGTTGCCAGCTCCACGAATGTCGAGGTCGCGCATTGCAATTTTAAAGCCTTCGCCCAGGTCGGAGAATTCTTCAAGTGTACTCAGGCGCTTGCGCGAATCTGAAGGAAGGCCCGCTACTGGTGGTGTAAGCAGGTAACAGTAAGCTTTTTTGTTTGATCTACCAACGCGACCACGCATCTGGTGCAGGTCCGATAAGCCAAACATGTGGGCGCGGTTGATGATGATGGTGTTGGCGTTCTCAATGTCCAGACCAGACTCAATGATGTTAGTCGATACCAGCACATCGTACTCCCCATTCACGAACTTCATCATGCGCTTCTCCAGCTTCTCAGGCTCCATTTGCCCGTGGGCATAGGTTACTTTGGCGTCTGGTACATGGCGCAGGATCATGTCAGCAATCTCCTCAATATCTTTGATGCGGTTATGTACAAAGAATACCTGGCCGCCACGCTTCATCTCGTTTACAACAGCATCACGGATCAACGTTTCGTCGAACACGTGCAGCTCTGTTTTAACCGGCTGGCGGTTTGGCGGCGGTGTGGCAATAACCGAAAGGTCGCGGGCCCCCATCAGCGAGAAGTGCAGCGTTCGTGGTATTGGTGTGGCAGTAAGTGTTAGGGTATCAACGTTCACGCGCATCTCCTTCAGCTTATCTTTTGTCTTCACGCCAAACTTCTGCTCCTCGTCAATAATCAGCAGGCCCAGGTCCTTAAACTTCACATCCTTGCTCACGATGCGGTGCGTGCCGATGAGTATGTCTACTTTGCCTTCGGCAACACGCTTCAAGGTTTCTTTGGTATCCTTGGTGGTTTTAAAGCGGTTGATGTAATCTACAGTGACCGGGAACTGCTCTAGCCTATCGCGGAAGGTGCGGTAGTGTTGCATGGCAAGTATGGTTGTCGGTACTAGCACGGCCACTTGCTTGCCGTCGCAGGCAGCTTTGAAAGCGGCTCGTATAGCTACCTCTGTCTTACCAAAACCCACGTCGCCGCACACGAGGCGGTCCATTGGGTGCGGTTGCTCCATATCGGCCTTCACGTCCTCAGTGGCTTTGCCCTGGTCTGGAGTGTCTTCATAAATAAACGAAGACTCCAGCTCAGCCTGTAAAAAGCCATCCTTGCTAAAAGCATAACCTGGTGCCGCTTTGCGTTTGGCGTAAAGGCTGATTAGCTCGTGAGCAATATCTTTAACCTTGCTTTTGACCTTCTTCTTCTTATTCTCCCACTCCGGCGAGCCCAGTTTGCTCATACTTGGCGGGCCACCTTCTTTGCCGCTATACTTGCTTATCTTGTGCAGCGAGTGAATGCTGACATAAAGCAAATCGTCGTCGCGGTATACCAGGCGAATCGCCTCCTGCAGGCGGCCTCCTACTTCCACCTTCTCCAGGCCTGCAAAGCGGCCAATGCCATAATCTACGTGAGTTACGTAGTCGCCGGGCTGCAGCGAGCGCAGCTCCTTCAGCGTCATGGCCTTGGTTTTGGAATGCCCGGTTTTGGCCTTGTGCTGGTAAAAGCGATCAAACAGCTGGTGATCGGTATAGCAGGTTATTTTGAGCGACTGGTCGATGAAGCCCTCGCGCAGCGAAACAGGCAGGTGCTGGAAACGCACGTCGTGGTCCAGCTCATCGAAGATCATGGTCAGGCGGTTGATCTGGCGCGGCGAATCGGTTGCAATGACGTTCACATAGCCAGCCCCCTGCTGCTCGTGCAGGTCTTTTACCAGACGCGTAAAGTCTTTGTTGAACGAAGGCTGCGGCTTGGCTTTTAGCTGTATTACCTCAGCAGACCTAAAGTGAAAGCGCTTACCTATCTCCACCACGTTATAGTTTTCCAGAAGCTGCTTAAACTGCTTCTGCGTCTGGAAAAGCTGCTCTGGGTCCGACACAATCTGCATACCACCGCTACCGGACATCATCTTCTCAAAGCTATGCGAAGCCTTGTCGAAGTACTCGTCTATCACATCCAGTGTCAGGCGAATGTCCTTAAACCAGATGGTGGTATTGCTGGGCAGAAAGTCTAAGAAAGCCTCACGCGTTTCCTGCAGCAGCTTCGTCTGTACATTGGGTATAATGGAGATGGCTTTCTTCGTCTCAACCGACAGCTGCGTATCAGGGTCGAAGGTACGTATACTTTCAATCTCGTCGCCGAAGAGTTCGATGCGGTACGGCAGGTCGTTCGCATAAGAAAACACGTCCACAATGCCACCGCGCACAGCATACTGGCCCGCCTCGTACACAAACTCGGTACGCTCAAAGCCATACTCAGCCAGCATCTCACTTAGGAAAGCTGTATCCAACTTCTCGCCCACCTTGGCTCCCAATGTATTCTCTACCAATGACTTTTTGTTGATCACCTTCTCGGTGAGCGCCTCCGGGTAGGTTACGATTAACTCGCCTTTGCCTGTCTTCTGGTTCAGGCGGTTAAGCACCTCGGCACGCATAAGTATATTAGCGTTCTCGGTGTCGTCGAAACTGTAGGGGCGCTTGTAGGAAGTCGGGAAGAGTAAGATCTCCTGGGTCTCGCCAAGCAGGTTCTTAAGGTCAGTATAGAAGTATGCGGCCTCCTCTTTGTCGTGCATTACAAAGAGCTGGTGCTGTGGATTCAGCGTGTAGATTGCCGACGCCAGCACAGAATCCTGGCTTCCTGCCAGGCCCTTTATCTGTAGTCGGTAAGCTTTATTTGCTTTTAGCCGCTCTGCGATGGTCTGCACCTCGCCATCGAGGCGGTAAAGCTCTAGGAAATCAGTTACTTTCATTCAGCTATATAACAAAACAGCAAAGGCAGAACACAAGGCTTCTGGATGCCGCGTTCTGCTATTCTTCTTCACAAAGATATGAATAATCATTTCTCTATACCTGAACATGCTGAAGGTGTAGAAGGTTGCGGAGAAGAGAGGTTTCGAAGGTATAAATGTAGTAAAACACAGGCAGAAAAACTGTACCTTGTACTAATGGAAACACCTCTACTTCGATACAGGTTAACAGAGCCCCTGGGACTTAGTACAAGGGTTTGTGCTATCATTATTGCGGCAGGAGGCATAGCACTTTCGTTAACTCAACCTTTTGCAGGAGTACTACTAATTGCTGCCGGAATCTTTCCGTTTCTTTATTTCAAATGCCTTGAGATAGATCTATACAAAGGCACCTATTGTGAGGGTGTAAATCTTATGGGCTTCACAATCGGACATCGGGAGCCTTTTCCCGGTATAAAGTGCATCTTCCTGAAGAAGAACAGAACGATTAGTGGTTCCTCAAGGTATTCTTGGTCACCTACCACTTCCACTTCTTTTGATGGTTACCTGTGGCTGGAGGATGGTACAAAAATCCTGTTGTCACAGGACAGCAAAAAAGAAAGAGCAATGCTTAAACTACAGCCCTTTGCAGAGGAGCTGCAGACAGAAATAAGAGATCTGACTGCTCCTCTGTCGCAAGTTTAGCATCAGTATAATTTGAAACCTACTATGATGCCAGTTACTGCTGCGCTTAAACTGGCATCATAGTTTGCAGGTCTATCTACCAAGCTTATCGTTGTTTACCTCAATCCAGTGGCCATCCGGGTCCTGAAAATAGATTTGCTTTACGCCATCTGGCCGAACCGTAGGTGCTTTGGCAGTACCCGGCCAGTTAGAATAGTTTACCTTGTGCTTGTCGAGATGTGCTATAAAATCCTCTATAGACTCGACACTAAAGCATAAGTGGTCGTTTTTATCCCTTTTAACATTCTGTGGCGCGCCCTGTATGAGGTGCAGTTGGCCGGCGTCACCAAGTGTGAACCAGGTGTGCAGCCCATCGTGGAACGGCTCTGGTATTTGTTCCAGCTGAAGTACGTTTTCGTAAAAATTGGTGCTGGTCTTAAGGTCGTGCACGTAAACGGCAATATGGTTAAGCCTGATATTTGGCTTTGACTGTGCCTTAGCGTAGTGGCTGGCAAAGCCTATAAGGCAGCAGGAGAAGGCGAAAAGAGCTATGCGTTTCATGGCAGGAATAGCGGTTAGAGTGTTTAAGAAGTTGTGCGGTTTTACCATCAATTCAAGACTCTGGCTGTACCGCTTCCTAAGTTAAGGAAAAACACAAACAAATGTACTTGGAAGCTTTCAGAGCTGCCCGCTGAGGGTTGAGGTCTGACATTAAAAGTATCCCATTATCCATAGCAAGATTAAGGAAAGAAGCACGTTCATAACGGCAGCATTTAGCAGTTGTTCTTTATTGTTACGCATAGCCACACCAAACAAGGATACTAGGGCAAAAGCAATGGGAACAAACATCAAAGTGTCGAAAATGCCTGCTTTCTGCTTCAGTTCCTGCTCTACATTGTTAGCCTTAACGTATCCAGTTCTTACTATCCTAAATAAGCGTGTAGTAATCAGGCGCACTGAGTCTGGCTTGTATGGATCAAAGGCCTGTATCCTGTTGAAAGGGTAGCAATAGTTCTCTGTAAAAAGGATTATGTTGTCTAGCTGACTCTTATGCACTGAGCCTGTAAATCTGACTCGGGTAGTCACATATACTTCTTCTCTCTCAAGAATTCTTTCATGATGAATGCTGTAAGGAAGTATAAAAAAATCGAGGCAAGCAAGTAGAGATAAAGCCAAGCAAACAATGTTGAACCACCTGCAAGCCTGTAGTACCGAATGAGGGTAACTATTAGCGTACGCCATTGTAAGGCAATATAGGCAGAAGCTAATAAAAAGTAAAAGCAATAAGCTGTAGTTACAGAGACAATTTGCTCAACGCTGCCTTACTATTCCATCTTAACCAACTGCTCTGCCAGTTCCAGTAGGGTAGGGGTTGTAAGCTCTGGCTTTGGGGCCAATGGGTAAAGCGCCTGACCGGGGCGGGAAATAAAGGCAGCTCTTGCCCCTGCGCGTAAGGCTCCGGCTATGTCCCAGCCGTGAGCGGCTACCATCATTACCTCCTCCAGCTTAACTCCTAACTGATCAGCGGCATACTGATAGGGGCTGCTGTGGGGCTTGAATTTCTCTACGCTGTCCACACTGTACGTATCCTCAAAAAAGCGCTTTAGTCCTACTTTCTCTAAGTGAGGTATGCTTGATTTAGCAGGAGAGTTGGTAAGAGTAGCCAATCTGAAACCGGCCTGCTGTAGCTTCTCTAAACCGGGTATCACATCGGGGTGCGGTTGAGTTTCTTTGACCATATTTACCAGCTCCTTCTGCTTTTCCTCTGGTATATCTTTCCCAATTTTTTCAGCTGTCATGCGCATCACAGCCTGGCCTACTTCGCTGAAATTATGATACGTGTTTGTCACATTCTCTACAAGCGAGTACTCCAGAAGCAGTGCAAACCACAATTTAAAAGCCAGTTCATTTCCAAAGGTTTCGTTTACGGCCTTTTGCATATCCGACATGTCGAGCAGAGTTTCGTTTACATCGAAAAGTAGAACAGCAGGACGACCTTTGTTTGAGTTTAAATTAGTATTAGGCATCTGATTCTTGTTTAGAGAAAACAACAGGTGTTTTTTAGCCTACGCGTTGGCAGTGGCTGGGGGTTGACTGTATACTTGTTTTCTGCTGCTATACGCTGAGCTCAATAGGTATGAGTTGCTACATACCACGCACCCCGATTACGATAAAACATTGGCCAGGCTTGTGGAGCAGGAGAAGGAGCTGTAACACCGCTGTTTTCCCAACTGTACTTGAGGAAGTTTGCTAGCGCATTTCTTCGTTACTGCCGTCCATAAATCTTGCTTCCACAGGCACACCGCCTGAGTTGATAAACTGCACCTGCTGCCGAGGGTATACCGGTATGATCTTGTTGGCATACTCTGGTTTGTTTACTTCCTGGGTCAGGCGTAGTGTTAACTCGCTCTTCCATTTTCTGCGCTCCCGGGCACCTACCAGGTAACGGACGGTAATATTTGTCCAGGACTCTTCTAATGAAATAAAAACTTGTGGCTTGTCCGGTACATTATAGTCCAGGCCGGAGCGCTTGAGCAGCGTTGCGTAGTTTCTGGCAGGCTCTATCATGTAATCACCTAGTAGCTGCCCAGCAGTAGATTCTAACACTTGCATCGAAAGCTGAATGTCCGATTCGTTTGCTACGGCAAAAGCTAGCTCATCCCACACATAGGGGAAATCACGAGTGAGGTTGATGACGGTGCCAGTCAGGATCTCGTTGTTCGGGAATGTAACCAAGCGGCCTGTAGGCTGCTCTGCCTGTACAAAGCCAGCTTGGTAGGGTGCCCCAATCTCCCAAACAGTTGTCGTTAGAAAATCTATCCGGAAAACGTCGCCAAACACATCGCCCACACGTACCCGGTCTCCTACACGGTAGTAGCCCTGAAAGGAGTTCAGAAGCCAGCCTGTAAAGCTCTCTATGGGCGTTTGCAGCGACCACGATAGCGCTAAACCTATCAGACCCAATGAACCAACCAACGCGCGTATATCACCGGCCACCACGCTCAGTGCCACACCAATTGCCAGCAGCCACACAGTGATTGATACCAGCGAAATAATAGCGTCGGACTTTGCCCAGCGACCTAATACTTTCTGAAGAAGCATCTTCAGCAGGCGTACAAAGAACCAAGCTAATAGCAGGGTGCCTAAGGCAATCAGCATTTTGGGCAGGTTATAGAAGAAACTATCCCACAGGCCTTGTAAAGCACCGATAGCCTCGTCAGTAGCCTCTTTGCCAGAGAGGACGGCTGTGGTGTCTTCTGCAGGAAGTCCAGTATCTGGGGGTACCAAATCTGCTACAGCTATTTCCTCTACAACAGCTACTGAGTCATCAGTAGCCTGCTCCTGTCCGGGCTCCACCTCCTGCGCTAAACCCGCCTCGCTGGGCGAAAAAATCAACATGATAAACCCGGTAATAGCTACTGCCAAAATAGAAGCCTGCCTGAAGTTCTTTAACCTGTTTTTTGCGCCCTCTACTGCCGAGCCTCGCGTTACCCGTCTCTTTCTATTATTTCTGGTAACCCTCTTTCTTGCCTGTGCACTTCGGCCGGTGCTGTAGGTCGTTCTTTGGCCTGTATCATAGTTATCACGGCCATATGTTTTCTGTTGGGATGGTGTGCGAGTGGTTATTCTTGTTCTCCTGTTGTTGTAGGCTGAGGGCATAGGCATTCTTGTTTGATATCGTCTACGTGGCTGTTTTAGCCTTCACCTACCTATACGGATGAAAGCTACAGGAGACGTTTGTTGACATGCAAGGCCTGAGGTAAGCCAGTCTTTAGGCTCAAAATTTTACGTTTGCTGAAGTTTTATGCCTATATAAAGACCAAGTTATCCGTATTTTTTCATCCTTAAGATTTTCTTTTACGTATTTGCGCTTTGGACTAAAGCTGTAAAAATTATGAAAAGATCAAAAGTTCTAAATTTATGCATGATGCTGATGTTCGGCATTTTCGTGGCTTTTAATGCCCATGCACAGGAAACAAAGGCAAGTCCTCCTGCCACAGCTTCCGGTAAAATAGGAGATGCTACTGTTACAGTTAACTACAGTAGTCCATCTGTAAAAGGGCGCACTATCTGGGGCGAACTGGTACCATATGGTAAAGTATGGCGCGCTGGCGCTAACGAGGCCACCACAGTAACATTCGATAAGGATGTGATGGTAGAGGGGGAGGGATTAGCAGCAGGCACCTACAGCTTCTACACCATACCTGGTGAAGATGAGTGGACAGTGATCTTTAACAAAACCGCTAAGCAGTGGGGCACTCAGTACGACGAGAAGCAGGACGCGCTCCGTGTGCAGGTTACTCCCCGCGAGGCCTCCTCTATGAACGAACGTTTAGCCTACGGAGTAACAGATGATGCGCTTCTGCTACGTTGGGAGAACCTGGAGGTGCCTATTAGCATTCAGGCAAAGTAGTTAAGCCTAAAGAAGTATAAATAAAGCGGCAGTTGCTATAAAGCGGCTGCCGTTTTGTTTTACGTTTGATCGCAGGTTTACTCTACAACCTTTGCCTTTAGGCTAGGGTAGTCAGCCATGTGCAACCTCTCCAGCTGGAAGTTATCCAGGAAGCTTTTAGCGTCTTCTACACCCGCCTCTTGCCAACCCAAGGTTTGAGCCAGGATTTGCCAGAAAGCTTTGCTGCTAAGGCCGCTTTTGCGCATTTCCGCAATAGAAAGCGAGTCGTGAGACTTAGAAAGCTTTTCGCCTGTTGGCTCCAGCACAAGGGGGTGGTGCACAAAATTTATACTTAAAACCTCCTCCGCGCCGAGTTGCTGAGCCATATAAAGCTGTGCTGCCGTAGAGTAAAGCAGGTCTTCGCCCCGTACCACGGTGTTTATTTTCATTTCCAGATCGTCGGCAAGAGAGGCAGTCTGGTAGGCTGGTATTCCTTCTTTGCGGCGCACCACAAAGTCAGGCATCTCCTCGGCCAACTTTACTGTACAGCTTTGCAGAAGCCGGTCCTGAAAAGTTATTTCTGTGCCTTCTGGTATTTCTATGCGCCAGGCAATGTCTGGCAGGTGTAGCGGGAGCCGCTCATGGCGGCAGGTGTGCAGGTTGCAGTTGCTCATGGGCAGGCTGCTTAACTGCTTACGGGAGCAGGGGCAGGCATACACCACGCCTTTTTTTACAAGCTGTTGCAGCAAGGTATGGTAGCCAGGTATGCGCAGGTGCTGCGAGTGGTTCTTCAGAAAGTCCTCTGCGTTTGCTGGCCCTTCATCATAATCCAAGCCCATAAAGTGCAGCGTATCGAAAATATCTTGCAGATACTCCTGCCTAAAACGGGCATTGTCCAGGTCATCAATACGAAGTATAAGTATACCGTTTTGCTGCCGTGCCAGCGCCCATGTAATAGCAAACGAAAGGGCATTGCCCAGGTGCAGGAAACCACTGGGTGTGGGGGCAATACGTGTTCTAAGCTTATGGTCCATACCATGATTGTTAATGGATACATAAATTTATGAGAAAGGCTCCATTTCTGCCAATCAGCCGCGAAAAGTATGGCCATTGCGGCTAGGTAAAGCTGCAGCGGGTGTAGAACTTTGGGATAATTTTACGTAAATTAGAGAATTCTGAAGTGCCCTAATATTTGGTGGTACTCATCACTCTTCACTTTACTGACTGATTTGTATGGAGATCTTGTTTGACCAGATGCCCAACCCTTTCACTTATTTTGTGCCGCTGTTTTTTCTGCTCATTGCAGGAGAGGCCTACATTAGTTACCGGGAGGATAAGGAGCTTTACAGCCTGAAGGACTCTTTAGCCAGTACTTGGGTAGGATTAGGGGCAGCCGCGTTGAATACACTTACTAAAGCTTATCAAATCGGGTTATTTTTCCTGTTTTACAAGCTGTTTGAACCGCTGCGTGTCGAGTACCTGGGGTATGAAAACCTAGGCTGGGCCTGGTGGGTGTGGGTACTCTGCCTTATCGGCGACGACTTTAACTTTTACTGGCACCACCGTTTCTGCCACACGATCCGTATATTCTGGGCAGCACACCTGGTGCACCACTCCTCCGAGAAATTTAACTTGGGTACAGCCTTCCGCAATGGCTGGACGATCTTTATGTACAAGCCTATCTACTGGATCTGGATGCCTATACTTGGCTTCAACCCGGTGATGATCGCGCTGTGTATGTCTTTCAACTCAATTTACCAGTTTTTCCTCCACTCTACACTGGTGCCAAAAATACCGGTGTTTGGGCAGATATTTAATACACCATGGGTACACCAGGTGCACCATGCCTGTAACGTAGAGTACCTCGACCGTAACCATGGCGGTATTCTTATTATCTGGGATAAGTTATTTGGCACCTTCCGTGATAAAGAAGTAGCGCTGGAGACAAAATTTGGTGTACTGCACCCGCCAACCAAGCACGACCCTATCACGCTGAACTTCCACGAGTTTAACGATATCTGGAAAGATGTGAAAAGCGTGAAGTCCTGGAGAGCGAAGTTTATGTATGTGTTTGGCCCTCCGGGCTGGAGCCACGATGGCAGCCGTAAAACTTCTAAGCAATTACAGCAGGAGTGGATGGCAAGCCAGCAGCTGACTTCTTCAAAAGAAGAAAAAGCTGAACTAGTAGCGTAAGATATAAACAGAACGGCCTGGAAGTATAGCGATGCTTTCAGGCCGTTCTGTTTTCAATTCAATCCTATTTTAATATGTAGCTAGTATATACTTGTCTTTGCGGAGCTTCCGGAAGAGTGCACGTGCCAGGTGGTTGTTTAGCGTATCAAAGCCGGCATATACACCGGTTACAACAGAGTTAGCATACCATACAGGCTTTAGAGTATGCACGTCAATGAGGTAAGCGTGGTAAGCTGCATTGGGCTGTGGGTTTGCGGTAGTGCTGCTTACGTTGTCGTAATGCACAGTAGTATAATCAGTGGTATGCCAGTAACCGCTTTGGTTTATGAGTAGGATACCATCCACGCCTGTTGCCTGCACTTTCTGCAGAAACTCTCTGTAACCTATATCCGTGTTGATCTCAAATAAGTCGGATGACTTTACCAGGCGGGTCTGTGCATTCTCCCGGTTAAAATTGCGAACAAGCGTTTTCTCCAGCTGATTGCGGTACATGGACCTCTCCAGGTTATTGAACTTGCCCCTGATGTGCTCTTCATAGGTAGCTGAGTCAAGCTGGCTGAACTCGCTGTTGGTATAAACTACCAAAGGCATGAAACCTACATAATACTTTTCGGGCTTTGTTACCTTGGCAGTAGAGGTAGAGGTGCTGGCACAGCCGGAGAGGATTAAAACACAGAGTAAAAGGGTAGGTAGTACAGTTTTCATAAGCGAAGGGGTTTTGTGGAGGTATTACTTAAAATAAATAAATTATATAGCGAATTACAATTATTTTAGTCCCAGCCCTTCTGCCTTAGTAAAGCTATAGCATCACACCTTTGCTGCCTCAGGAAAGTGCTTGTGGCGATGGATCTCCGGCTGGCTTGGAACGTTCTTCCGGAAGTGGAACAAACTCCTGATTGTCGTTAGGAGGTAGCAAGATTCTTCCTTCCTTCCAGTCTGCCTTGGCCTGTTCTATTCTTTCTTTTCTGGAAGAAACAAAGTTCCACCAAATGTACCGCTCACCTAGTGGCTCACCGCCTAACAGCATAAGAGTGGAGGCTTCTTTGGCCGTAAGTACTGGGTCTACCCCTTTGTTAAAGACAAGCATTTGCCCTGCAGTATATGTGCGCCCGGAGACCTCTATACTTCCTTTGGCAATATAGATACCACGCTCGGTATGGCCAGTTGGCAATCCAAACCTTGCTCCTTGGTCTAAAACAACATGCAGGTAAAACAGGGGGGAATGTGTTTTCACGTCGTTCCTCATTCCGAACGCATCGCCTGCTATCAAGCGCATCCATACGCCTGTATCTGTAAATATCGGGAGCTGCTCAGGCTTGTAATTATCAAAAGAGGGCGCCGATTCTTCTTCTTTCTCCGGTAGGGTTACCCAGGTCTGTATCATCTCCAAAGTGCCTCCTGCCAGTGCAGCTGGGTCTTCAAACCTTTCGGAGTGTGCAATGCCGCTTCCGGCTGTCATCCAGTTTACTTCCCCCGGCCTGATTACCTGCTGTACGCCTAAGCTATCACGATGCGTCACCTGGCCACCGAAGAGGTAGCTAACGGTAGATAGTCCGATATGCGGATGCGGCAGTACATCCATGGATGTGGCTATTGCAGGCTGTACATCTACAGGGCCTGCGTGGTCCATAAAAATGAAAGGGCCAACCATCCTGCGCAGACGGAAGGGGAGTATCCTTTTTACATCCATTCCTGGACCTAGTGATGCCTTACGGGCTTCTATAACGATATCTAACATAGCGAATTAGCTTAATTTACCTATAGAACGAGAGTTGCTGTGATTTGATAATTATAGCAGATGAAGCGAACTGACATTGTCTATAACCAGGCGAAGTGGTACTATTTCATCTTCACGGCATAGAGTAACATGAGCTGAGATCAGCTTGTACTGCTCAGGATTATACTTAGCTCTGATGCCTTCGATGACAGTGTTGTTCTCAGTAAGGAATAAGGTGAACTGATGCCTGGTCATATCCATCCTAATATTAGGTGGGAAAATTAACGAGCCAGAGCTAAAGGCTGTAAGGCCTTTGTTTTACAAATCTGACCACGGCTATTCCTTATTCGGCTGAAGGTATTCAGAAATCCGCCTTCCGTACATAGTCTCTCTTCTAGTTTCAGACAAAAGGCTAAAAAGCTTTGCTGTTTCTTCCCTGCCAAAAGCTTCTTTATGCTTGTCCAGAAGGAATACGCTTAGGAAGGAGGAGCTAGGGCTTTGCTGAATAAAGCTCATGATTTTTTCCAGGCCACCTGGAGGTAAGGAGAGTAACTGCATAAAGTCCTGTTGTGTCTCAGAGCCTGTTACCTTTGCCTCATGGAGTTTGCCCCTTTCACCCTCAAGTATAATTTGGCTGTTCTCAAGCCATAGTACAGTTGCATCTGATAATCTATACTCTTTAAAAGCGCCATCGGCTGTATAAAAAGGTCCTTTAAACCCAATCATCGTATAAAGTACCTTGTCGTGTAATTGCCCCTGAAACTCAAAGCGACCATTCTTAACAAGTGCAGAGTCCAGCAGTGGGGGAGTAGTACTCTTAAGGTATATCCAGGTATCTTCTTCCACACCACTCACTGTACCTGATACTGTGTAGCTGCCGGTTGAGGACGTGTGTTTTCTAGCAGCGCAAAAGCTCAGAGTTAAGAGACTTAATAGAAGAATAGGAGTTGTAAGTTTGTTCGTAGGTTTTTGACTTGAGTTCATAATCGATAGCTTATTCTGTTGGGATTGGCAACTTGTGTTGCCTTAGGAACGAAAGCTTGTCCCAATAGCCTCTTTGAAGCTTGATTTTGTCATCGACAATATGAAAGAAGCCACACCCTCTAAGACCTAAAGGATCCTTCCATTCTAGTATTCCCCAGTCCCCATCTTCAAAGATGTTCTCTACTATACATGTCATTTCTGCAGTAGAAAACTCTTGGGCAAACATTTGCCTGATCGCTTCTTTTCCTACAATGGGTTCGTTGGCTACCTGGTGATTTACAGCATCAGCATGATAAAACTCAGCTATCTCGTCTGCATCTCCCTTATTAAATGCTTCAACCCATCTACTTATCAGTTCTTTTGGCCTTATCATACTCTTATCTCCATGAAGTATAACATACTCGTTTAAACTGAGCAGTACATTAGCGGCTTAGTGTTGTTGATGGTAGAATTGTCATCAGTCCTACAGAAAATTACGGCTGCCATTAAAACGGGTACTGCCCAACCAACACAACTCATCAGCTTTACAGACCAGTGTATACTTAGCTCACCCTTATACTTACGTCCAAAGTTTATATATCGCAGCAGCTAGTCCTATACTCAGCAACACTAGTAGGAGGATGTTGGCGTAGAGAGGAATTCGAGCATTTTGAATTGCTTTGGGGTCTGTTACATTGCCAGTAAGAACGGCTAAAAGAGTAGCATTGATGATGGTTAATACCTTATTGGTGCTGTACCACATTTCTCTGATTCCAATTGTCATAGTTGTTGAGTAACGTGAAGTAGAATTTAGTACTATTCTGTTACAATATAGCGCTTTGTCTGATAAAATCCAGTGCTTCTGTTTTTATAAAACAGGCTTAGAGTCGCGCCCGCACTATCTGTTGCCACAGTTCTGGAGAAAACTTGTATGGCGGCTTTATTGATAGTGGACTTAGGCTAGGGCAACAAAAAAACGCAGCTGCCAAAGTATAAAAACTCTTGCAGCTGCGTCAGGTTTTTGATTATGTAGAGGTTTACTCTTGTGTAAAGCAGCTTTGGTCGGTAAGTAATAGTCGCTCTACCGGAAATCCTTTTTGCTCGGCTAACTGCACAAGCTGTTCCATTACGTCCTGGTCTAGTTTAGGAGTGCGGGAGAGAATCCAGAGACTTTCGCGATCGGGGGAGCCAACCATAGCATATTGGTAGTCGGGGTCTAGCTCCAGTATCCAGTAATCGCCGCGGAAGGGCCAGAAGAACTGCACACGCAGCTTGCTGTTGTTGCTGCCTTCTACCGGAAAACCTTTGCCTTCGGCCTTATCTAGCTTACCGCTAGGGCCACCTTTGCGGCAGTAGTTGTGCACCTCCAGGTAGCCGTCGGGGTTTTGCTTATACTCTGCATACACGCAGTGGCAGCCTTTTTCGAAGCGCTGTGGCAGACGGGAAATTTCGTACCATCGGCCTTCATACTTGTCCAGGTCTACACTGGTTACTGTATCGAGCGGAGCATGACTGCGGCTACAGCTACTGATTATGGCCATGCCAGCCAGCACAGCGCCAGCTCCTATCCATAGTTTCGTTTGTTTTCTCATAGTTTTTGAGGTGTCGTCAAAGCTGTTTGGCCATACGGTAGTGCTGTATAGAGCCAAACAGCAGGTATGTTTTTTCTACTACCTCATACCCGTTGCGGCGGTAAAAGTTTACAGCATAGTCTCGGGCTTCCAGTGTCATTCGCTCAGCGCCCAGCGCACGCGCACGCTCCTCCAGGTACCTAATTAGTTTATTGCCAAGTTGCTTACCCTGCTGGTCTTTCCTGATTCCCATCAGGCGCAGCTGCCCCTCCTGTAGTGTGTTCAGGTGTAGGCGGCATACTCCCACAGCCTCTCCTGCATCGTTCATAAGCATGGCATGTATGGCGGAGGCATCATCATCCAGGCGCTCGCTTCCTTCGGGCTGTCCCCAAGGTTCGCGCAGTGCCTGGTAGCGCAGGCGGTAATATTGTTCAAATTGTTCCGTTGTGGCAGGTTCTATTATTTTCATAGTTAGCCTATTCCTTTATCAGGTAAAAGGGTGTTTAAATACTTAGCTATACTTTAAAGGCTTCTGGTACATCAAACACTAGCTGGTACTTTGTGTGTTGCATAGCCTAGCGGTTCATGAAGCAACAATTAGAGATTTACTATGTTCTAACTTGGCCTCAAAAGAATAACTTTGTCGGTCTAATTTATGTAAATCAGTTTTTAAAGAATAACACTTAATCACCTATGGCATCTTTTGATATTGTAAGTAAAGTAGATCCGCAAACCATGGACAACGCCGTAAATGTTGCCCGCAAGGAAATTCTGAACCGCTATGACTTCCGCGACACGAAAGGCAGCCTTGAGTATGACAAGAAATCAAGTGTTGTGAACATTACCATGGAGAACGAAATGCGTGTGCAGCATACAGAGGATGTGCTCATAGGCAAAATGGTGAAACAAGGGTTGGATGCTACTGCACTGGATTTCTCTAAAGAGGCCTATCAGTCGGGTGCCATGCTGAAGAAAGATATTAAGGTAAAGGCAGGTATTGATAAAGAGACCTCCAAGAAGATCATGAAGATCATCAAAGACAGCAAACTGAAGGTGTCGCCTGCGATGATGGATGAGACGATACGCGTAACAGCTAAAAAGATAGATGACCTGCAGAGCGTAATAGCATTGCTGCGCAGCAATGCCGAAGAGATAGGTATGCCGCTGCAGTTCGTGAACATGAAGAGCTAAAATATGCTGCTGCCATTGATGACTGTTGCCTGCTGAAGTTGATTGTCTTACTCTTTAACCAGCAACAACAGTTGTGGAGCAGCAGGTGTATACTGTTTCCTGAAAACAGCGTACAGGCTGTTTAGGCTCTACACGTGTTAGAGGCAATCAACACAATAACAAATACTAAAACTATGGAAATATTTGCTAATCCGGACACCTGGATAAGCTTACTGACGCTAACCTTTATGGAGGTGGTGCTTGGTATAGACAATATCGTGTTCATTTCGATCATCGTGGGTAGGTTACCAAAAGAACAGCAGGCAAAGGGACGAAACATTGGCCTTAGCTTAGCGCTGATATTTCGGGTTATTCTGCTCTTGTTCATCTCCTGGATAGTTGGAGCCGGCGCGCCTATTTTCTCTATAAACCTTCCTTTTACGCAGGATGACTTTCCTGTTTCGTGGCGCGATATTATACTTTTTGCCGGTGGTCTGTTTCTACTGGCTAAGAGCGTTACCGAAATCCACAATAAGCTGGAAGGCGAGGAAGAGGGGCACGGCACTGCCAAAGTTCAGGCTACTTTGAGCAAGGTGCTGATACAGATCATCCTCATCGATATTGTTTTCTCTTTCGACTCTATTCTGACGGCTGTAGGCTTGGCGCAGGAGGTAATCATTATGATTATTGCTGTTATCCTGGCCATGGGTATCATGCTGATTTTTGCCAAGTATGTAAGCGACTTTGTGAACAAGCACCCAACTGTTAAAATGCTGGCTTTGTCGTTCCTGATTCTTATCGGTTTCATGCTGGTAGTAGAGGCGCTGCACCAGCATATTCCGAAAGGCTATATTTACTTTGCAATGTTCTTCTCGCTGATGGTAGAGATGCTGAACATGCAGTTGCGTAAGCGTTCTGAGCCTGTGCACCTGCGTCAAAGCGAGATCAGGGACCCAGAAAAGCACGAAGTTCTATAAGTTCCGCTGAAGCTTTGAAACACAACCGGCACCCCTGCTACAGGCGGTGCCGGTTGTGTTTTATACCTGTCTTAAAGAAGGGGCATAGAAAGCTGTAAATATTGACGTACTTCTTTGTAGATGTTACGGCTGCTGAAAGTGTGCTTGCTGACTCTTTGCTAAACTTGCTTTCCGCAAAAGCTACTGATGTAAAGCAACTTGCCGGCGTATTTTTTATATATTGGTTGCATACAATGCCTGCTTGATTATGCGCTATCGCCACACTTTTACAGCCGTTTTTCTGTTGCTGCTGCTTACAGGGTTAGCCCTGTTGAGCATCTGCCTTTTGGCACCTCCTGCTCCCAAGCCTGCCAGTGCGCCTGCTGCAGAATTTTCGGCAGAGCGGGCGATGCAGCACGTACAGCAGATAGCGCAGGAGCCACATGCTATGGGTACGGCAGCGCACGCTGAGGTAAGAGCCTACCTGATGCAGCAAATGCGGCAGCTGGGTCTGAATCCTGAAGTGCAGCAGGCAACCGCTGTAAACGGCCCTGAGCAGGCAGCCTCAGTAGGAAACGTGTATAACCTGATTGGTAGGCTCCAAGGCAATGGTGCAAGTAATAAGGCTATACTGCTGATGGCCCACTATGACTCGCAGCCGAATGCCCGTGGTGCAGGAGACGATGGCGCAGGAGTAGCCGCTATCCTGGAGACAGTTCGAGCCCTAAAGGCTATAGGGCCACTGGAGCACGATGTAATTGTACTACTGACAGATGGCGAAGAGTACGGCCTTTATGGTGCCAGGGCCTTTCTGAAGCACCCGTGGGCAAAGGAGGTGGCACTGGTGCTAAACTTAGAAGGCCGTGGCAACGATGGCCCAAGTATGACTTTTGAGCTTAGCCCTGAAAATGGTTGGGTAGCGGAGCAATATGCTGAGGCTGCGCCTCATCCTTTCTTCAGTTCATTAGCCTACGAGATTTACAGCCGAATGCCCAATGACACTGATTTTACTTTGTTCAAGGAGGCTGGTTATACAGGTCTAAACTCAGCCTTTATTGATGGCTTTGTGCACTACCACAAAAAGACAGATGACCCAGAAAATCTAAGCCTGAACAGCCTGCAGCACCATGGCAGTAACCTGCTGGCACTTACCCGCCACTTTGGCCACACGCCTTTGAATGAGACCAAAGCCCGCAACAAGGTGTTCTTTAACTTTATAGGCGGCTGGGTTATTACTTATAAATCGGGGCTTAACTTGCTGTGGGTTGCCCTGGTAACCATGTTACTGTTTGTTACACTGCGGGTAGCGCTTCGGAAAGAGGTGGTAAAAGTGCGTGGCGTTATAGCGGGTGTTGGGTTATACTTGCTAATGTTGGTGGTAACAGCTCTGCTCTTTTTCCCGATAAATGAGTGGGTTTGGAGTATGTTGCCATTGTCGCACCGGCATAATGGGTTGTACAGCAACGATGCTTTTTTTATGGCTTACCTACTGCTGGCACTGGCGCTGTTTCTTTTTATAAGTTGGCTGCTGTTATGTTGGGTGCGACTCCTCTCGCTGGTGCTGGGAGTGGTTATACTTCAGTACATATTACTGTTGGCTGTTTACCTAACAGCACCTAACGCTGCTTACCTGTTCCTGTTTCCGCTACTGTTTAGCCTGGGTGGTTTGTTAGCGGTGCTGCTGGCAGGGTGGAATGATGTTCATGGCCTGGGCCTAAGAAACGTTGTGATATTACTTTTGGCAAGTGTGCCAGCCATTTTCCTGCTGATGCCTATAGCAGAGGTAGTGTTCACCGCTTTTACGCTGCAACTGCCCTATGGGACGATTTTGCTGGTGCTACTTTTGGCAGGGTTACTGTTGCCACTGCTGGTCACGATAGAGCGTGGGTTTCGCTGGAAAAGTATACCACTGCTGCCTTTGTTGCTCTTATTAGCAGGTGGGGTGCAACTTGCTATGGCTGTAAAGGGAGAAAAGCCATCTGCCGAGCGGCCATTGCACAGCCACGTAAGCTACTACCTTGATGCCGATACAGGTAAGGCCTGGTGGGTATCCCGCTCCCAAACTACTGATGTCTGGAACCAGCAGTTTTTTTCGGCGGCTACCCAAGGGCCGCTGAAAGAGGTGTATCCGCATGCCTCTATCCAATACCTTAAAAACGAAACCACCACTTTAACTGTGCCTGCACCTGTGGTGGAGGTGCTCCAGGATTCTGTTGCCGAAAGCGAGCGCATGCTTCGGCTGCGATTAGCTTCGCCTCGCGGTGCAGCTCATTTGGAGGTGGCTCTGCAGCCACAAACACCAGATGCGCTGCAAAGTATAAGCCTGGCTGGCGAAGCATTAAAATTAGCACCGATAGAGGCTGGAACTGGCAAAGTATACTTCACCCGCCTGCATGGTTTGCCAGAGAGCAAAGAAGTAACTTTAGACTTGCAGCTAAATAAAGGTGCTCATCTAACACTGTACCTCTACGACCAGAGTATAGGCTTGCCGCAGGAGCTGGTAAAAGCACCTTGTCCTGCCCACGTTATACCGGATCAGGGGCGTGACAGCAACCTCACTGTAGTGCGGAAAAGTTATACTTTCTAAAACTAGTTTGGTAGGCTCTTCAGGTGCAATTATACTTTTATCAGAATCTGCTGAGTGGCCGAACCAAAGGGCTGCGGTATATAGTATAGAAGGCAAAGAATACCCTTACACGCACCTGATTATATGTTTATAGATAAAGTCCTTGCCACTACCCTTGGCGCTGTATTTCTTTTGGTGCTCGCCTGCGAAGGGCCTGCAACTGAGAAAAATGATGATAAAGACACTGCTGTTGTAAAAACTCTTAAACACGAACCCGCTTTCTGGGACTATGCTGCCAGCAGTAACATGCTGCAGATAGAAATAGCAAAAGTGGCCGCAGGAAAAGGAGCAACAGAGCAAACCAGAAGTATGGCCAGAGAAGCATTAGCTTACCACAAGCAGGCGCTGACCGAGCTGAAGAACTTGGCGCAGAAGCACAATAATATTCAATTACCCGATAAGTTGACAGGAGCCGATCTGGGACTGGTGGAGGAATTTAAACTACTGGAGGGAAAGGAACTGGATATTCGCTTCAGAGAATTTGTTCTGAGCACGCATAATGCGCAACTGAACCGTTACGCGGAGGCTCTTACCAAGGCTGAAGATCAAGGAACCCGTGACTGGCTTGCAGACATGAGGGTGCACCTGCAGGATGAGATCAGCAGAATCAATACGCCAGCTCCGGCTGAAATAGGTGAAGAGGATGCGTAATTAAAACAAGGTTAGCTCTTGTTACCGCCCCACAACTCAGAGGCTTTGCGCGCCATCCGGAAGAAGAGCTCTCGCTCTAAACCAGCTACCTGGCGTGCCTCACAATCAGAGTAACCATTTTCTACAGCATTCAGGTAGTCGTAGTATAACTGAGCTAACTCCAGCGAGTCATCTTCAAAGCATTCTGCAAGGCCTTCGGTAACTTGTTTCTCTGGCTCGAACACCTTTGACGGGTATAACCTGTCGAGTTGATAGATCAGGTACTTCTGGCGAGTCTTGTTAGACTTTCCTCCAAATAACTGCTCTATTGGCAGCTCCTCATCATTTTCATCAAATTCCTCCAGGTCATCTTCCAGCGCCAGTGGCTCATACACAATTATGTCATGGCCTGTCAACTCCAGGTACTCCTCAAATTTCTCTTTTACCGGGATAAGTGTTGGCGAGTCGTAAGGTTTGTCCAGGATCTCGGCCAGGTGTAAAGCAATCTCACGGCCCTTATCGCCCGCAGCAATCAGTATTTGGTTGAACTGGCAGAAGTCGCAGCCCAGGTACACAAATTTATACTCATCATCGAGCACAGTAAAGCACCAAAGTGTGATAAACTCGGTATCGTCTATGACCACCGTGTCGATGTATAGTTCGTTTATTTGTACGTAGCGTGGCGTGTATTCCTGAGCGTCCATGGCGTTACGGCTTTAAGGTTATGTTCGGCACAGTGAGGGTACTATTATTGCATATACGGGGATTCTGGTGACATGGCAAATAATATATATACAAATTTTGGCCGTTGCTTAGTCATCGTGCCTCCGCAGGTAGTAAATAATACCGCCTAATAATGTTACGCCAATACGAATTGCCCAGCTGCCGGTTTCTCCGAACTGACTTAACCAATTAAGTACCACTAAATTAGCTCCAGTAAAGCCAAGAATAAGAGACACAAGGCCGGCTAATAATAGAAACAGTCCAATAAATTTCATAGCTGTAAATTTTTTGCTTAACAGTGGTTGTAAAAATGGTAATGAGGGTGCACGAAAGCACAACTCTTATTAAATAGGCTTCTCTAAATATAGGAATTTTCTATTATAAAACCAGCTTTCTAAGAATATATTTAAAAGGCACAGTAGTCCCGGCAAAGCTCCTTTTTATGGAAACCCAGAAAGGCTTAGCTCCAGATCCGTTCTATAAAGCGATGGGCATTTTGATAGGCTATTTTCTGCAGTTGCTCATTTGAAAGCTGGCTTTGCAGCTGGTTCAGAATGTAAGTATAACTGTTGCCGGCATGCTCGTGCTCTTTGTAATAAAATGGATAGCGGCTTTGGTCTGTCTCATCAGCATAATAGAAGTAGTCGGCGCCGAAGCAGAGCGCATCCTCAGCACCTTTACCCAAGCCATACTGTATGTGGTGCAGCAGTGCATCAGGGTCTTCTGTATTCAGGAACTTGCGCAGGAAGTTCATACCGATAAGACCTTTGCGGTGGATAATTTCCTGTGTGAGCTCGTCGGGGAGGTTGCGCTCATGCTTCCACATTGGCCTGAAGTTAGAGTGGCTGGCAATAACGGGTATATCCAGTCTTTCCCTGTCTATGTGGTTCAGTATGTCGAAGGCTAGGGCATCGCTGGTGTGGGACATGTCTACGGCAATGCGTCTGCCATGCAGGTAATCAAGCAGCATTTTACCATCCATGGTAATGCCCCCGTTAGAAGAGTTGCCGCCGCCAAACCTGTTGGCAGTATGGTGTGTAAAGCTGATGTAAAGAATGCGCTCGCATACTTCTATCATTTTCTCCAGGCGCTTAAAGCCATTCTCTAAGGGTTCGTCCTCCTCACAGAAACCAGCTGCGTTCTCAATGGCAGCTACCATGCCCGTCTGGCCGGGCTGCTTTAAAGCCTGGTGTAACTGCTGCACGTTAGTAACTGCCGTCAGGCAATTGTCGCGGTCAGTCAGCTGTCGGAACATGTCGCGCTGTAACTCTGCATAGCGGGTGCTGCCAATACCTGTTGCCGAGTAGATTGCCATTACCTGTAGCTTCACGTTACCCTCTGTTAAGGCGGGTGCAGCACAGCCAATCTCCTCAATCTTATTCATGTCGGAGTTAGGAACATCTGTAAGGTACACCAGTAAATCGCAGTGCAGGTCAATAATAGGCAGGCGTGTAGCTGAGTTCAAGGTCATAGGGAAGTATAATTACAAGCCAAGATACGGCAAATAATTATATCAGGTCGTGCGCAGTAACGGCACAAAGTTGCTACTACACCCGCAAGGTGACAAAGCCATAGCGCTCTGATGCCACAACTCTACCCTACAGTCTGCTTGTCATAGGAGCTTCCTCCACGCGTGCAATTCCCTCCGTCATCCAGCAGTCTTTGTAAGTGCCTTTACGCTGCTTTGTAAGTATGAACATAAAGGCTTCCTGCTTCCCGTCTGCAGCTTCTATCAGCACCAGTTGATAAGCGTTTCTTCCGGATACTACCAGTTGTCCTGTTTTGTAACTTTTGAAGTTAAGAATTGTACGATATGCAGGTTCTCTCACCATTAGCCGGAAGTGATTCAGCGGTCCTAAATGCACCCGGTTAGTGGGTGATGAGAAGTTGAAAAGAGTAATTACACCACTATCGGCAGGGTCGTTCTGCTGTAGGGCGCTTAGCTGTATACTTATAACCTGGCGCGGCGAAAGCCCTTTGTCAGGCTTCATGTATGTCCATTTCGAGGTGTGTGTTGTATTTATCTCTCCCGAAGTATAGGAGGCATAATGATGTTCTTCAACTGTAGGCATAGCAGGAAACTGAACCCAGAACAACACCAGCAGCAACACACCGATGGCCAGCATTATTTTGTCAAATATGTTGTCTTGATTCTTCATGTAAATATGTACTTTATTTAGAGGCTGATAGTTGTGGATAGTCCTGATTTTGGGGTAGATGTGTGCCTTTATCCTGTCAATGCTGGAAAACAGAAAACAAAGGGTCCGGCCTGCGTATATCCTCATCAACCGATTCTATGAAAAGAAATATTCTAACTGATAAGGTAAGAACCGCAACTGCCTGGGTACTGCGCCAGCCAATTGTAGTGCGCCTGAAGCAGCGCTTTCCCAGGCTCACGGCCTTTGTAGCCGGGCGGTTTGATACAACCTATTTTATTGGCCTCCCCCTGACACTGATTGTATTTGCAGGACTGGTGAATATGGCGCTTCTCTCTAATTTGACAGAAAGTGTGATAGAGTCGGAGTGGATTGTAACCCTGGATAAAAAGTTTACCTCCGCGCTTTTTGATATGCGGTCCGACAGGTTGAGCCAAGCCTTATATACTATTACCTGGCTCGGTGATCAGCAGGCCGTGTTTGTAATAGGCGGAGTGGCAACCATTGCGTTCCTGCTACACAGGCATTGGGTGTCGCTGGTGGCCTTCTGGCTTGCTCTGGGTGGTGTGGGGCTATCAGTAAGGTTTGGTAAAACCATTATAAGCCGTAACAGGCCTGTAGCAGATGTAGCCTATTATGTAGCAGAGCATTTCTCCTTTCCGAGTGGCCACGCCACTACTGCCGTGGTATTATACGGTATGCTTTCATACTTGCTGTACCGGCGGCTTTCAGCGTTCTGGCAACGGGCGCTGTTGGTATGGGAAACCATCATAATGATTATGCTGGTGGGCTTCAGTCGTATTTATCTGGGGGTGCATTACCTGTCGGACGTATTGGCCGGGTTCCTGCTGGGAGCGCTGTGGCTATTAGTGGGGATAAGTATAGTAGAGGTTATGCTGTACCGTAAAATCAAGTATAACAGTTTGCATCAGTAGTGCTGTACCTTTTGGCTTCAACTGCGTACCAAGAGCTTATGAAAAACAGATTATATGGTACCCTGCTGTGCCTTAGTATGCTGGTGTTTTCCTTTTTATCAGCTACTCCTGCCATGGCTTATGGTGTGCTAACGCATCAGGCAGTAGTAGATGCTGTCTGGGAGACCAGCCTTAAGCCTCTCCTAATTTCGCGCTATCCTAATGCCTCTGCAGAAGATCTTAAAAAAGCACATGCCTATGCCTATGGAGGCTCTATAGTTCAGGACATGGGCTACTATCCTTTTGGCAATACCTTCTTCACCGACCTTACCCACTATGTGCGCAGCGGTGATTTTGTAGAAAGCCTGGTGCGCCATGCTGATACTGTAGAGGAACTAGGGTTTGCGCTAGGTGCCATGGCACATTTTAATGCAGATATTTACGGGCACCCTATCGGCACCAATAAGGCTGTTCCTATTGTGTATCCAGAAGTGGGGCAGGAGCATGGGCATGAAGTTACCTATGCCGACGATGCCATATCACATATAAAAACAGAATTTGGCTTTGACGTGCTGCAGGTAGCCCGAGGCAGCTACGCTTCTGAAGCCTACCAGGATTTTATAGGTTTCGAGGTGGCAAAAGAGCTATTGGAAGAGGCTTTTTTGGAAACCTATGGGTTAAAGCTACAGGATGTGTTTATCAATCTTCCGTTGGCTGTTGGCAGCTATCGCTATACTATCCGGGGGATATTTCCAGAGCTTACAAAGGCCGCTTGGCAGGCTAAAAAAAGCGAGATACAGGAGCAGAAGCCGGGAATTACCAGAAACCAATTCGTATACCGAATGAGCCGGTCCAGTTTTCATGAGCAGTGGGGGCGTGACTACGAGCGACCATCTTTCTTTGCCAGGGCTGTTGCTTATATCATCAAAGTCCTACCTAAAGTAGGTCCGTTACGGCCACTGGCATTTGTGCCACCGCCACCCAAGGCAGAGGAGCTGTACCTGGAGAGCTTTAATGTTACTGCAGATAAGTATAGCGCCATGCTGAAGCAGCTTAGTGACAAGCAGCCCTCCCTGCAGAACCTGCAGCTGGATACTGGCAAAGAAACGAAACATGGTACATATCCTTTAACCGATGAGACTTATGCGGAGCTTTTGAAGAGGTTGGCTAAATCAGAGTTTGAGAAGGCTAACCGTCCGCTGCAGCAAAACATCTTAAAGTTCTACAAAAATGTCCATGCACCTGGCCCAGAGGATAAAGAGGAGGAAAAAGAATGGGGGGAGATACAGGAAAATCTGGTGAAGCTACAGCAGCTTTATGCAGGCCAGTAAGCCGACTGATATAGTATGATTTTTGCACTTCCCCGTGTATGAGAAAAAATGATTGGTGAGTAGGTGCATTTACTTAGAGAAGACAGGTGCAACTCAAAAATATAGCCGTAAACGAAACTAAGCTTAGAGATAAACGATAAAATATATCTAAGGCCTTGGCAAATCCTCAGCCGAAAAGAGTTGGGTTTGCCTGGGTCAGAATTGTATCATAAAAACTAGACTCAAAAAGAAAGACACATGGAAACGAACAAGAATAACAGCACAACCTCACAAACTCAAGGTCAAGCAAAAACAAACTCTACACCTTCGAGTGGAACACAGAGCAGCACTAACATTGGCAACTCTTCATCATCAGGATCAAATAGCAGTTCTTCAGGCAACAGCAGCCAGAATATGCAGGGCCGTAGCAACACAGAGGCCACAACTGGCCAAGGTGGCATGAAAGGCATGCAGGATAAGCTGATGCAGTTTGGTAGCACTGCCGCTACCAAATTCACTAACATGACTACGAAGCAGAAAGCTGTGGTAGGAGGTGCCGTACTAGCACTTGGCGCAGGTTGGATGGCACTTAGCCAGAAAAATAAGAATAAGATCAAGGGTCAGGTTAGCTCGGCGGCTTCTACAGCCAGAGATGCAATGCAAGGCATCAACGCAAAGCAGCAGCAGGGCGCCTCAGGCAGCAGCACAGGCTCATCAAATACGAGCTCTAGCTCAGGCTCATCTAAAACAAACGCAAGAGTAAAATAAGCTGAACTGGCTAGTATAACGTAAAGGGGCTGTCCAAAAAGGGCGGCCCCTTTTTCATTTTCTCCTCTTTTGCTATTTTAGGGAGTATGAAAAGGCGCAACGTTGTTTTCAAGGAGCAGCCGGGCCACCAGGTGGTCCTGTTCCCCCAGCGCATCGGAGACCGCATCCCGGAAGACCACCCGGTGCGGCTCGTGGACCGGGTGGTGGACGAGCTCAACATCGACCGCATCCTGGCCACCTACAAGGGCGGGGGCACCAGCAGCTACCACCCCCGCATGCTGCTCAAGGTGCTCTTCTACGCCTACCTCAATAACATCTACTCCTGCCGCCGCATCGCCCGGGCATTGGAGGAGAACATCCACTTCATATGGCTCTCGGGCGGCAGCACCCCCGACTTCCGCACCATCAACGACTTCCGCTCCCGCCGCCTCAAGAACCAGATCCAGGACTTGTTTGCCGAGCTGGTGCGCCTCTTAAACCGCCTGGGCTACGTGAGCCTGGAGACCCAGTACGTGGACGGCACCAAGCTGGAGGCAGCAGCCAATCGCTATACTTTCGTGTGGCGGGGCTCAGTGGAGAAGAACAAGCAAAAGCTGGAGACAAAGATCAAGGCCGTGCTCTCGGACATCAAGCAGGCCATCAAAGAAGACAGGAAAGCGCCTCAGGAGCAGCCGCCCGAGAAGGTGGACGCCCAGCGCCTGAAAGAGGAGATCCGCCAGCTCAACGAGCGCGTGGCTGAGCTGGACAAGCAGGCCCGCAAGCAGGTGGCCAAACTGGAGAAAGAGCACCTGCCGCGACTACAAAAATACGAGGAGCAGCTAGAGAAGCTCGGTGAGAGGAACAGCTATAGCAAAACAGACGAGGATGCCACTTTCATGCGGATGAAAGAAGACCACATGAAGAACGGGCAATTGAAGCCCGCCTACAACGTGCAGATCAGCTCCGAGGGCCAGCTGATCACCAATTTCTCTTTGCACCAGCGCCCGGGCGACACGGCCACGCTGATCCCGCACCTGGAGCAGTTCCAGGCCCATTACCAGCGGCAGTCAAAAGAAGTGGTGGCCGACGCCGGCTACGGCTCGGAGCAGAACTACGCCTGGCTCGAAGAGCACCAGGTAGAGGCCTACGTCAAGTACAGCTACTTCCATCAAGAGCAGAAGCGCAAGTTCAAGAACGACATCTTCCACGCCCAGCACCTGTACTACAATGAGCAGCAGGACTTCTTCGTCTGCCCCATGGGCCAGCGCCTGGAGCGGGTGGGCCAGTACACCCGTACTTCTGAGTTAGGTCATGTCTCCTCTGTCACCCGCTATGCTGCCCGCCGGTGTGAGGGCTGCCCGCTGCGGGGGCAGTGCTTCAAGGGCAGGGGCAACCGCATGATCGAGGTCAACCACCGCCTGCGCCAGTTAAAGGCCCGGGCACGGGAGCGGCTCTTGAGTGAGGAGGGAATCCGCCACCGCAAGCGAAGGGCCATTGAGCCCGAGGCTGTGTTCGGGCAGGTGAAGAGCAACAACCGCTTCACCCGCTTTAGATTGAGAACACTTGCCAAAGCCGAGGTGGACTTTGGCCTGGCGGCCATGGCCCACAACCTGCGCAAAATAGCCCGCAAGGGAGTGAAAGCCTTCCGGCAGGCCCTGGAGAGGGGCACCTCCGGTCTTTCCCAGCAGCTAAAACAGCCAACTGCGGCTCATACCGGCCTGCTGGACCAGCTGACTACCATTTTCAGCCCGAGAAGAGCCGTTTTCCAGCTGGCCGCCTAAAAAACAAAATCAACCGGATAAACCAAAAGAGGCTGCCCTTTCCGGACAGCCTCTTTTGTTTGTTGTGGGCTTAGATGCGACATGTGGCCATACCTCGTTTGATCAGGTACTGCTGGTGATACTCCTCGGCGCGGTAAAACGTATCAGCAGGTACTATTTCTGTTACAATTAGTCGGCCGCTAAACTCAGGAGATTGCTGCCAGTTCTCTTTGGTGGTCTCAGCCATCAGGCGCTGCGATTCGTTGTGGTAGAAAATTACGGAGCGGTATTGGGAGCCAACATCTGGCCCCTGCCTATGGAATTGTGTAGGGTCGTGTGCTTGCCAAAATACCTGCAGCAACTGGTCGTAAGTTACCAGGTTGGGGTTAAAAGTTACCTGCACTACCTCTGCATGGCCTGTGCGGTCTGAGCATACATCCTGGTAGCTTGGGTTTTCGGTGTGCCCTCCCATATAACCCACTGTTGTGTCTACCACACCGGGAGTGTTTCTGAACGTCACTTCTATGCCCCAAAAGCAGCCAGCTCCAAAAGTGGCTTTCTCCAATTGTTCACTTTCTGTCGATTCCATATCTGTAAATGCGTTATCTATCATCAGAGCGTTACCAAGAGGGGCGGGAGTTCGTAAACCGCCTTATCCATACTTTAAAACTGCAGAATGAAAAAGAAGGTTATACTACAGTTCAATCCGAAACTCAGCCTTAATCCCGAAGGGAAACATGTGCGTGATGGGCTTTCAACAGCCTTGCTTACCGGTAACAATCTCTGGATCAGTTGCGACGAGAGAACATACATTGAGCGGCTCACGCAGCAACCTGATGGCTCTTATGCAGATCATAAGTCCTACAATTTAGAAGATTTTTTGAACCTGCCAGTTAAAGGAGCCAGCGAGATTGACATAGAGGGTATGGGGATAGCTGATAATTACCTCTGGATTATGGGGTCGCATAGTTTAAAGCGGGCTAAACCCAAACGCCACCAATCTATACAGAAGCAGGTGCAGAAACTGGCTACGGTAAAGAACGACCCTAACCGCTACCTATTGGCACGCATCCCTATTTTGCAGGATGCTGAAACAGGTGAATACACGTTGCACCGGGAGGCGGAAGATCCTAATCAGCCGGGGCATCTGCTACGGGCTGCCCAATTCCGTGGCGACACACAGAGTAGTGTACTAACAGAAGTGCTGCAACATGATGAACATATCGCACCATTTATGGGCATACCAGGTAAAGACAATGGCTTTGACGTAGAGGGGCTGGCTATCTATGGCAAACGGATTTTTATTGGGTTGCGGGGACCTGTGCTGCGAGGCTGGGCAATTGTGCTGGAAATAGAAGCTGAGGAGGATGAGGAAGGTAAGCTGGACCTGAAGGAGTTGGAGAATGGCAAGGTCTATAAGAAACACTTCCTGAACCTGCGTGGGAAAGGCATCCGTGAGCTTAGGTTCTTTGGCCGTGACATATACTTGCTTGCTGGCCCTACCATGGATCTTGATGGTGTGATAGCTATCTACCGTTGGCCGAATGCGGTGGGGCAGGAAGAGCAGGTGCTCCATCACAATGAGCTGGAACGCCTGCTGGAGGTGCCGCATGGTACTGGGGAAGATACAGGAAAAGACAAAGCTGAGGGTTTAGCCGTACTAGACGAGCACCATGTGCTGGTGGTTTTTGATAGCCCTACTGATGAGCGTAAGACTGGAGAGGAGGCGGTTTGGGCTGATGTGCTGCGTGTAGTGCCGTAACTGTAACCTTCTTTGCCAGAACACCTATACTTGTTAAACAGCTTTATGCTGCTAAACTAAACAGATAAAACTATGAACAATGTAATAAAAGCAGTGGCAGGTGGCTTTGTTGGTGCTTGTGTCGTTACGCTTGTACACGAAACAGTTCGCCGGTTTGTGCCAGATGCTCCGCGCATGGATGTGTTGGGCATGCGCTCTATCTCAAAGCTAATGAAAAAAGGAGGTGCGCAGCCGCCACAGGACGATGATAAACTACACACCTGGGCGTTGGTTGGCGACATCATTTCTAACTCATTATACTATAGCATGGCAGGCTCTGGCAAGAGTGCGCTGTGGCGCGGGTCTATACTTGGGGCAGCTGCAGGAGCAGGCGCCGTTCTGTTGCCGGGCCCGATGGGTTTAGGCGAGAAACCAAGCAACCGAACTCCTAAAACTCAGGCAATGGCTATTGGTTACTACCTCCTGGGAGGTATGGTGGCAGCCGCCGTAGGCTACGCGCTTAGTGGAGACGAAGAGGAGGGGCAGGGCTAACCTGAGTAAAAACACAAAAGGCAGATACCAACTGATATCTGCCTTTTGTGTTTTTATTGGTAAGACTATTAGTGTCCGCCTGTAGTGGTGCCGCTACCACCGCCAGTTGTACTACCTCCTGTGGTGCTACCACCAGTTGTAGTGCCTGTAGTAGTACCCGTAGTGCCTGTTGTAGTACCCGTAGTGCCTGTTGTACCGCCAGTTGTTGTGCCTGTAGTACCAGTAGTGCCACCAGTAGTTGTAGTGCCCATAGTGCCTGCTGTATCTGTAGGAGTTTGAGTTCCGCTGTTCATATCACCTTCAGTCATGTCACCACCTTGTTCGGTAGTAGACTCGGATTCAACGCCAGTTGTGCTGTCGGATCCGCAGCTGGTAAGAGCAGTTGCTGCCAGCAGTGAGCCAGCAAACAGAAATGAATAATATGCTCGTTTCATAGCTTTTCGTATTAAGTTGTTAATGTAATAATTTGGTTCAGAGTTACTTTTACGATAAAAGTACAAAATTGATTAGCTTTTAATTACTCAGGTAAATTTGCACAAGTACAGAGTACCTCCCGTGTAGGTACCGCCAACTCATAGTTTGGCAACGAGGGTTCTTTCATATAGATAACTTCCAGCTGTTTGATAGGCTGGTGCGGGTGATCTTCGTTCCAACGGCGCACCAGATAATTGCAGTAGTACGGGCGCATGTAGGCGTTGTGGATGAAAAGGTAGTTCTCAGAATACTTACGCCAGCGGTCGTTCTTAAACAGTGATACGACAGATGCAGGTTTGCTGTAGTTTACCTCCTTGCCCTGCTGGTTCAGGTCTATGTTTACGCCATTGGCAGTATAGCCTTCCAATACATACCAGCCGTCATCCTTGAATACCACAGGAGAAAACATGCCCCAGTGCTGGTCCAGGCGCAGGAGGTAGCCAAACCAACGGCTCTGGTCGGGTAGTTTGTGGATAGAGAGGTTGGTGCCACTCAGGTTCCACCAGATGCAGTAGAACAAAGCAACAGCCACAAAACCGTTACGCATAGGAGACAGCAGGTGCTTCGGGAACAGCGGCTTTTGCCACTTCGTCTGCACCAGTATACTTACGGGAGTCTCAAACCGGCTGAAAACATGCTTAAACTGCCCCAGGTGCGGCTTGCGGAAAGAGCCCAGCAGACGCCGGTCGATCCAGTTCATGGCTGGTGTTGGCAGTAAACCGGCCACGGAGGCAATGTTGATCAGGTAGAAAAGTCCCACAAATAAGGTAAGACTTATGCCGATATGGAAGCCTACCAGCACCAGCACCACTACCATCCTGAAGAAATTGTTGAAAAACGGAATGAGCAGCAGGAAGGGCAGCAGTAGCTCTGTGTAGTAAGCTGCCAGGGTGAGCACACGCAGCAGCTCCGGGTAAGGATAAATTAGACGGCCTACAGGCATCAGGATCTGATCCAGGCTGAGGGCATAGTATAAGGCAGTGCCTTCTGTGTGCCACTCCGGGGAGTCTTTTAGTAAGGCGGTGCAAAAGTATACCAGCCCTACCTGCAGAACATAGGCCATAGTGGCGGTGCTGAAGTGATTAGTCTGCTGGTGAACAATGCCCTGTTTCCGGGCCTGCACGGCATCTGCGGAGTAGAACCTGCCCCACGGCAGAAAAATACCCCAGAACAGCAGCATTCGAAGCAAGTCGTCGCCGCCCTGTGCTATAAGCGGGTTACGGTTTTGCAAAGATAGGAGCAGTAGCCACGTGGCTATGGTGGAGATACGTGTTTTGTACCCCAATAGCATGCAGAAGGCAAATATGGCAGCTACTATAAACAGCACTAGTTGAAATTGCCAGAGCCCGCTGAGTGCATGCAGGGAAAAGAACTGGGGCAGCCAAACGTGGCGGTGTAGTACGTGGAGCGGAAGGACTCCCAGGTTGGAG
The DNA here is from genome assembly GCF_000973725.1 of Pontibacter korlensis. NCBI lineage: Bacteria > Pseudomonadati > Bacteroidota > Cytophagia > Cytophagales > Hymenobacteraceae > Pontibacter > Pontibacter korlensis. Next base: position 1,151,899 of record NZ_CP009621.1, on the reverse strand, counting down.
TAATGGGCTTCTATGTCGGTGGCCCTGATGGCCAGGTCAATGAGCACAATACCTGCCAACCAAATACGCATGACGGCCAGTGCCCGTAGGTCTACGGTAAAGACTTTGCGTAAGTATAACTCCAGGTACTTCATCTTACACTATTGTTATTAAAAAGAAAGGCAAAAACCGTATGGTGTCTGCCTTTCTTAATATCTGTTATTCTATTACTCAATTACATAGTAGTAGAGCCAGTGGTTGTGCCAGTAGTTGTACCGGAAGTAGTGCCAGTGGTTGTGCCAGTAGTTGTACCGGAAGTAGTGCCAGTGGTTGTGCCAGTAGTTGTACCGGAAGTAGTGCCAGTGGTTGTGCCAGTAGTTGTGCCAGTAGTTGTACCGGTAGTTGTACCAGTTGTAGTACCGGTAGTTGTACCAGTTGTAGTACCGGTAGTTGTACCAGTTGTAGTGCCGGTAGTTGTACCAGTGGTTGTGCCAGTAGTCGTACCAGTGGTCATGCCCGTTGTTGTTCCGGAGGTTGTGCCAGTTGTTGTTCCGGAGGTTGTGCCAGTTGTAGTACCTGTGGTTGTACCAGTTGTCGTACCATAATCTCCGTCATCCATTCCTTCACTGCCAGTTGTAGTGCCGTCCGAAGTTGTGCAACTAAAAGTAAGGGCGGCTATTGCAAAGGCTGTTGAGCAGAAGGTGATTAAGTTCTTTTTCATAGCTTTCTGTGTTTGTTTTTACATTAAGTTTTTAATTCTAACTTCTGATTCTACGCAGTATCAAAGAAAAGGTATAACTTAATTGTACAGCTTCAAGTGCTAAGCGCAAAGGAAACGCTTACAGCCTTGGTGTTTTTACTAATATAGTAGAGAGTTCGTCGGTAACTATTATCCAATTGCTCATTGTGCTTCTCAAAAAGAGATCCATGCTCTCCTGCGGTACCGAAAGCTTAATCGTTATTTGCCTCTACTCCTAACAAACTTGTGTTCACCTCTGAGGCTGATTAGCAAAACTTTTCTGCAGCCACTCAGTTCAAAAAGGACAAAAGCAGATTAATAAATGGAAAAGCAAAAGATATATTATGTACAGGATGCCTTATGCGGCTGGTGCTATGGCATGAGTCCTGTAATAGCACGCTTGTTTGAGGAAAAAAGCGAGGAGTTTGATTTTGAAGTGCTCAGCGGCGGTATGATACGGGGCAGCAACGTTAGGCCCATCAGCGGCATGGCTGATTATATACGGCAGGTTGAGCCCAGGCTAAAAGAGATTACAGGTGTTAAGCTAACAGATATCTACCATCGCGCAATCTTGGATGAGGGTACTTATATTACAAATTCAGAGCCGCCTGCTGTGGCCATGGCTATCTTAAAAGAGCAGTTTCCGGAGCAACAGGTACCACTAGCGTCGGCTATTCAGAGGCAGCACTTTGTAGAGGGGAAAGATATGAATGAGGTAGAAACCTACATGTCGCTAGTTCGGGCGTTTAATGCCGATGAAGAAGATTTTAAGAGAAAGTTCAACGACGATACATACCTGGAGAAAGCTCGGCAAGAATTTAAGCTGGTAGAGGAGTGGGGAATAAATGGTTTTCCGGCTATGGTTTGCCAGGCTGGGGAAAAGCTATATTTAGTAGCGCGAGGCTATCAGCCATATGAGCAGTTAATAGCTACTTTAGATCAGGTACGACAGGAGGAAGGCGCATCCGGAAAGTAGTTTATACTTCATCTTCCTCTAACACCCATCTGTAAGCAGATGTAAGGTCTTGAAAGACTTTTATCTTAAAAGGGAAAGGAAGCTGCTTTTCCCTTTCTATAAGCTGCTGAATCTGCTTCTCAGCTACAGGGTCGAAAGAGTTGATAAAAGCATAGCGCTTAAGTGGAAGCTTACAAAAGTCTTCTAAATACTCATCCAGCGTCCACTCGAGATCTTCTAGAGAAATAGACGGCAGCATTCGGCGGTCTGAAATGGCGTAGGGTACATTATTGGAACGCACAAAGTTTAAGAATGTGTAGAGTGCCTCACGGTATTCCTCGCTGCTACATGCCCCATACCATTGGCTGACAATGACGTTGTGGGGCTGATAGTATTCTACATGGTGGTAAGGGGTAGAAGATAGAACCATAAGCAGCTGGTAAGGGTCCGATATTGTTCTATAATGTTAAGCATTAATAGGTAAAAAACAAAAATATGTCTATATTAATTATTTAATTGAAAATATGAAATAGGTAATATTTTTGCTGCCAGATTACAAAAAGTTAGATTTTGTAAAAATTAGAGCCTCTGCAGCCATTTAATGTTACTACAGAGGCTTCGTGTTTGAACAATTTTCATGCAGCAAACATCTTAAACCACCCGTAATAAAATGCTGCTACAGAGGTGTGGCTGTTATTCGGGTAGGGTGATGCTGATGTATAAGCATCTGGTTTTAGTGCAGCAAACCTTATTTAGTACGCAAGGTGTTAGCGTTGCTGCCGTCGAGCTCTCTGGTGTCATCTTCGTTTTTTGCTGCAGCGTTGCCGCCTGCCTCTTTTCCTTCGAAACCTGTCTCCAGAATATCGGTCTCTTTTTTCTTTGTGCCAGTTAGTGGCTCCGGGTTCTCATCAGGCAAGCGTTTGCTCTCGTCAGCGTTAGTAATTATATCTTTCTCGTTTGGTGTTTCCATGGTTTTCAGCGTTAGGTTAAAGTACTCTTTATACTTACGTAAGGTCTGTATACTTTGTGTTTGAGGTGCAAAAGGGGAGAAATATACAGGGTCAGGCAATTTTCCTTTGCGAGGCTTAACATTTTGCTGTAACTTTGGGCAATTTATACATACCAACCCAATGCCTAAAGACACTTCAATTAAATCTGTTCTCATTATTGGTTCTGGTCCTATTGTCATCGGCCAGGCATGTGAATTCGACTATTCTGGCTCCCAAGCCGCCCGCTCCCTAAGGGAGGAGGGAATAGAGGTTACACTGATTAACTCGAACCCTGCCACGATTATGACCGATCCGGTTACGGCAGATAATGTGTACCTCAGGCCACTGGAGAAGAAGTACATTGTTGAAATTCTAGAAAAGCATAAAATAGATGCTGTACTGCCAACCATGGGTGGGCAAACAGCTCTGAACCTGGCTATCGAGTGCGATAAAGCCGGTATCTGGAAGAAGTATGATGTACGCATCATTGGAGTGGATATAAAAGCCATCGAGACAACAGAAGACCGGGAGCAGTTCCGTCTGAAGATGCTTGAGCTTGGCGTAAATGTTTGTAAGGGAGAAACAGCTACCTCCTTCCTCGAGGGAAAAGAGATAGCGCAGGAAATCGGTTTTCCGTTGGTGATTCGCCCTTCGTTTACCCTTGGTGGTACGGGGGGCGGTTTTGTTAATAGCCCTGACGAATTTGATGCAGCCCTTACACGTGGTCTGCATGCATCGCCAACACACGAGGTACTGATCGAGCAAAGTATCCTTGGCTGGAAAGAGTATGAGCTGGAGCTGCTGCGTGATAACCTTGGCAACGTAATTATTATCTGCTCTATCGAGAACTTCGACCCAATGGGAGTGCATACCGGAGACTCCATTACCGTGGCTCCGGCCATGACGCTTCCTGACACGGTTTATCAGGAAATGCGTGACCTGGCTATCAAGATGATGAATGGTATCGGGCAGTTTGCAGGTGGCTGTAACGTGCAATTCTCCGTTAACCCGGACGACGACACCATCATCGGCATCGAGATAAACCCACGTGTGTCGCGTTCTTCGGCACTGGCTTCTAAGGCTACTGGTTATCCTATCGCAAAGATTGCAGCCAAGCTTGCCATAGGCTATAACCTGGATGAGCTGAAAAACGCCATCACGAAAACAACATCTGCTTTCTTTGAGCCAGCTCTGGATTATGTGATCGTGAAGATCCCTCGCTGGAACTTCGATAAATTCCCGGGTGTGAACCGTACGCTTGGCCTGCAGATGAAATCTGTAGGTGAGGTAATGGGTATCGGCCGTACCTTCCAGGAAGCCCTTCAGAAGGCCTGCCAAAGCTTGGAGATCAAGCGTAATGGTATCGGTGCCGACGGCAAGGAGATGACAGATTACGACAAGCTGACTCATAGCCTGGCTAATCCTAGCTGGAACCGCCTGTTCAGCATTAAAGATGCAATGCGCATTGGTATCCCAACCAGCACTATCCAGAAACTGACCAAGATTGACCCATGGTTCCTGGCGCAGATCGAGGAGCTGGATATGATGGAGAAGGAGATTGAGAAGTATACACTGGCTACCATCCCTACAGATCTGCTGCGTGAGGCAAAGATTAAAGGATATGCTGATCGCCAGATCGCTCACCTGCTGCGCTGCAAAGAGAGTGAAGTACACAGCGTGCGCACAGAGCTTGGCATTAAGCGTGTGTTTAAGATGGTGGATACCTGTGCTGCAGAGTTCGAGGCTAATACCCCTTACTACTACAGTACATTTGAAGGCGAGAACGAAAGTATCGTTACAGAGGGTAAAAAGAAAGTAGTGGTGCTTGGCTCAGGCCCAAATCGCATTGGCCAGGGTATTGAGTTTGACTACAGCTGCGTGCATGGGGTATTGGCTGCCAGAGAGTGTGGTTACGAGACCATCATGATCAACTGTAACCCTGAAACGGTAAGTACGGACTTCGATATCTCGGACAAGCTGTACTTTGAACCAGTATTCTGGGAGCATATTTATGATATCATTCTGCACGAAAAGCCAGAGGGTGTGATTGTGCAGTTGGGCGGACAGACAGCCCTGAAGCTGGCTGAAAAGCTGGATCGTTACGGCATCAAAATCTTTGGTACCAGCTACCAGGCACTTGACTTGGCTGAGGACCGTGGTTCCTTCTCTTCATTGCTGCGCGACCTGAGCATACCTTATCCACCGTTTGCTGTTATTGAGACGGCAGAGGAGGCGCTGGAGCTGAGCAAAGAGCTGAAGTTCCCGCTGTTGGTACGCCCAAGCTACGTACTTGGTGGCCAGAACATGAAGATCGTGATCAACGAGAAAGAGCTGGAGGCCCATGTGATCGACTTGCTGAAAGATCATCCTGGAAACAAAGTACTGCTCGACCACTTCCTAGACAACGCTATTGAGGCCGAGGCCGATGCAATTTGCGACGGTGAAGATGTGCATATCTGCGGTATCATGGAGCATATAGAGCCAGCAGGTATCCACTCCGGCGACTCTTACGCAGTGCTGCCTCCTTTCGACTTGAGTGAGAATGTTATCCGCCAGATTGAGGAGCATACCAAGAAAATCGCGGTAGCTCTGCAGACTGTTGGTGTAATCAACATACAGTTCGCAATTAAAAACGAGAAGGTATACATCATTGAGGCTAACCCTCGTGCATCCCGTACTTTCCCGTTCATCGCCAAAGCTTACCGGGAGCCATACATTAACTATGCTACCCAAATTATGCTAGGTCAGAAGAAGGTGAAGGACTTCGAGTTTAATCCTTACAAGCATGGTTATGCCATCAAGGTGCCTGTGTTCTCTTACAACAAGTTCCCGGAAGTGAACAAGGAGCTGGGCCCTGAGATGAAGTCTACCGGTGAGGCTATCTATTTCATTGATGACCTAGATGATGATTACTTCACAAAAGTATATTCTGAGCGTAACTTATACCTGAGTAAATAAAAGCTCACTCCATACATGTTTAAGAAAGCGCCTTCCATTACGAGGGCGCTTTTATTTTATATCGGTTTCCGAATATTTTGTTGACGTATTGTAAATGAGCTTGCCGTTTCTGTAGCTTTGTGTAAGAAGGAACGGCGATTTGCAAAGTATAGTTTCTCTGTACAGGCAGTCTCCCCCGCTACACCAAAAATCAGCGGGTTTCTATCTCTCAAAACCATAAGGAACATTTTTACAGGAAACGGATGCGCTTTTCTACAGCTTTAGTGCACAAGGCATGTATGCTTGTGCTGTTGTTGGTGTCAGTGGTGAGCTGTACAGCCCCACGCGCAGTAATTAACTCTGGCAAAGTTACGGCCACAGGCAAGTTTAAAGTAGGACTGAACTTTGGCGGCAACATTGCTACAGAGCCAATTGGCCAGCTCGACGATATTGGTAAAGCGGCTGTGGACGCCATTGCTAAGAGAGATTCTGTATACTATGATGATGAAGTAGAGGCTGCCACAAAAGCTATGCTGGCATACTCCCTAGATCCGGTGGGGCCAACCTTTGACTTTTACATTCGCTATGGTATAGCCAGGCGTGTGGACGTAGGATACAAGTATGCTTCGGGTGTACACGTTTTTGATACGCAGTACCAGTTCTTAGGCCCGACAGGCACGCCAGATAATCCTGGTATCGGTGCTGAAGCCGGGGAGTGGTATGGTAGTGTAGGCTTACAGTACGCGGGGCAAAGTTCTGAGTGGATTGATAAGTTGTTTCTGGACAAGCTGCAGCCATTACTCCAGTTTACTGCAAAACGCCGTGATGTAACAGTGCCGATCATTTTTAGTAAATCGTTTGGAGTGGAAGAGGAGAAAGGCAGCGTTGCGTTCGGAGCGGTATACAATTACACCTCCGTGAAGTATGGCTTTGAGCCAGGCAGGCTTTTCCAGAAGTATGGGACCGAGGTTGAGAAAGTAAATCCGCTAATGGAGAAGAACAGCTTTGGGTCTTTTGGTCTGTTCGTCAATGCAAAGCTAGGCTTTAAGTACATTTACATCTTGCCGGCCATCACCATGTACTATCAAAACTACGGTAGTTATAAGCTACTAAACAGCAGCTCTTACAGCTTTTCCGGTTTTACCTTTATACCTTCTATTGGTTTGCAGGCCAGCTTTGGAAAGGGGAAATAGTATAGAGCCCTTAGCGGCAGGTAAAGCAAAAGGGGCATATGTACAGCATGTGCCCCTTTTGCTTTTTGCTCTCTATCGTTAAAAGTACAGGTGTAAGGTATGAACCAGCTTGCCGCACCGGAACTAAGCTACACAAACCTGCATTTCAGAACTATACTCCTTATCTTTGCTGCACATACGCCAAAAAGTCAGATAACAAAAGCCTGGCAAAGGAGTTGTATAGAAGTATAGGTACTGTTTTTGCAGTATGCATTACCCAAAAGAGAAAGCATCACGATGATCAAGTTCATATTCACTACATTGCTCATAATTTTCTTCATTCGAATGGTTGCACCTGCATTGCTTAGGTGGCTGTTGGGGATGTTTATCAAGAAGAAAATGCGCAATGGCACCTTCTTTTATTCTAACATGCATCAGCAAGGCCAGGCACAGCAGCATAGGCAAAATGAAAATGGCCGTGCCAAAGGCAATGTTAAGATAGACTATATTCCGGAGCAGCCAGAGCGCAAGACTTTCAATGGCGGGGAGTATGTGGATTATGAAGAAGTGAAATAAAACTCCTATCTTTCAAACTCTATTTTGGGTTTTTGAAAGATATGACAACTTCCTTCAACTTTAAACGCGATGTGCTACCACATGCCATCGCAGTACTAGTTTTCCTGATTCTGACGGCGGTATACTTTTCGCCGGTGCTTTTCCAGGATAAAGGCCTTGCTCAGCACGACATCCTGCAGTTTAAGGGCGGTGCCAAAGAGATACAGGATTACCGTGAACGTACTGGCGAAGAAGCCCTCTGGACTAACTCCATGTTTGGAGGTATGCCAGCTTACCTTATCCAGACGCACTTTCCTGGAGACTGGTCAGGCTATATTCATAAAGTACTGACTTTCGACCTGCCAGCCCTGGCGGGGAATATCTTTATTACACTTATCTGCGCCTATATACTCTTGGTGGCCATGGGTATGAGCACCTGGCTAGCCATCATAGGCGCAGTGGCTTTTTCCTTTACTTCTTATAACCTCATCATTTTAGAGGCAGGGCACAACACTAAGTCCCTGACCATAGCTTACATCCCGATGGTGTTGGCAGGCCTTATTTACGCGCTGCGCAAGAACCTCTGGATTGGTGCTGCCCTGTTTGCCGTAGGCCTCACCATGAACCTGCACTTCAACCACCTGCAGATGACGTACTACATGCTGCTGCTGGTGCTGGTATTTGCTGTGGTGGAAATCATATATGCTTTTAAGAATGGCACTTTTGCAGAGCTGCTGAAGCACGGGGTTGTGCTTTTGGTAGCTGCCATACTTGCTGTAGGCGTGAACTTTGGAAGATTGTACACTACTGCTGAGTATAGCGAGTTCAGTATACGTGGTAAGTCAGAGCTTACGCAGCCAAATAGCGGCAATGATGTAGGCAGTGGCCTTGACCGTGAGTATGCCTTTAACTGGAGCTACGGTGTTAGTGAAACTATGACGCTGCTAATCCCTGACTTCTACGGTGGCAGCAGCAGTGCCCCGCTCGATACGGATTCTGAAACATACAATGCTTTTCTTAAAATGGGCGCCGCACCTGCGCAGGCAGAGCAATTGGTAAAGCAAGGTTTGCCAATGTACTGGGGGCCGCAGCCAATGACAAGCGGGCCTGTGTATGTAGGTGCTATTGTAGTATTCCTGTTTGTGCTAGGTCTGTTTATAGTAGACCGCCGCTGGACAAGCTGGTTGGTAGCAGGTACCATTCTTTCTATCGTACTGGCCTGGGGTAAGAATTTCGAAGCGTTCAACTACTTTATGTTCGATCACTTCCCGCTCTACAACAAGTTCAGGGCAGTGTCGTCGGCGCTAGTTATTGCCCAAATCACTATTCCGTTCCTGGCTATACTTGCTTTGTGGAAGCTGATTAACGAGCGTAGCCAAATAAAAGACCTAGATAAGAAGCTGCTGATCTCTGGAGGTATAACTGCAGGCATTTGTTTGCTGGTATGGCTGTTTGCCGGTACTGCCAGCTTCATGTCAGAAACCGACCAGAGACTGATACAGGCGCAGTTCCCGATAGATGCTATCCGTGCTGACCGCGAGAGCATGATGCGTTCCGATGCCTTCCGCTCATTTGCTTTCATAGTGCTGGCAGCAGCATTGCTGTACTTCTATGTTAAGAATAAACTTTCTGCTAATGTAGCTATTGCGGGTGTAGGAATATTGGTGCTTGTAGACCTGTGGGCAGTAGATCAGCGTTACCTGAACAACGGTGACTTTGAGCGCCAAGTGGAGGCTAACTTCTTCCAGCCAACTCCAGCAGACCAAATGATTCTGCAGGATACGCAGGATAAGGAAAGGGGCCTGAGCTACCGTGTCATCAATCTGCCTAATCCGTTTAACGATGCCCGTACTTCATACTTTCATAAATCGGTAGGAGGCTACCACGGAGCTAAGCTGCGTCGCTACCAGGATCTGATAGACCGCCACATTTCGCAGAATAACCTGGAAGTGCTACGCATGCTGAACACCCGCTATGCCATTACAGGAGATCAAAAACAGCCGGTGCAGCGCATACCGGATGCTTTAGGAAATGCCTGGTTTGTAGAAGAAGTACAGCCAGTGCAGTCGCCGGACGAGGAGTTGAATGCACTGACGATGTTTGATGCAGGTTCTACTGCCGTGGTGGACGTGAACAAATTCCCAATAGAGCGCCGCTATTTCAGCACCGATAGCGCCAACATTAAGTTAGTAGAGTATGAGCCGAATTACCTCAAGTATGAGTATCATGCTGCGAAAGAGGGGCTGGTAGTATTCTCCGAAATCTACTACCCAGAAGGGTGGCAAGCTTATCTTGATGGCGAGCCAGTAGATCATTTCCGTGCTAACTATGTATTACGCGCTATGGAGGTGCCAGCTGGTAAGCATACTATAGAGTTTAAGTTCGCGCCACAGTCTTACTATACTGGTAATACTGTATCGCTGATTTCCTCGATCTTGCTGCTTTTAGTAGTAGTTGGTGCTATCTTCTATGGCGTTAAGAAAAAGCCAGTTGAAGAGACTATTGTGGAGAAAGTATAGTAGTAAGTTAGAAAGTTAAAGAGTTAGAAGGTCAGAAAGTGGGGGAGGATTAAAAGTATCCATCCTAACTTTTGGCCTTACATCCTGATTCAAGAAGTTCTTAAAGTATAAAATAGAGCCTCGGTTATTGCCGGGGCTTCTTTTTTACCATTTTTGACAAGTATGGGAGAAGCACCTTTGCAGAAGTTAGAAGATAGCCTGTTGCAGGAACAGAGCGTTACGCTGTGGGTTAAACGAGAAGACCTGCTGCACCCGCACATTTCGGGCAATAAGTGGCGCAAACTAAAGTATAACCTGCAGGAGGCAAAGCAGCAGGGATACGACACCTTGCTGACTTTTGGAGGAGCTTATTCTAACCATATTGCCGCCACGGCAGCAGCTGGTAGAGAGTATGGCTTTAACACCATCGGTATAATCCGGGGCGAAGAGCACCTGCCACTTAACCCTACCCTAAGCTTTGCCACTTCCTGTGGTATGCAGCTGCACTACATCAGCCGCGAAAAATACAGGCTAAAAAACGAACCTGATTTTCTGGAAGAGCTTCAAAGGCAGTTTGGTAAGGTATACCTGCTGCCCGAGGGTGGTACCAATTTGCTGGCCGTAAAAGGCTGCACCGAAATTGTGCAGGACATTCCCCTTGAGTATGATTACATCTGCTGCGCCGCAGGTACTGGTGGAACATTGGCAGGCATTGTAGCTAGCCTGGAAGGAGAGAAGCAGGTGCTGGGTTTTCCGGCACTGAAAGGCGGGGAGTTTCTGCAACAGGAGGTAGAGGAGCTGGTAATAGCTTATGGTGGGCAAAGCTACAGCAATTGGCAGCTCATTACGGATTATCATTTCGGGGGCTATGCTAAAATAAAGCCGGAGCTGATAGCTTTTATGGAGCAATTTAAGCAGCAGCACTACATTCCGTTGGAGCCGGTTTATACAGGGAAGATGTTCTACGGCCTGTTCGACCTGATCAGGAAAGGCTATTTTAAGCGAGGCAGCACCATTGTGGCAGTGCATACAGGTGGCCTGCAAGGCAATGTTGGCTTTAAAGAGCGACTGGGGGTGCAGGTGTAGTATAAATTTGTAGCACAATCTTTGTAACTGCGTATCTGTACCTAAAAACAGATAAAGCACTAAATGCCCTTACTTCGCTTTCTAATCAAACTCGTTCCTTGGGTTATACTTGTTGCGCTTGGCATATTCCTGTGGCGCACTTTCAATGAATACTTCAATAAACCGGAAAAGAAGGAGCCGGAAGTAGTAGTGAACTACAATACCATACTTACCTCTGTAGAGGACCTGGGCCGGATGGAGCTGGTGCGCTACAATTTTAAAGATGTGGTAGAGTATGAAAAGAATGTGTCGCGCTGGGTGCCGAATTCCAAGATTGTGCTGATAGTGTCTGGAGAAGCTGTAGGCTGTGTTGACTTTACCAAAATAACGCAGGCAGACATAGAGTTTCAAGGCGACTCGTTGGTGCAGGTGGCTCTGCCTGAGCCGGAAATCTGCTACTATAAAATTGACCATAGCAAGTCTAAAGTCTTCAGTAAGGAGAATACTTACTTTCAGGATGCCGACCTGGTGCAGGAAAGCTATAAGTATGCTGAGGCGAACGTGAAGAAAGCCGCTCTTAATTCTGGTATACTTAATCAGACAAAGGTTAACGCTGAAAAAGTACTTAAGCCAATCTTAGAGGAAGTAACAGGCCGTCGTGTGGTGTTGGTGCCTCAGCGAAGAATACAGAGCCCTCAAATGCCGGCAAAGAGATAGCACTTGATCACACTGTAGTTTATTAGGAGCTTGAGCCTTAGCCAAGATGTCACCTTCTGTCCCAGAGCTCTTTGCCTAAGTACAGATGCTCTATTAGTAACTTCTCGTAGATCTGGTCAACGTTCTCGCCATTGAGGAAAATGACGTACCCGTTTCCAGACTCTGGAAACATGATTGCCAATGAACTAAGTCCATGGTCTCTTCCGGTGTGTAGCAGGGCATACTCTCCCGTGCTGAAATCAGTTAGTTTTTCCCAACCAAGTCCGAAATAGTTCTTGTCTCTGAGCTTGATTTGGCTCTTGGTCATTTCCTGATAAGTCTGCTCGCTTAACCCAGCTCCATGCAAGACATAAGCAAGGAAGTTGCCGTAATCCTCCACCGTTGTTAGCAGGTTTGCTGCTGCGTTGGCTTCGTAGTACTTATAGGTATCCAGTTGTTTTCCATCCTTATCATGGTTTTCGGCATACCTTTTCTCGTCCATTGAGTTGTTCCACCAATAGCGTGTGTCGTTCATTTTTGCAGGTCTGAATACCAGCGAGTCAGAAAGCTCTTCTAAGGACTTGCCGAACTTCTTTTCCAATGCCTTTCTAAGGTATTCGAACCCTTCGCCCGAGTATTGATACTTGGTGCCAGGCTCAAACTCGAATGCCAGCTTTTTCTTTTCTGACATCCATCTCCAGTTCGGGAAACCTGTTTGGTGGGTCAGTATTATTCTTGGTGTAAGTTTCCTAGTCCTCTTATCCTTCTTCAGGTCAGGGTCAACCCAATACTTGTCTAGCTGTTCGTCCAGGCTCAGCTGCCCTGAATCAACCAGCTTTAGTGTAACCATGGCTGCTATTGGCTTTGCTAGTGAGGCAACTTTAAAGATAGTATTGTATGGGGCAGCTGTACCTGCTTTCAAACTCCCATAAACATTTATCTTGCTCAGGTTGCCATTCTGGATAATGCCTAGACCTAGTGCAGGTACTTTGTGTTGCTCCAGAAGAGCCACGATTTCTTTATCAAAAGAAAGCGTGGTGGGGGAGGTGTTTGGGTTATTGTGGTCAAAACTCAGTACCTCTTTTAGAAGCCATTTGCCATTTTCTAACAAGTATAAATGGGTGAATTTTGCTGTGCTTGTCTGCACATCCGTCTTCTGAGGCTCACGGATGTAGAAATGATGTACACCGCTCTGTATAGCACCATACAAAACACCATTGTTGTAGAGCGGGAACACCTCTAAGCTCTGCTCCTCTACTTTTCTGATGGGCTTTTTATCGAGATCTGAGCAGATGTATTTCTGTGTGTTTTCGAAGAAGATCTTTTTGTCCTGTATCCCGCTTTGGTCGTGGTAGAACCTGAGCTCGGGGTGAATTGCACCTTCCAGATAGGCAAGATCACATTGGTTGAACCCGCGCTCAAAAAAGGTGCTATCCTGCTTCTTCAGCAACAGGAATAGCTCTGAATCTTTGGGTACCTGCCCCTGGGCAAAATTCAAGGTAAGTATGAGTGAAAGTAGAAGCGTGAGGATATGTCTCATCTCGGTTTCAGTTATCAGAGTTTTGCTCATAAGAAGACATAAAGTATAGGTTGATACTTCCTACACAATACTACCTCCCATATTTTGTGTTCAGGTCCTTTACTAGGTTGTTGAAGACATACTCATGCTCCTGTTCTATTCCTATCTTTTCCAGGGGCTGCCAATAGAATCTAGGGTAAAGCACAGATGTATAAGTAGTTGTTCTTATCATCCTACAACCACCATTTTTCAGTTCCTCAAAAGTATAGCTGGCTTCCTCAAAGCCAAGCCAGCTTCTGCCTGTCAACTGGTAGTCGATCACATTCATCCTTAGTATCCGGCCTTTTTCCAACTCAGTAATTCTTTCGATAATCTGTCCACGTTCGAAATAGCAGGTTCTTAAACCGCCCACTTTTTCCTCACTCACAACACACTTCTGCGGCACTGGCAGATCCAGCTTCATCAAGAAAGGCTTTTCGGCATCAAGCGTATCAACATGTTTGATGGCATCATAAACCTGGAGGGGCGTGTAGGGCAAGGTTATTTCAGAAGAGACTTTTAAAACCTGTCTTTGATCGTTTACTAACTGTTTTTCAGAAAAACCCAGAACAATAAAAAGCAGAAACGGGGCAATGGAGCTTTTAAGCAAATCGTCCTCCTTTTTAATGTTGTTGCTTCTTCTATTAAGATGTGCGAAATAAGCTCCAAAAGCGATGGCTAAAAAGATCAAAGGGATTGCCATTAAGAGGCATATCATGCCTTCAAGTTCGCCAATCAGGAGTAACAGTAGAAAAATGACAAGTGAGAATACTAAGCCGTAGAGGCTCAGCTTTCTGAAGGTAGACCTCCCAAGTAAGTAGCCCAACGAAAAAGGGAGGAACACGAAAAAGGAGACACCGTACCCTACAAGTTCATAATGAAGCAGCAGAAAACCAAGCGACAGAAATGCCAGCGTGATGAAAGCGGACAGGATAAACTCCTTCTTCATGTTTGGCTATATGTTAGATGGAGGTTCTTGATTAGTGTTATCTAATATAAGAATATTGAATTTATTGTCAAGAACATATAGCCTTATGCTAATTAGTTTGCTGCCTCTCTGCCTTTATAGCTCCAGCCTCTTCAGCGCATCTTGAATCAGATCGTTTTCATAGCCCTTGCTCATCAAGAAGTACGTAAGCTTCTGGCGGCGTGCAAAAGGGTTTTTCTCTTTTTCGGTGGCATTCTTCTTTTCCAGAAGCTGCAGCAGGTTCTGCTCATATACCTCAAAATCGATTTCCTTTAAGCCTTGCTTAATGCAGTAGTCGGAGATGCCTTTGCTCTTGAGGCCTTGCATAATCTTGCGGCGGCCCCACTTCTTCAAGCCATACTTGCCACGTACATAGCTTTGGGCATAGCGCTCCTCATCTATCAGCTTCTCCTGGCTCAGTCGCACGATCAGATCCTCCACATCGTCAGGCTCCAGGCCATAGGAGTACAGCTTATCACGCACTTCTTGCTGGGTGCGGTCCTGGTAAGCGCAATAGGCAGCTGCTTTTATCAGTGCCTCTTTGGGTGTGTAGTTCTTCTTTTTCTTCTCGCGTTCCAAATGCTCAAATGTGTGTCTAAAGTATAAACAAGGTTTGAAGTTAGAAAGTTAAAGAGTTAGAAGGTTAGAAAGTTTAGGGAGTGGTCTCAATTCTACTCATCCTTTTCCATCCCTGCAGATCCTGGTTGCGGCAATTAGTAATCTCCAGCCAAAACCCAGACCTTTGTAGTGAAAACAGTTTAGAATGAAGTTATCAAAAGGAGTGATATACATGCTGCTGTCAACGTTCTTCTTTTCGTTGATGCAGGTATGTGTAAAGTGGGTGCCGCACATTCCGGCGGAGGAAATTATCGTTTTCAGGTCGCTTATCTCGTTGGCCATAAGTCTGGTGTTCTTGCGCAGGGCCGGCGTAAGCGTGTGGGGGAACAATCGAAAGTGGCTGTTCGCGCGCGGAGCCTTCGGGGCAGTGGCATTAATCCTGTTCTTTAACGTGCTGCAGAACCTGCCACTGGCTACGGCAGCTACCCTACAGTACCTGTCGCCCATTTTCACGGCTATACTTGGCATCTTTGTAGTACAAGAGCGAGTGAGGTTCTGGCAGTGGATCTTCTTCCTGGTTTCATTCTCAGGAGTGCTGGTAATTGAAGGTGTGGAGACAAATGTGGATACTTTGTACCTGTGGCTGGGTGTGATAAGTGCCGTGTTTACAGGAGTGGCGTATACTATCGTCCGGAAGCTGAATACAAACGAGCACCCGTTGGTTATTATCTTCTACTTTCCGCTGGTAACGCTGCCGGTGGTGGGGCTTTATACTATCTTTAATTGGGTACAGCCTATTGGCTGGGATTGGGTTGTGCTGCTGCTAGTGGGGCTGTTCACACAGTTGGGGCAGTATTACATGACCCTGTCTTACCAGAACGAGGAAATATCCAAGGTTGCGAACCTTACTTATATTGGAATCATTTACGCCCTGCTTTTCGGGTTCTTTTTCTTCGGCGAACTGCTCAACATCTGGACTTACCTGGGTATGGCACTTGTACTGCTGGGGGTTATCCTGAACGTTCAGTACAAAAATAAAATGACAAAAAAAGCAACCTTGGCCGCCGAAACAGGCTCTAAAAGAGTAGAGTTAAAACCTTGACTGAGTAATAGCGATAAAAGTGGTATTTTGTGTGGAAGGTTTTGATTCTACTTTATATTTTGAGTCGAAGTTCTGCTACTAACCCTTTAGCACATGCGCTACTACTATCTGCTGTTACTGCTGCTATTGCCTGCTTTTGCTATGGCAGGCACACTGCGTGGCCGTGTAACCGATGAAAACAACCAAGGGCTGCCGTTTGCCAGCATCTATATTAAGGAAACAGCCAGCGGCACCGCCACTAATGATCAAGGCCTGTACCAACTGCAGCTCAGCCCTGGTACTTATACTTTGGAGTTCAAGTATGTTGGCTACCGTGCCCACCTTGCGACCGTAACGATTGGGGAAGGCACGCAAGAGCTAAATGTGCAACTGCAGCCAGAGGTGTTGAACCTGAAGGAGGTTGTGGTAAAAGCTGCTGACGAGGACCCCGCCTATGCCATTATGCGAAACGCCATCCGGCTGCGCAAGTACCACCGCAATGAAGTGAATGCCTGGAGTGCCAGAGTTTACATGAAGGGTGTGGCCCGTATGGACAAAGTGCCCTCCAAAATACTAGGCGTGAAGATTGTTGACGTAGATACCGGTATTGTGTACCTGTCGGAGTCGGTGTCGGAACTGGCGTTTAAGAAACCGAACAAAATTCATGAGCGGATGATCTCGAGCAAGGTGAGCGGGCAAAAGAAGGGCTTTAGCTTTAACCAAGCTTCCGAAATGAACATCAGCTTTTATGATCCACTGCTGAAGGTAGAGGGGCTGAGCGAGCGTGGCTTTGTGTCGCCGCTGGCAAATAACGCGCTGTTTTTCTATCGCTTCGAGTACCTAGGCACCTTTCAGGAAAATGGCCGCACCATCAACAAGATCAAAGTAATCCCCCGCCGCAGGCATGACCCTGTTTTCTCAGGTAATATCTACATTGTAGATGGCAGCTGGCGCATCCATAGCACAGATTTACGACTGACCAAAGATGCCGGAATTGAGTTTGTGGACTGGATACGGGTGCGGCAGGTTTACGCACCTGTGGCCGAGGAAGTATGGATGCCGGTGTCGCAGCGGTTTAACTTTGAGGCGGCTGGCTTGGGCTTTAAGGGCGGCGGCTATGCAATGGGCGTATACTCTAACTACAAAGTGCAGCCTGCCTATGCCAAACCACCAAGAGTGGAAGAGGTAGAGCCGGAGCCTACTGCCAAACCTGAAGTGGCTACAGCCAGACCAGCTAAAAAACCAAAGTATAAGGTTGTAGAGCCGCAGGAGGCAGAACCAGTGGCACAGCCTGTGGTCAGCGACAAAGTATTCAGCAAAGAGGTGCTGTTGGTGGAGAAAGAGGCCAATAAGCGCGACTCGGCCTATTGGGCCTCCGTAAGGCCGGTGCCGCTTACGCAGGAAGAGGTGCAGGATTACCAGAAGAAAGACAGCCTGGAGGTTATCAAGAACTCAAGGCCTTACCAGGACTCACTGGATGCAGTGCGTAACAAGCCCTCTTTCGGGAGCTTTTTGCTTGGAGGTTATACTTACTCCAATACCTACGAGCGTAAGTTTTACCGCTTCGATCCGTTCCTGAGCCTAACGGGTGGGCCAAGTATACTGCAGTATAACACAGTAGAGGGAGTAGCTGCTGATGTACGGTTAAACTACAGGAGGAATTTTGAAGACCGTCGCTCTTACCAGATAGAGCCGGCTGTACGCTACGGCTTTAGCAACAATAAGCTGAATGCAAAGTTGCGCATGAGTTTTCAGTATGACCCCATCAAAAACAGCACGATTAGCGTGGAAGGAGGCCGTTATGTGTCTCAGATCAACAACGTGAATCCCATATCGCCTTTCGTAAATACGCTCTATACCTTGCTTGCCGAGCGTAACTACCTGAAGCTCTACCAGCGCGATTTTGGTCAGGTAAGCTACCGAAGTGAGCTCAGGAGTGGTCTACGGCTTAGTACCTCCGTAGATTACGCGCACCGCATGCCGCTGCAGAATACCACCGACTTCAGCTTCAGAAACAGGGGAACAGACGAGCCAAGCCGCTTTACCTCTAATGTGCCGCAAAATGCCGAACTGGATGACGCTTCATTTACACCGCACCAGGCTCTGACACTCACAGCTGCGTTAAGTATAAAGCCAAGGCAGCGCTACATTACCCGCCCCGACGATAAGATCAACTTGGGGTCTAAATACCCAACTTTTACGCTAAGCTACAGAGGCGGACTTAAAGCCTTGGGTGGTGACGTGAAGTATAATACAGCCGGTTTGAGCATAAGCGATGATGTAAGCCTAGGATTGCTCGGGCGCAGCAAATACAGTGTGCTTGGCTCTGTGTTCTGGGGCAAAGAAGATATGCGCCTGATGGACTACAAGCATTTCAATGGCAACCGAACCCTGATTGCAGGTACTTACGAAGGCTTCCAGTTACTCGACTATTACCGCTACAGCACTAACAACCGCTACCTGGAGGCGCATTACGAGCATCATTTCAATGGCTTCCTGTTCAACAAAATACCTTTGTTCCGTAGGCTGAAGTGGCAGGAGGTGGTAAGCTTGAATTACCTGAACACGCAGGAGTCGCGTAACTACCTGGAGCTTGGGCTAGGTATTGAGCACATCTTTAAAGTACTGCGTGTAGATTTCGTGACTTCGTTTCAGGAGGGCAACAAAGCCAGAACAGGCGTAATGGTAGGCTTCGGGTTCTGAGGCAGCAAGTTGGACACAGGGTGCTGGATAACCTATTTAGTGCAGAGGCCGTTAAAAATAGCCAAAGAACTAATTTAGAAAGAATGATGAAGACATCACATATATTAAAGTCAACATTAGCACTGGCGTTTTTCTCTGTAATAGGTTTTAGCTGTGGAAACAGCGCTGAAACGATAGAGGAAGAACGTACTACTGGAACCTCAGAAGCAATTGTGGAAGAAGATGAAAGTGCTGCCAATCTTACTAATCCGCGCCCTGCCCCAATTGGCGACACAGCCGTGACCGGTGAGCAGGCCGATCAGTTTGGCAACCCGGAACCTAACGTAGACACGGCTGCCCGTGAGCTACAGCAACTGGACCAGCAGAGACAACGCGGCACAACCACGAATTAAAGTACGGAAAGTATAAACGGGCGCGCCTCACCAACTAGCATTGGTGAGGCGCTTCTTATTTTACCAAAGCTGTCGTGCCCACAGGCGGAATCACCAAGCCAGCGCCTCGCTTTTTCCTACCCTTCAAATTGATGTTGTAGATAATCACGGAGATGAAAATGAGTACGTAAGCCGCCACTTTAGTGCTTGTTGTCTGTTCTCCAAAGTATAAAAACGCCATCAGGAAGTTTAGAATGGGGTTGATGTACATCAGGATGCCAATGGTACCGGAGGTAAGCTCTTTCAGAGCGAAGAGGTTCAGGAAAAGCGGCAGTACCGTAAAACCAGCACTAAGCAATCCTACCTGCACAAAAAAGTGTGTGTCCAGCTGTGCATTTCCACCGGTAAGAAAAGAGTAAAATGGACCAATGAAGGCGAAAGCCAACACCAACTGCAGCTTCAGGAGCACAATTTTATCGTAAGCCTTCAGGAGGCGCTGTGTGATCAGGTAAAAGGCGTAACTCAGGGCAATGAGTAAGCTAAACAGCAGACTGGTAATCTCGCCACTGCCCACCATGGCGCAGCTCAGAGCACTAAGGCCAATTGCCAGCCACTGGTTTACCCGAAGCTCTTCTTTCAGCAGTAAAAAGCCTAGTACTGCTGTAAGTATAGGGCAGAGCAGGTAAGAGAAAGAACCTGTTTGAATGTTTATGTGATTAACTACATAGATGAAGGCAAGCCAATTAGTGGTAAGTAGCACGCCACCCAGGAAAGTATAAAGTATAAAAAGGCGTTTCTCGCGTGGCTCAGAGGCCTTTACCTGCGCCAGCATGGCCATCAGTTGCTTGCGGCGAAACAGCAAAGAAATAACCAGCAGCAGCCCCACCGACAATGCCACCCGGAAGTACAGAATCTGTCCGCTGGGATAGGATGCCAGTGCCTTGAGCGGGAACGGAATAAAGCCCCAGATAATGAAGGCTGCCAGTCCTGCCGCATAGTATAGTTTGGTGTTAGTTGTTTCCATATAAAACAGAAAAAGATAAAAGTGCGCAAAGTTACAGAAACGAAAGGTCAGGCTTGTGTTACAACACGTTTTTTGTAGTGAAAAATATTTGTTGAATGACTAAGCAATGCTTTGCTGGCTCCTAAATTTTCGAACTGTTTATCTTTCTAACTCCCCGGCCTATCTTTGGGCTAGGTAAAAGTATAGCATATGCTCACGTTTCAGCAGCTCCAAAGTATAACTCAGGGTAAAGAGGTGCAATTTGTACAGTCACTGCCTGTCGTGCACCTCCTTACCGATAGCCGCAAGCTTTCGCAGCCGACAGGTTCGGTATTTTTTGCTATCAAGGGCAAGTATAATGATGGGCACAAGTACTTGCCACAGCTATATGCAAAAGGGGTGAGGCAGTTTGTGCTGGAGCAGGGCGAGCCACAGGAGTTACAGCAACTTTATCCGGAGGCAAACATCCTACAGGTGGCTAATAGCATGCAGGCATTGCAGCAGCTGGCGGCATGGCACCGGGCACAGTTTAATGTTCCGGTGGTTGGCATCACGGGGAGCAATGGCAAAACCATTGTAAAAGAATGGCTGTCGGCTTTGCTTAGTCCGGATGAAATGGTAGTGAAGAGCCCGCGTAGCTATAATTCGCAACTGGGTGTGCCGCTGAGTGTATGGCAGCTGCAGCCTAACCACACCTTGGGTGTCTTCGAGGCGGGCATATCGCAGCCGGGGGAGATGGAGAAGCTACAAGCTGTCATCCAACCAACTATTGGCATCTTTACCAACGTTGGCAGTGCTCATGATGAAGGCTTTGCCTCCCGGGAGCAGAAGGTACAGGAGAAACTAAAGCTGTTCAGGGAGGTTGAGTTGCTGTTTTACTGTGCTGATTATGAACTGCTGCATCAACAGGTGCAGGCTCAAAGTATAAAATCCTTTACATGGAGCCGTCAGCAGCCGGAAGCAGACCTTTACATCAGTGCTACTACCACGGCAGGGCACAGAACAATTGTGGTCTATACTTTTGAAGGGGAAAAGCAACGCCTGACCTTGCCTTTCACTGATGAGGCCTCTGTTGAAAATGCGCTACACTGCCTGGCTATACTTTTGTACCGCCGTCTGCCGCTCTCCGAAATTCAGGAACGTCTTGATCGCCTGCACCCGGTGGCCATGCGCCTGGAGATGAAGGAAGCCATCAACGGCTGTTACCTCATCGACGATACTTACAACAACGACCTCGCCGGCCTTGCCATCGCGCTTGATCTGCAGGCTAGTCAGCCGCAACGGGGGCGACACACGATCATACTTTCAGACGTGCTGGAGTCAGGCTTGGCGGAGGAGGAGCTGTACCGAAAGGTTGCTGAGCTGGTGCAGGCGCACAAGGTGGAGCGTTTGATCGGTATCGGAGCTACCATTAGCAAGTATAACCAACTTTTCTCAGAGTCCGATTTTTATACTTCCACCGCAGAGTTTCTCAAGGTTTTCAATCCCGCAAGCTTCCGTAACGAGGTTATCCTGGTAAAAGGCGCGAGAGTGTTTGAGTTTGAGAAGATTGTGCAGGCTTTTCAGCAGAAGGTGCACGGTACGGTGCTGGAGGTAAACCTGGATGCGCTGGTGCATAACCTCAACTATTACCGCTCCAAACTCGCCCCGGATACCAAGCTTATGGTAATGGTGAAAGCCTTCGCCTACGGCAGCGGTAGCTTTGAGGTAGCTAACCTGTTGCAATTCCACAGGGTAGATTACCTGGCTGTTGCTTATGTAGATGAAGGCGTAGCATTGCGCGAGAACGGCATTACGCTGCCAGTTATGGTAATGAACCCTTCGCCAGACAGCTTCGTGAAGTTACGGCAGTATAACCTGGAGCCTGAAATCTATGCTCTGGAGCAGTTGGAGGCATTTGTTGGGTCGCTGGAACCAGACGCAAAGTATAAAATCCACCTGAAACTGGACACGGGCATGCACCGGCTAGGCTTTGAGCCTGAGGATTTCGAGGAGTTGTTCAGGCTGCTGGAGCAGTACCCACAGGTGCAGGTTGCCAGCACCTTTAGCCACTTAGCAGGGGCCGACGAGGCCATCCACAATGATTTCTCACAGCTGCAGATTGCTAGGTTCAGAAGTATGGCAGCCGAACTTGAAGAGCGTTTGGGGTACAAAGTCATTAAGCATATTCTAAACTCGGCAGGCATTGTGCGCTTCCCGGAGCACCAGCTGGACATGGTGCGCCTGGGCATAGGCCTGTATGGTGTAGAAGCTACAGGTTCTGAGCAGGAAGCACTGCGGCCGGTAAGTACACTAAAAACAACGGTGTCGCAGGTTAAAAGTGTTAGGCAAGGCGATACGGTGGGCTACAGCCGCAAAGGCATTGCCAGCACTGACCGCACCACCGCAACAATTGCCATTGGCTATGCCGATGGTTATGACCGCCGCTTCAGCAATGGGGTAGGGCAGGTTTTTATCAACGGGCACCGCTGCCCCATCATCGGCAATGTGTGTATGGATATGTGCATGGTAGATGTAACAGGCGTAGAAGTAAAAGCAGGCGACGCGGTAACTGTTTTTGGGATTGATCTGCCTCTGGTGGAGCTGGCGCAAAACATCGGTACTATTCCTTATGAGCTTTTAACCAATGTTAGCACACGCGTTAAGCGGATTTTCTATTCTGAGTAATATCCAAGCCTGTAGTTGGGCGATTTAGAAGTCGCTCAAGTACAGGAGTCTACAGCCTAAGATCTTCTAATTGTCAATTCTTTTGCTTTAAAGTTGAACACCTTGTAACTTGCAGTTGTTTATAAACAGTCTAAATAAAGAGAGGTAAGAGGTGCAACATAAGGCAGAAGAGCATAAAGAGCGCAGATCGGTACGCGACATGAAAATAGGGGAGCGTGGCGTAATCTGCTGCCTGCAAGACCCTGAAATGGGCTTAAAACTGCTCGAGATGGGGTGTATTCCCGGCACGGAGGTGAAAATGAATAGCCGAGCTCCGCTAGGCGATCCGATCACCATCATTGTTAACAACTACACTCTCTCCCTGCGCCTAGACGAAGCCGAGACGATATTACTCAAGCAGTAGATTCTATTCATGACTGTAGCTACCCAACCAGAGATAAAACTGGTAGAGAAGATTTCTACCAAGCCGGAAGAAGTTAAGATTGCCCTGATCGGTAATCCAAACTCTGGCAAAACATCACTTTTCAACCAACTTACTGGTCTTAATCAAAAGGTTGGTAATTTTCCGGGGGTTACAGTAGACAAAAAGACCGGCTATAGTCAGCTAACGCCCTCTATCAGGGCCGAGATTATTGACTTACCCGGTACCTATAGCCTTTACCCAAAATCGTTGGATGAGCGTGTAATAACAGACCTGCTCTACGACCCGACTTCCAAGCACTTCCCCGACCTGGTTATTGTTACCGCCGACGCTTCTAACCTGAAGCGTAATTTGCTGCTGTTTACTCAGCTGGCTGATCTGCAATTACCTGCAGTGTTGGCACTGAACATGGTAGACGTGGCAGAGCAGGAAGGTGTGAAAATAGATGTAGAGGCGCTGCAGCGTGAATTAGGCGTGCCGGTTATACCTATGAATGCCCGTAAAGGCATTGGTGTGGCCGCTCTTAAGATCGTGATGACGCAGCAGTTGAGCGCACCAGAGAAGCCGTTTTATACTATACCTCAGGATATAAAGCCTCTGCTGGAAAGCATCAAGAGTCGCTTTAACCTCAGCAACGATTACCTGGCGCTACAGCTTGCTCACCAGTATAAAAGCCTGAAGTTCCTGACGGAGGACGACCTGGCTTGGTTCAGCAATCAGCTGGAGAAGGCCGGTTTTAAGTCTAACGCGCAACAGGCTGACGAAACAATTGCCCGCTACACCCGCATCAACGAGCTTCTGCTGGATGCTGTACGCGTAGAGAAGGCTGATAAAGATGAAAAGTTCAGCAACCGTCTGGACCAAATCCTGACGCACAAGGTGTTTGGATACCTTATCTTCTTTGGTGTACTCTTCCTGGTGTTTCAGGCCGTTTTTGCCTGGGCGAGTTACCCGATGGACCTGATTGATGGCGGCATTGCAGCACTGAACACGCTGATACAGGAAAATTTCAGCGGACCGCTGGTGAACCTGCTCACAGAAGGCGTAATTGCCGGTTTAGGTGGTGTGCTGGTGTTTGTGCCGCAGATTGCTATACTTTTCGCGTTCATTGCCATACTAGAGGAGACTGGCTATATGGCCCGTGTTACGTTCATGATGGACAAGATCATGCGGAAGTTTGGCCTGAACGGTAAGAGCGTGGTGCCGCTTATCTCTGGTGTGGCTTGCGCCGTGCCTGCGGTTATGTCGGCCCGTACCATTGAGAACTGGAAAGACCGGATGATCACCATCTTCGTGACACCGCTTATGAGCTGCTCGGCCCGTATCCCGGTATACACCGTGCTGATTGCATTGGTAGTTCCAGAGACATACTATCTTGGCTTCCTAAACCTGCAGGGCCTGGTGCTAATGGGGCTGTACTTAATCGGTTTTCTAGCGGCTATATTTTCAGCGCTGTTGCTTAAGATCATACTTAAGGCCAGAGAGCGCAGTTACTTTATCATGGAGTTCCCTACCTACAAGATGCCACGCTGGAAAAACGTGGGTATAACTATCGTAGAAAAGGTAAAAGCCTTTGTTTTCGAAGCAGGTAAAGTAATTGTGGCTATCTCTATCATACTTTGGGTGCTGGCTTCTTATGGTCCTGGAGAGAGCTTTGAAAGAGCAGAACAACAGGCGCTAAAGGAAGCTCAGGCTGAAGGACTAAACGAGGAGCAGACAGAAAATAGAATAGCTTCGCACCAGCTGGAATCCTCTTACGCGGGCATAGTAGGACGCACTATAGAACCAGTAATCAGACCATTAGGGTATGACTGGAAGATAGGTATAGCCTTGCTAACTTCTTTTGCTGCCCGTGAGGTATTTGTTGGTACTATGTCTACCATTTATAGTATAGGGGAAGAGGAGAACGTAACAACCATCAAAGAAAAGCTGATGACAGAGAAAGATGCCAACGGCGATCCTTTCTTTACACCTGCACGAAGCTTCTCTCTTATGATCTTCTACCTCTTTGCGATGCAGTGTGTTAGTACTCTTGCTATCGTGCGCCGTGAGACAAAGAGCTGGACCTGGCCTGCAGCTCAATTAGTTTATATGAGTGGCTTGGCTTACGTAATGGCATTCATCACCTTCCATTTGTTCAGTTAGAGATTTTACCTCCAGGCATACATTATCGGAAGCGCCGCCCAGGGATAAAGTCCTTAGGCGGCGCTTTTGCATAATACCTATGTTGTAGAAGTAGATTAATTGTAACCCATTAACAGGCAACTATTTGTGGTCGTAGTTTTTGGTATGCACTTTAACCATGCTTTGATTTTATTGCGTATAAGAATTATATAATTATTATTATTCGTAATTGTGCTTTTGTAAAATGCTTCTAAAGGCCTCCATTCTTAATATTGTATATTCTTAATAGATAATATGCTGGCTGTTAGAAGTTTGAAAAATTAAAAAGGAGGTGCCTGAGCGCATTTGTATAGACTTTTTGAGATACGATCTGCCAAGCAAATGCGAGAATAGTACATTTTGGATAACCTTGATATTCGCGCTAACCTAGTTTGTTTATATATGAAAGAAGCTTTACTACATAGTGTGGTGCCTTTTGAGCGCCAAGCACATCCCTCTGCCCGGCCAGAATCCTCATTGTAAACTCTTATTTGGTAAACATTAGGTGCACTAAAGTATAGCCATACAAAAGCTATCAACTTTGGACAATTACTGTTTGGCTGTATATGGCGCGGCGTACCCTAAAGTAGGTACAGCTTTTCTGCTTCCCCTGTTCTAGAGGGTATTTCAAGCCCCTCGTCTTTTACCCCTCCAATGCCTTGTGCTACTCCTGTGCCTTGTGCTTCTGATGCTACAAATCTAATTGCCTAATCTCTCACTTTAACCTATCACACAATGAAGAGAATGCTATCTATAAGCCTTCTGCTTGTGACACTCCTGGTATATCAGGCATCGGCACAGGTAAGGGCTGTATCTGGTAGGGTAACAGACGCCACTACCAATCAACCATTGCCGGGTGTTGCTGTAATTGTTAAAGGTACCACTGTAGGTACTACTACCGGTGGTGACGGTGCCTATACAGTAAATGTGCCGGAAGGCAGCAATACGCTGGTGTTCCGATTTATTGGCTACCAAACTACAGAGCGTACCATTGGTAATGCTGGTACTATTGATGTGGCACTGCCCACGGATGCCGAACAGCTACAGGAGGTAGTGGTAACCGCTTTGGGTATAGAGCGAAATCGAAACGAGCTGGCTTATTCGGCCCAGCAAGTAAGCGGTGAGCAGATTACCCGAACAAGGTCAGCAGATTTTGTGAATACACTTTCTGGTAAGGTCGCCGGTCTTGATATCAGAACGAACAACACCATGGGCGGATCTACCAACGTGGTAATCCGTGGTTACTCCTCTATTACAGGTAATAACCAGGCGCTGTTTGTAATTGATGGCGTACCAGTGAGTAACGCCAACAACAACACTAGCTCAAGGGTTGCGCAGCAAAACCCAGACTTTGGCAACCAGCAGGGAGGTGGTGTTGGCACAGACTGGGGTAACGCCGCCGCAGACCTTAACCCTGATAACATTGAGTCGGTGAACGTGCTGAAAGGTGCGGCGGCAACAGCTTTGTATGGCTCCCGCGCTGCCAACGGTGTGATCATGATCACTACTAAAAAAGGCAGAAAGAACAGCCTGAATGTTACTATCAACAGCGGTGTTACCTGGAGCCAGATTGACGAAAGTACATTCATCAGATACCAGAAGGAGTATGGTGCCGGTTACCTCCAGAGTTTTCGCACACCTCAGGACTTAGGTAGCGGAGAAGCACCTGTGGTGAGGTTTCAGGATGACGCCTCCTACGGCCCGAGATTTGACCCGAACCTGCAGGTTTACCAGTGGGATGCCATTGATCCGTTCCATCCGAACTTTGGCCAGACAAGGCCGTGGGTTGCAGCTGACAATGACCCAAGCACTTTTTATGAAACAGGCGTTAACTCCAACCAAAGTATAGTGGTTAACGGTGGTGGTGACAGAACAACCTTTAACCTGGGCTATACCCGCAACGACATAAAAGGTAACCTGCCAAACAGCACCATTGACAAGGATCTGATTAACTTTAATGGATCTTATGATGCAACTGATAAATTAACAGTGGCTGCCTCTGCCAACTATGCCCGTACTGTAGCTGTGGGTAGGTACGGCACCGGCTACAACGGCCGTAACCCTAACCAGGCATTCAGGCAGTGGTGGCAAACTAACGTAGACATAGAAGAACAGAGGGAGGCCTATTTTAGAAACCGCCAGAACATTACCTGGAACTGGAACAGCTCCAACACAGGTCCTATCTACTCTGATAACCCATACTGGTCACGGTATGAGAACTTCTCAAACGATAGCAGGGATAACTTCTACGGCTATGCCACTGCCACCTATAAGTTTACAGACTGGTTCAATCTAATGGGTAGGGCAGCCTTTAACACCACAACCGATATGCAGGAAGAGCGTGTAGCTGTGGGAAGTGCAGACGTAAGTCAATATGCACGATTTAACCGGGACTTTAACGAAGCCAACTTTGACCTCATCGCCAACTTCAATGGAGATATCACCGAAGACATCAGCTTTACGGGCTTATTGGGTTCTAACTTGCGCAGGAGCCGCATGAATTCTATTAGAGCGACTACTAACGGTGGACTTGTTGTACCTCGTTTGTACGCATTGTCAAACTCTGCAAACCCTCCAACTCCTCCGTTTGAGGAAGGTGAGCGTATCGGTGTTGATGGTATTTTTGCCAACGCAAACTTTGGCTTCAAAGAAACGGCGTTTATTGAGCTTTCAG
Source organism: Pontibacter korlensis (assembly GCF_000973725.1). Taxonomy (NCBI): domain Bacteria; kingdom Pseudomonadati; phylum Bacteroidota; class Cytophagia; order Cytophagales; family Hymenobacteraceae; genus Pontibacter; species Pontibacter korlensis. Next base: position 1,124,148 of record NZ_CP009621.1, on the reverse strand, counting down.
CACGTCGGGATAAGTCCACTACCTTACCTGAAGGAGATAACTCATTCTTTTATCCGGCAGTGGCTGCAAACGTGGTTTTCTCAAACTTGCTGGAGTTAGGTTGGCTGTCCCACGGTAAGGTTCGGGTAAATTATGCCGAAGTAGGTAACGATGCACCGGCGCTGAGTTTGCTTGATGTGTATGACAAGCCTACCAGCTATGGCAACATTCCGCTCTTCTCACTTCCGGACATAAAGAATAATGAAAACCTGCAGCCTGAAAGGTCAAAAAGCTTTGAAACAGGCTTGGAAGCAGAGTTCTTCAACGGCTTGTTTGGATTTGACTTTACCTGGTATACATCTAAAACTGTAGACCAGATTATACCTGTAAGCACCACAGCGGCATCTGGCTATACCCAACGTTTTGTGAACGCGGGTGAGGTGCAAAATAAAGGAATTGAGGTGGCAGCGTTTGTTACACCTATCAGGTCTTCCGACTTTACCTGGACCATGAATCTCAACTTCTCGCGCAACAGAAACGAGGTGTTGAGTTTGTATGAGGACGTGCAGAATATCCCGCTGCAAAACTTCCAGGGTGGTGTTTCACTCAATGCTGCGGTAGGTCATCCTTACGGTGTCATCAGGGGCAACGACTTTGTCTATACTAACGGACAGAGAACCGTCAGTGCAGATGGATATTATCTTACTACCCCAGGGGCTAATGCCATTATTGGAGATCCAAACCCGGATTGGATGGGAGGTGTAAATAACTCGCTTACTTACCGAGGTATAACCCTTGCCTTCCTGGTGGATGTGCGCCATGGTGGCGATATTTTCTCGCTGGACCAGTGGTATGGTGAGGCCACCGGCTTGTATCCGCACACGGCGGGTCTTAATGATAAAGGCAATCCGTCGCGACTTCCTGTTGCAGAAGGCGGTGGTATCCTTTTGCCAGGCGTGAAAGAAGATGGCAGTCCGAACGATGTGTATGCCGAAAACCAGAACGGTAACGGCTTAACTCCGTTTGGCTACGCGGCCAACAACTTCTCTGGTGCCCCAAGAGCTTGGTATGTATACGACGGTAGCTTTGTGAAGCTAAGAGAGCTTGCCTTAACCTATGCATTGCCACAAACCCTTATAGAGAACATTGGCTTTATAAAAGGTATAGACCTGCAGCTGATCGGCCGTAACCTGTGGATCATTCATAAAAACATGGAGTACTCTGATCCGGAAGAGGGCATTAGCTCCGGAAACGCAGGCAGAGGCTACCAGAGTGGTGCATACCCTGCCGTCAAGACCTACGGCTTTAATGTTAGATTAAATTTTTAAGAACTAGAAGATGAAAAGGATTCTTATATGCTTGCTCTCCATGGTGCTGGTGGCATCATGCGTAGATGATTTGGATGATTACAACGTTGATCCGAAGCGAACGTCAGAGGCACCGCCTGTTACCCTGTTTACAACTGCGGTCTTGAGTTTATCGGATGCGTTAACTACACCCAGCGTGAACTTTAATAATTATAGGTTCTACGTGCAGCACTGGACCTCCACTCAATACCTGGATGAGCCAAGGTATAACATGACATCCCGCCTGATTCCGCAAAATATGTGGCAGGAGCTATACCGGGATGTGCTGGCAGACCTGAAGGAAGCCAAGCGGCTGGTAACAGAAGATGAATTTCTTGATGCTGAGGTGAAGAATAATCAGTTGGCGCAGATAGAGATGATGGAGGTGTACACCTGGTTTGTGATTGTGACCACTTGGGGAGATGTACCCTATACCGAAGCACTTGATCCAAACAACTCTCTACCAGCCTACGATGATGCGCGGACGATATACAATGATCTTCTTTCGCGTCTGGATACTGCTATCGGACTTGTGGACCCTGCTGCCTCTGGTTTTGAGGAAGGAGATGTGTTTTACAACGGAGACATGAGTCAATGGCTTAAGTTTGGTAACTCGCTAAAGTTAAAAATGGGTATGGTGTTGGCGGATGTTGACCCAGATCGTGCTAGAACGGCTGTAGAGGAGGCTGCTCCTAACGTGTTCACAAGTAATGCAGATAATGCTGTTTTCCCTTACCTGAGTGCGCCGCCAAACAACAACCCCATTTCGGATAACGTGAAGGGGCCGTTCACCTCCAGAGAGGACTATGTTGCCGCCAATACCCTAGTTGACATCATGAATGCACTGGATGACCCAAGAAGGCCAGAATATTTTACTGATGTTGACGGGGAGTTTAGAGGGGGTATTTATGGCTTTGAAAATAACTACTCGAACTTTTCAACTGTGAGTGCTAAAATAGCCGACCCTACTTTTGAGGCACTGCTGCTGGACTATTCGGAAGTAGAGTTTTTGTTGGCAGAGGCTGTTGAAAGGGGCTTCAATGTAGAAGGAACTGCAGAAGAGCATTACAATAATGCTGTTACTGCGTCTATCACGTATTGGGGTAGATCAGAGGAGGAGGCTGCTGCTTATTTGGCACAACCCGATGTAAACTATAACACAGCTCCAGGCGACTGGCGACAAAAAATAGGTACACAGAAATGGATTGCGTTGTATAACCGTGGCTTTGATGCCTGGCTGGAATGGCGCAGGTTGGATGCTCCTGACTTGCAGCCTCCAGCAATAGAGGGAGCGGCTCAGTTAACCATTCCAAAGCGTCTAATCTACCCAATCAACGAGCAGACGCTTAACCCTGAAAATCGTGCGGCAGCGGCAGCGGCTATTGGCGGAGATGATGCAAGTACCCGCCTCTTCTGGGATGTTCAGTAATACTGGTGGTTATACTAGTTGTAACAAGGTATAAACTGAAAGATTAAGTAGTAGTCTGTTTCCAAATAAAAAAGCCTTGGCACCCTAAGGCTTTTTTATTTTGTCCACACTTATCTTTCAGGGAAATAATAAATGCGTAAGAACGCAAAGAAAAAACAAAACGTGCGTATAAATCGCCATCTTCGGCAGCAAGAGAAGTCAGTTGAATGTGACCTCAAAAGCGATTGCTCTTATTGCCGCCACATTGAGATGGTAGTTAGCGTCTCATTAAATTGCTTTTAACTTTTTATCATTAGGTGTAAAAATGTCTTTCTTGTTTAAGATTTTGACATTCAATGGTTTGTGATTTTTTAAGCTTCTGTTGATAAAGATATTTATATAAAAAAAACTAGAAATTTTTGATGGGGATTTGAATATGTGATGGCTTTTTAATAAACTTGAATTATATCTCACCTTAAACAAATATTTTATGGAAGAAACTCTACTACTTAATAAGGTGCTTTCCCAACACTGCACTTATCCTCCTGCTTATATCACACCATCGTAGTAGCTTGCTTATAGGCAGGCTGAAATCCTTTAGGAAATTGGCATCTTTGTAGGACCTGTCTGGCTCCTAGAGGGGTGTTATTGCTGCTATAAAAGCCTTCGCTTTGTAGCGCCTTTACATCCTGTTATGCCACTCTAAAGAGAAATATGCTGCTGCCTTTGCAGCTATGTCTTTTTTTGTATCACTACTAAGGTGTTAGCCTTAGTTTTAGATAAATAGTACCTAAACTCTCACTTTAAACTAAAACACAATGAAGAAAATTCTATTTCTGAGTCTCTTGCTTGTGACTGCCCTGTTGCATCAGGCTATGGCACAGGTAAGGGCAATCACTGGTAAGGTGACAGATGCTACTACCAGTCAGCCATTACCAGGCGTTACCGTTCTGGTAAAAGGCACTACCGTAGGTACTGCTACATCAGCAGATGGTAGTTATACAATCAACGTTCCTGAAGGTAATAATACATTGGTCTTCAGCTTTATTGGCTATCAAACAGTAGAACGCAGCATTGGCTCAGGTAATACTGTTAATGTTGGCCTGCCTGTAAACACTCAGCAGCTTAGCGAGGTTGTTGTAACTGCTCTTGGTATCGCTAGAGAAGAGAAATCAATCGGTTACTCATCTCAGACTGTGAGCGGCGATGAACTGAGCCAGGTGCGCGAAACGAACATCGTTAATTCTCTTTCAGGTAGAGTTGCTGGTGTTCAGGTGGGCACGAACTCAGGTGCTATGGGTGGTTCAGCCAGAGTTACGATGAGAGGTGTTAGCTCAATCAGCGGTAACAACAACGCCTTGTTCGTAGTGGATGGTGTTCCAATCGAAAACTCTAACTCTAACAGCGCCAACCAACAGCGTGGCGGTGGCGGCTATGACTACGGTAGTGCTATTCAGGATATCAACCCAAATGATATTGCTGAGGTAACTGTACTGAAGGGTGCGGCTGCTACATCGCTATATGGTAGCCGTGGTGCTAACGGTGTAATCGTAATCACTACTAAAAAAGGTAAGAGAGACGGTGGTGGCATCGGTGTAACTTATACCCTTGGCTTGACACTAGACAAAGTATACATACTACCTAAGTATCAGAACAAGTATGGTGGTGGCTTCGGCTTCACTAAACTGTATAAAGAAGAAAATCCTGAGGCTTTCCCAGAAGGAAGAGATGGCGCTTACAACGATAATGACGGAAAAGGCAGCTATGATCTGATTCCTGACTATGACGTGGACGAATCTTGGGGACCTGCATTTGAGGGACAACTATACCGCCCTTACTGGAGCTGGGACAAGGAGTTAGGTAACCCTAACTTTGGTGAACTGGCAAGATGGGAAGCTCAGCCAAACAACATCCGCGATTTCTTTGAGACAGGTACTACCCTGACGAACTCTATCTCTGTAGATGGTTCTAACGATAAAGGTTCTTTCCGTTTATCATATTCAAACCTGGATCAGAACTTTATCCTGCCTAACTCAGAAATGGTTCGCCATAACCTGAGCTTCAATGGTGGTTACAATGTAACAGACCGATTGAGCGTATCTGCAAGTGCAAACTATGTTACGCACGAAGCCAAGGGTCGTCCAGGTACTGGTTATGACGGGACTAACGTACTACAGCAGTTCACGCAGTGGGGACAGCGCCAGCTTGATACCGAGAGACAAAAGAACTACATGTTGCCAGATGGTACACAGTTAACCTGGAACCGTACTTCTTGGGATAACCCTGCTCCGAAATACTCTAACAACCCATACTGGGTACGTTATAAGAACTACCAGAACGACGGAAGAGATCGTATCTTCGGTAACGTAAATGCAAACTATAAGCTTACTGATTACCTGAGCGCTGACGTAAGAGTGTCTACAGATACTTACTCAGAAACACAGGAAGAGCGTATTGCACCAGGTTCTCAGGAGATATCTGACTACACGCTGTATAAGATCGACTTCATGGAGAACAACCTTCAAGGTTTGTTAAACTTCAACAAAGATCTGACTGATGTATTCTCTCTGAATGCATTTGTTGGTGGTAACAGAATGACACGTACCCGTAATGTGTTTGCAGGTTCTACCGTAGATGGCCTGAGCTCAGAGGTATATAACCTTGGTGCATCAGTTGGCCGCCCTTCTATTACGGATAACAAGACTGAAAAGCAGATTAACTCTGTGTTTGCAAGTGCTTCATTAGGTTACCAAGATCAATTGTTCTTAGACTTGAGTGCACGTAACGACTGGTCTTCTACACTTCCTGCAGGAGAGAACTCTTACTTTTACCCAGCTGCATCACTTTCTTATGTATTTACAGAACTGATTGATGCTCCTTGGCTGAACATGGCTAAAGTTCGTGCAGCCGTTGCGCAGGTAGGTAACGATACTGACCCTTACAACACAATCCTAACCTACTCACTGAACATGCCTTTTGGCTCTGAGTCAAGAGTATCTGTGCCAAACACACTGCCTAACGCAGAGCTGAAGCCAGAAATTTCTACAGAGTATGAGTTTGGTACTGAGTGGCGTGTATTCGATGACAGATTGGGTCTTAATGCTACTTACTACAACAGAAGAACAAGAAACCAGATCATTCCGCTGAGCCTTTCAGCTGCTACCGGTTTTACTTACCGTTACATTAATGCGGGTGAGGTAGAGAACAAAGGTGTGGAAGTTAACCTGTATGGTACACCAGTTAAAACTAACGACTTCAGCTGGGATGTTAACATAAGCTGGGCTAAAAACGAGAACAAGATCATTAAGTTGACTGATGACCAGAAGACAATGGTGATTACTAACGCTCCGTTTGCTGTTCAGCTGCAAGCTCGCGAAGGTGAATCGTTTGGCTCGATTGTTGGTTATGACTATCAATATGATGATCAGGGTAGAAGAATTGTACTTGCAAACGGTTACTATGCCCGCTCTTCTGAGCAGAAGGTAATTGGCTCTGTTCTTCCAGACTTTACTGGTGGTGTTACTAACACATTCCGCTACAAAGGCCTTAGCCTTTCAGCACTAGTAGACTTCCAGAAAGGTGGCGACTTCTTCTCTACTACGCAGATGTTTGGCCGTTACTCAGGTATGGTTGAAGAGACTGCAGAAGGAAGTGTACGTGAAGACGGTATCGTAGCGCCAGGTGTTCATGCCGATGGCACTCCTAACACTACAGCTATTGATGCAGGTACATATTTCTACGTAAACGGTGGCTACAGAATTGGTGCAGCTGACATTATTGATGCAAGCTTCGTCTATCTGCGTGAGGCTAGCCTTGGCTATAGCCTGCCAAGCAGCCTAGTAGGAAAAACTCCATTCAACAACGTAAGATTAGCGTTTGTAGGCAGAAACCTTTGGCTGATTCACTCTAACTCAGAGCACGTAGACCCATCGAACATCACTAACTCTATCACAAACGTGCAGGGTATTGAAGGTGGTGCCTTACCATCAGTTCGTTCTTACGGATTCACTCTGACACTGGGACTGTAGTATTTAGATAAACGAATTCAAATAGAATAAATATGAAGTTATATAATAAGCTATTGCTTGGGGCAGCACTGTTCTCTATGGTGTCTTGTACAGAAGACTTCGAGGAGATGAACATTAGCCCTAACCAGCCGGCGAATGCGACCCCTGCGCAGCTACTAGCGACAGCGCAGTACAACTATGCAACCAACATTGGAGATGCATGGAACAATGGCCGTATGGGTATGTACTATGCTCAGTATTGGTCTTCTACTCAGTATACAGACGAAAGCCGTTACCAGATTCGTGAGGGTGTAAACCAAACAATGTGGAACACTTTCTACGCTGATGTGCTCAGAGAGCTGACAACTGCACAGGAAATTGAGGCTGAGAACCAGCTGAATGGCTATGAGAACCGTATCGCCATTGCTGAGATCATGAAGGCCCTGACATTCCATACTTTGTCTGACATTTACGGTGGTCCAGTGCCTTATTCTGAGGCATTGAGCACAGAAAATGTTACTCCTAAATATGACAATGGTAAGGAGATCTATTTGGGTGTGCTCAATACACTGGATGAGCAAATTGCTATCCTGGATGAGTCTAGCCCAGGATTCCAGTCTGGTGATATAATCTATGGTGGTGATGTTACTTTGTGGAAGAAGTTTGCGAACTCTCTTCGTCTGCGTATTGCACTGCGTATGTATGAAGCAGATCAGGCTACCGCAACAGAGCATATCACCAAGGCTCTGAACAGCGATGCAGGATTCATTTCTTCAAACGCTGAGGGTGCTAAGTTTGCTTGGATTGCTGGTGCACCAAATAACAACCCACTTGCAGAGGCCTACAAAACAAGAATTGACTTCTCTGTTTCTGAGCCATTCATTGATTACCTGCAGAAGTATGACGATCCTCGTGTAACTGTGTTTGCTAGACCTCTTGGCTCTGGAAACCCATTTGGATCTAGCTTCACGCCTATCTTGGACGCAAATGGTAACCCACAGTATGTAGGTGAAACTTATGGTCTGGATGCGGGTAATGGAAACTCTAATGGTGATGCCAAGGTGGTAAGTTTACCGGGAGATTATGTTATCGGTGAAACTGCTCCAACTTATATCCTGAGCCATGCAGAGGTAGAATTTATGTTGGCTGAGGTTGCTGCCCGTGGTATAGCAGGTACTCCTATGAGTGCTGAAGAGCATTATGAGGCTGGTATCAGATCTTCTTTCGAAGCTGCAGGTCTGTCTGAGGCTGCATTTGAAGAATACCTAACTGAGGTTCCTTATAGTGAGTCTCGTACTGCTAATCAAGCTCCTGATTTGGAAACAGCTTTGGATTTGATAGGTTCTCAGAAGTGGATCGCTATGTATGGACAAGGTGTACAAGCTTGGTTTGAGCGCCTACGTCTGGACTTTGAAGATCCTTACACCGGTGAGCCGATCTTTGTAGCACCAGCTGACGGTTCCGTTGACCCAGATGTAACCATGGTACCATTCCGTATGAGCTATCCTGTAACAGAAGCTTCTCTGAACGGAACCAATTATGCTGACGCAGTGCAGCGCATTGGTGGCAAAAACAGCCTAGGAGTAAGACCTTGGTGGGACGTTAAATAATACAGAGTAAAAATGAATAAAGTAGATAGATTAGAATACTAGGTAGTAGTCTTCTTCATTGGACAAAGGCCTCCGGTTTCCGGAGGCCTTTTCTTTTTTATAGAATGGTAAAAGATCGGTGTTTGTGCAGTGTAAGCCACAGCTAAAGCTATATCATCTCGCTGCTGTCATAGGAGCAGAAGCAAAAGGTGCGGGTACATATGTTCTAAAAAAGGAGAGAGACAACGGAAAACATCTGTAAGGGGTTTAATGTCAATTGTTTATTTTATATATTTAAAATAAACAATCCCTTATAAAGGTATAGCTTGTGTTGTCAAAGATTCTCCATACTTTTCTTATAGTGCTACTGCTAGTGATGCCAGTCTTAGCTCAACAGACTGAAATCAGGCAGTACAAACTATCAGGCATAGTAACCGATGCCTCCGGAGAAAGGTTGGAAGGGGCATTTGTAGTATTCTCGCCAGGCGGAAAAGGCGTACTGGCAAACAAGCAGGGGCGTTTTAGTATAAAGCTGGAAAAAGGGACATATGAAGTAGTCTGCCAGTATGTGGGTATGGCCCCTCTTAAAGAAACAATTGTTCTAGACGGTGGCAATAAAGAAGTTGTTCTGATGCTAGGCGAGAGGAGCGTAAGCTTAAAGCAAGTCGAAATTACGACCAATTCCATCATTGATATAAACTCAGTGCGTATGGGCAGCAGCTACATGGACCAGAAGCTGCTAACGCGTATGCCTACCTTACTAGGTGAGCCGGATGTAGTAAGAGCAGTATCAGCCCTACCTGGAGTCGTGAATGCAGGGGAGGGGACATCTGGTTTCTTTGTGCGTGGCGGAAGTGCGGATCAAAACCTAATCTTAATGGATGGTGCCCCCTTGTTTAATTCCACCCACTTGTTTGGGTTCTTCTCCGTTTATAACCCCGATATTCTAAAGAGCTTTACACTTCATAGAAGTGGTATCTCAGCCACCTATGGGGGTAGGATTTCCTCTATTCTGGATGTTAGCCTACGAGACGGGAACAACGAGAAGATGAGGTATGAGGCAGGTATAACTCCGGTTACGGCTAAAGTAAGTATGGATGGTCCGCTGTCAGAAAAGGTAACTATGCTTTTAGCTTTCAGGGGCGCCTATCCTGATTACCTGCTGAAGCTTTTCCCGAGCGAAAACATCAAAAATAGCTCAGGGTATTTTTATGACGGCAATGTGAAGTTAAAGTGTACCATAAACAAAAATAACAGTCTCAGCTTCTCAGGCTACCACAGTGCTGATGGGTTTAAGTTCCCTTATGATACGACCTATAGCTGGACTAACACACTCGGCACGCTGCAATGGAATCATCTGTTCAGCAACAACTTTACAAGTACAGCTACATTAGTAAAAAGTATTTACAAAAATACAGTAGAAGGTATTGCCACAGGTGAAGAGTTTCAGCTAAACTCAGGTATTGACCTCACACAGCTGAGGTTGAACTTCGGGTATTTTGGAAAAGAAAGTCACCAGATTGATTTTGGAGGGGAAGCCTCTTTATATAGCATCCAACCCGGTGATCTGGTACCCCATGGAACCTCTAGCTTTAATCGACGCACTTTAAATGAGGACAGGGGATATGAATTATCTAGCTTCATCAATGATGAAGTTAAGTTAAATGACAGATTATCGGTGTCGGTAGGGCTGCGCTATACCCACTATACCAAGGTGGGCCCTGCTGATATTTATATGTACTCGGAGGGAGAGCCTAGAAGCATAAAGAGCATCGTAGACACTCTTCATGTTAGTTCTGGCGGTGTTGTACAGTCTTATCAAGGACTAGAGCCTAGGGCCTCTCTTAAATACTCTGTGTCTGAAAACGCTGCCGTTAAGGTAGGGGCTAACCGCACCAGGCAGTATATTCAGCTTATCTCCAATACCGCGGCCATTACACCGGTGGATGTGTGGAAGCTCTCGAACAAGTATATACAACCACAAATAGCAGATCAGATAGCATTAGGATATTTTTACTTGCAGCCAGACCATGTATACGAATACAGTTGGGAAGTATACTACAAGAAGCTGTATAACCAGATAGACTATAAAGATGGTGCCGTGCTGCTCCTGAATCCTACCCTGGATGCAGACTTGTTGTTTGGAGATGGTTACGCCTATGGCTCTGAGTGGCTGTTGAAAAAGAACCAGGGGCGCTTAACCGGCTGGGTAAGCATGACATACTCTAGGTCGTTCAGGAAAATTGTAGGCGAAACAGAGGAGGAAACGATTAATGATGGAGAAGCCTATCCTTCAAATTACGATAAACCCGTTAACCTGAATGTGTTTGCCAACTATAAGGCTTGGCCTAAATGGACGGTATCAGCAAACTTTACCTACACCACGGGCAGGCCTATTACGGGAGCAGACTCCTGGTACAGGTACTACAATCAAATATTTGCAAACTATGTAGGCCGCAACCAAAGCCGTATGCCAGACTACCATAGGCTGGATCTTTCATTTAACCGTGAGCCAATAATCAAGGAGAAGGCAGAGTATACCTGGGGTATCTCTATCTACAACCTGTATGGCAGAAAGAATGCCTACTCTACCCTATACCAGCACTATTACGGTGCTCCTCCCGGTGCTTTTAAGTTGTCGGTAATCGGTGCGCCTATACCTTCTGTAAACTTCAATGCGAAATTTTAATCTGATATGCTGAGAGTAATTTTTCCGTTGGTGCTCCTGCTCCTCGCAGTAGGATGTATAGACCCTATAGATTTTGACCACAAAGATCAGCAAAGGCACCTGGTAATAGAGGGCAGCTTTACAAACGATCCGGAGCATAACTATGTGCGGCTGTCACATGCTAAGCCTTACTCAGATCAATACAGTGAGTATGAAAAGAAGGCCAGTGTTGCGGTATATAGCTCAGACGGAAATGAAAAGTATGAGTTCGAGTATGACTCTGCTACTACACGTTATTACCCAATTGATGGAGCCGCTGCATACGGTAAGCCGGGTAAAACATACATGCTCCATATTGACATTGGTGATTCTGTTTATCAATCTCCGTGGATAACCATGCCGAACCCCATACCTGTAGAGAAAGTGCATTTTGAGATGGATGAGCAGCTGTATGCTTTTAAGGGAGACCGGGAAAAAACGCGTTTCCCCGGCTACAAAGTGCTGGTTGACTATCAGGATCCGGCAGGAGAAAAGAATTTCCTGAGATGGTCGTTTGTGGTAAACTATGAGGTGTTTACACAACCTTGGTATTATATCGATGCATATGGGAATCCAAAACCCAAAGATTGCTGTGCCAAATGCCTGCTGACAGAAAAACTGGACAGGTTTAAAGTTGTTGATGATCGTTTGACAGACGGCAACAAGGTGATAAACCAGGAGGTGTTGTTTATGCCCTTTTACCGGTACTTCGGGGTGAAGCACGGGCTGAAAGTATACCAGTACGCGGTAACGGAGGAGGCATATAATTTTTACCGCATCATGGAGCAGCAGAAAGAAGCCACTGGCACTGTGTTTGACCCGCCCCCGGCCAGAGTAGTAGGTAACATGTACAATGTTCGTTATAAGAGCGAGCAGGTAATCGGATTTTTTGATGTATCAGCAGTTACAACGAATGAGATAACTGTGCTCCGCGACGAGATAAATCACGACTTTCTGCCTTACCAGTTTCCAGATGACTGCCGTGAGTTACCTGGCTCAACTGCAGAGTTTCCGGCAGATTGGTAAACTCTACCGATAAATTAAAAACACCGCCGGCTGCTTGTGTATATCCGGTAGCTTGCCGCGCCACTGGCTTATTGTTTTGGTTTGGATAAACTCATGTTCCGGGGAGGTGATGTTGGCGGCTATGCATAGCCTGGTGTCAGAACTCAGGGTAGAAAGCAAATCCTCCAGCAACTTGTTGTTGCGGTAAGGTGTCTCCATGAAAATCTGCGTTTGGTTACGTTGCTGCATCTCTTTCTCTAACTGCCGAAGTACCTGTAACCTATCGCGCTTATCGATGGGCAGGTAACCGTGAAAGCAAAACTGCTGGCCGTTAAAGCCACTAGCCATCAGGCTGAGTAGAATGGCTGATGGACCAGCGAAAGGCACTACTTTGATATCCTTCTGGTGAGCGTACTTTACTACCTCGGCTCCAGGGTCAGCCACACCGGGACAACCCGCTTCCGAAATAATTCCGGCATCTATGCCTTGCTCCAGTAATGGCTTCAGTGAGTTCTGTACCTGTGCTGGACTAGCATCCTTATCCACCTGAACAAACTTTAGGTGCTCAATAACTAGCTCCGGGCAAATGCTCTTCACGTAACGGCGGGCAGTGCGCAGGTTTTCTACAATAAAGTACGTCAGGTGCTGCACTGTTTCCTTTACCTGAGGTGAAATAACCTGATCTTGGGTGTTTTCAGCCAGTACAGTCGGGATCAAGTATAAAGTGCCAGTCTTCTTCATGGTGCAAAGGTAGGAGTTAATTGTAGATTACTGAATCATCAAGAGTGCCTAAAAAGATAACTGCCACAGCTTTTGGCGGTGGCAGTTATACTTTGACTAAGGCTTGTAAGATAGTTGCTTCACAGGTTGAGCAAGAATATTTATTCTGCAAAGCAGTTTCAGCCTACTCTGTTTCCAGAAACCTGGTGACCAGGTTGTAGACTTCATCAGGTGCTTGGGCATGTACCCAGTGGCCAGCGTTTGGTATGGTCTCTACCTCAACCAGTGTAAACAGGTGCTCGATGTTGCTATAGATATCCTCCTGCTTGATATACCCAGACCGGCCGCCTTTGATGAATAGTGCATGTTTCTTGAAAGGAACATCAGCTGTAACAGCAGCGGCAATATGCTCATAGTTCTTCTCGATCACATCCAGGTTCATGCGCCAGCCAAAGGTATTATCCTCCTTGCGGTAAAGGTTCTTCATTAGGAACAGCCGCACATCTGGCTCTTTTATAGTTTTAGCCAACTGCTCGTCTATTTCGCTTCTGCTGGTGGCAGTACTTAGGTCCACCGACTGCAGGGCCTCTATAATCTCATCGTGGTGCGGAGGGTAAGCTTTAGGCGCAATGTCTATTACAATTAGTTTTGTGAGACGTGTAGGGTACTTCAGCGCATATTTCATCGCAACCTTGCCGCCCATGGAGTGGCCCATGATGGCTGGTGTCGGTATACCCAGCTCATCCACCAGGCGCAGTACGTCGTCGGCCATAGCGTCGTAGTTGTGTTCCTCGCTGTGAGGTGAGCGGCCATGGTTTCGCAGGTCCACCAGAAACACGTTGTAGTGCTCGGCAAAGCGTTTAGCTAGCGTTGCCCAATTATCCAATGTGCCAAACAAACCGTGCAGAATCAGCAGCGGTTGGCCATGGCCCATTTCCTTATAGTGTAATTTCATGTGTTCAGTTTTCTGATTCAAATAATCAAGTATGGCTTACGGAAGTCTAAACCACTCGGATTAACTTCTCTCCATTTGCTCGCTCTCTCAGCACGCCTAGTGGCTCCAACTGCAGGTTGTGCTTTGCAAAAATAGCTAGTACCTCATCACGGCCTGCAGGATCTACGGCCACTAAGAGGCCGCCGCTGGTTTGCGGATCGCAGAGCAGGTGTTTATGCTCAGGAGTCAACTCGGCCAATTTATGACCGTAGCTGTCGAAATTGCGGTGCGTGCCGCCCGGAATAGCTTTCTGAGCAAGGTACTCCAATGCCTCTGGTATCACCGGTACCTTATCAAAGTATACTTCTGCGCTTAGGTTGCTGCCTTCGCACATCTCCGCAAGGTGACCCATTAAGCCGAAACCGGTTACGTCGGTCATGGCTTTTACCTGTGCCAGCTGGCCTAGATCTGCACCAATTTTATTGAGTTTCATCATCTGCTGCGGTGCCAGGTGCGCGTGCTCTGGTTTAAGAATGGCTTTCTTCTGCGCCGTGGCAAGTATGCCTACGCCAAGTGGTTTGGTCAGGTACAGTTCGCAGCCGGCGGTGGCAGTATCGTTCTGCTTCAGGTTCTTGATATCTACCATACCTGTTACGGCCAAACCGAAAATTGGCTCAGGGCTGTCGATGCTATGTCCGCCTGCTAAAGGAATACCTGCTTCGTGGCAGATGCTGCGGCTGCCTTCTATCACGCGTTTAGCTACCTCAGGAGCAAGCTTGTCTACAGGCCAGCCAAGTACGGCAATCGCCATCATCGGTGTGCCACCCATAGCATACACATCCGAGATGGCATTAGTAGAGGCAATACGGCCAAAGTCATAGGCATCGTCCACAATCGGCATAAAGAAGTCAGTGGTGCTGATGACGGCGCGGCCCTGGCCAATGTCGTATACAGCGGCATCGTCGCGGGAGCTGTTACCTACCAGTAGGTTCTGCTCCTCAGGATAGCTGATGTCGGAGTGCAGGATAGCATCAAGCACTTTAGGCGATATTTTACAACCGCAGCCAGCGCCGTGGCTGTACTGGGTCAGTCGTATGTTTTCGATGGTCGTTTCCATGTTAAAGCAGATTATGTTGTTTGGCAAATTGCAGCACCAGCGTTGCGTTTTCCTCAGGGTCTATGCCTGGCAGTTCCAGTGGTAGTACCTGTTGTTTGTTAGCCAAGTCGAAAGTATAAGCTTTGTCATAATAGGTGAGGGCAATCTCTACCATCTTCTCCATATCGCCATCCGAAATAGCGGCGAGTGCCTCTTTGGTAGCGAGACCTCCTAAGCGCTTTTTGATCTTGAGAATGGCTGTGGCAAGTATGGCTTCGTTCGTGCGGCAGTACTCTTGCGCCAACTTCTGTACCCGCAGCTTGTACGGCACCTGCAGCGCAATGGTCGGAGCGGTCTGCATCTGGTCGAAGAGTGGCTTGGGCATCTGTACCCTGCCAATAGTAATGCCCTCGTCCTCCAGCCACAGCGGTTGCTGCCCGTTCAGCTTCAGGAGTTCCATACCTAGCAGGTTCTCGAAGTGCTCGGTGGTAGGTTGAGGCGGCATGTCTATACTTCCGAAGGCGGAACCTTTATGGCTGGCGAGCTTTTCCAAATCTATACTTTGCTGACCCAGCTTCTGCAGGTACGGCAGAATATTTGTTTTGCCGCTGCCGGTGTTGCCGCTGAGTATAACCAATCTGCGGGACTTCTCGAACTCGGCGTGCACCAGACGGCGGTAAGCTTTGTAGCCACCCTTCAGCAAGTGCACTTTAAAGCCGGAGAAACCAAGAAGCCAGGCCATAGCCCCGCTGCGCATACCGCCACGCCAGCAATGCACCAACACCTCCTTGTTCTTAGCCAGCTTTCCTGCCTCCTTCACAAAACCTGACATACGCGGGCCGAACAGGTCCAGGCCTATCAGCACAGCCGGGTCATGGCCTTGTTGCTTATAAGCGGTGCCTACTCTGGCGCGTTGTTCATCGTCAAAAATAGGAAAGGAGTGTGCCAGTGGAATATGACCAGCCGCATACTCTTTAGGTGCCCGTACATCCAGTACGGGTAGTTGCTCTGCCTTCTCCAGAAACTCCTGTATGGTTACACTGTTCACCATCTACTTGAGCTGGCGCAGGTATAGTTGTATCGTGTTCTCCAGGCCAAGGTACAGTGCATCGCAGATTAGGGCATGGCCTATACTTACTTCCTTCAGGTTTGGCAGTGTATCGTGCAGGTACTTCAAGTTGTCCAGGTCCAGGTCGTGACCTGCGTTAAGGCCCAAGTTATACTCCTGCGCCTTCAGAGCAGCCTGTAAGTATGGTGCAATAGCCTCTTCACGATTTTTGTGGTAGCCGCTTGCGTAAGCTTCTGTGTATAGCTCAATGCGGTCAGTGTTAACGGCGGCGGCACCTTCCACCATCTCTTCCACCGGGTCAACAAAAATAGAAGCGCGGATGCCCAGCTCTCTCAACTCCCCAATCACATTGGTCAGGAAATCTTTGTGCTTGATGGTGTCCCAGCCGGCGTTAGAGGTGATGGCATCCGGGGCATCAGGTACAAGTGTAACCTGCTCTGGACGTACATCTTTTACCAATTTCAGGAAGTCCGGCGTTGGATTACCCTCAATATTGAACTCGGTGGTGACGATCTCCTTCAGGTCGTACACATCGCGGTAACGGATATGGCGCTCGTCGGGGCGTGGGTGCACCGTAATACCTTGTGCACCGAAGCGCTCGCAGTCTTTTGCTGCCTGTACAACATTTGGCCTATCACCGCCGCGGGCATTCCGAAGCGTGGCTATTTTGTTTATATTTACACTCAGTTTCGTCATTGGCTACTAGTTGGGCATATGCCCTTTGCTCATCATTGTTTAATAGAATGACTAAATTACTGGAATTTTGTTTAAGATGATAGCCTCTTACTGCTGCCAGGGAAACATACAAAAAGGCACCTGCCGCGTAAGCAGTAGCACCTCAACCAGATAAAAGTATAAAAGCTAAAAACTATGACACTAAAACAACGCGTTGATGCCGACATCAAACAAGCCATGTTGGCTAAAGATAAAGCCCGTTTGCAGGCGCTAAGAAGTATAAAGTCGCAGATTATGCTGGCTGAAACCGAAAAAGGTGGATCTGAAGGCTTGGATCAGGGCACAGAATTGAAGCTCCTGACCAAGGCTGCAAAACAGCGCCGTGAGTCTGCAGAGCTTTACGCGCAGCAAGGCCGCGCTGACCTGGAGCAGGTAGAGCTGGCCGAATTGGCCGTGATAGAAGAATACTTGCCAAAGCAGCTGGACGAAGGCGACCTGCGCACGCGCCTGGTAGAAATCATTCAGCGTGTGGGTGCTACTGGCCCTTCTGACATGGGTAAAGTGATGGGCGTAGCTACAAAAGAGCTGGCCGGGCAAGCCGACGGACGCGCTATTTCACAGACTGTTGGAGATCTGCTGAGTAATACCGATTTTTAAAGTATAGTTCGCCTGCTGCATTTTCTTTGTGGCAGGCGAAACATACATCAAGTAATCAATACCAACAGGTGTAATGTTGGAAGAGAACATCTGATTTGCGCCTGTAACCTTGTGTCTTTTTCGCATGAGTACTTTTGATTTTTTTCTGGCCATACCTATTGCCTATGGCGCGTTTATGGGGTTCCGGAAGGGTTTGCTGCTGGAGCTGGTGTCTTTGGTGGCGTTGGTTTTAGCTATCCTGGGAGGTTTAAAGCTGCTGGATACGGCCTTGCCTCTGATGGCTGGCTTTATCGGGGATGCACACGGGCTGCTGCCTTACGTTACTTTCCTTGTGGTGTTTGTAGGGATCATCCTGCTTATTCACCTAGGTGGTATCCTTCTTAAGAAAGTAATAGACTTCACACCATTTGGGCTTTTCGATAATGTGCTGGGCAGTATACTTGGCGCTTTGAAATGGTGCCTGGCTTTGAGCTTGCTGTTGTACGTTTCGGATATGGCGGGTATAAGCATATCTCAGGATACTGCAGATTCCTCTATGGTGTACCCGGTAGTGCTAAAAACAACGCCTTACGCACTTGATATTCTGAGCTACGTGCTGCCGTTTATCAAAGCGCTCATCACTTCATTAAGACAGCACTTTTAGGAGTTAGAAAAGTAGAAGGTTAGAAAGTTAAAAAAGTAGAAGGTGCCTCAGCATTGCTTTAGGTAAGATGCTGAGAGCGCCCAGCAAAGTATAAGAAGCTAAAATAGTTAACTCCTTTCCCCCATCCTTGATTTTTTAACCTTCTAGTTCTTTAACCTTCCAACTTTATATGCTTCTCCTGCTCGATAACTTTGACTCGTTTACCTATAACCTAGTAGACTACTTTGGCCGACTTGGGGTGGAGGTGAAGGTGGTGCGAAACGATGTGCCGTTGCAGGAGCTTCAGAAATTACCGGTAGAAGCAGTTGTGCTTTCGCCAGGACCAGGCGCGCCACGAGGTGCAGGGAGCTTGATGGAAGTGATTTTTCATTACCATGAACGGGTACCCATGCTGGGAATATGCCTTGGTCATCAGGCATTAGGCGAGTTCTTTGGGGCTAAGTTGGAGAAGGGGCTGCGGCCAATGCACGGGAAAATATCAGAAATAATTTGTCAGGCAGACCCTATTTTTGAAGGTTTGCCGGCCACTATGCCAGTGGTGCGTTATCATTCTCTGGTGCTGCGCCACGTTCCAGAAAGTATGATACCGCTGGCACACACGCAGGAAGGAGAGTTGATGGCCTTTCGGCACAGGGAGCTACCGCTATACGCGTTGCAATTTCACCCGGAAGCTGCCCTTACCACTTATGGCTTGCATATGCTTCAAAATTGGCTTAGGATTGCTAATTTTACAGGCTAGTTCGACCATAAGGACTAAAAACACGTTTCTTTCAAAAAGTTTTTTCAATTCATGGATTTACAAGTCAGACAAGAAGGAGATTATCAGTATATTGATGAGGGAGAAGGAGAAGTGCTATTGCTGCTGCACGGGCTTTTTGGGGCACTCAGCAACTGGAATGGCGTTGTAGACCACTTTTCGAAAAGTTACCGTGTTGTAATTCCTTTGATGCCGATTTATGAAATGGCCCTGCATAAGGCTGGTGTGCCTGGTTTGGTGAATTTTGTAGAAGGCTTTGTAAAGTTCAAGAAGCTTAAAGACCTGACGCTGCTGGGTAACTCACTAGGTGGCCATGTAGGCCTTGTGTATACCCTGAACAACGCAAACATGGTAAAGCGCCTGGTGCTAACTGGTAGCTCTGGCCTTTTTGAAGACTCTATGGGAGGATCTTTCCCTAAGAGAGGAAATTACCAGTATGTGGAAGAGCGTGTGGGTTATACTTTTTACGATCCTAAAACAGCCACCAAAGAATTGGTAGACGAGGTGTTCTCTATTACAAATAGTAATGCCAAGTGTTTGCGTATCATTGCCATTGCCAAATCAGCACAGCGGCACAACATGGCTAAAGATATCACAAACATTAAGGTGCCAACGTTGTTAATATGGGGTCTGAATGATACGATCACTCCTCCGTTGGTAGCTTACGAGTTTAACAGGCTCATTGAGAACTCCGAATTATATTTCATCGATAAGTGCGGACATGCACCAATGATGGAACATCCGGAGAAGTTTAACAGTATCTTAGAGAAATATTTAGCAAAAACACCAATAACCGCCGCATCCGTATGATCGCAGAAGAACTCATCAATCAAATGATTCCGCCGCTGAAGCTCTACGACACCGTAGACAAGGCTTTGCGCTGGATGGATGAGTTCCGCGTAAACGAATTGCCGGTGGTAAGCAACCGTAAGTATATGGGCCTGGCAACAGAGCAGAGCCTAATAGAACTGCCCGACCGCGCACAACAGCTAAAGGAGCTGGAGCTGGAGTACCAGGATGTGCATGTGCAGGGACACCAGCATTTTTACGATGTTATGGAGGCCGCCATCAAGAATAAAATTCAGGTGGTGCCAGTGCTGGACGAGGAGCAGGATTATGTTGGCGTAATTACGATAAATGATACGTTGGCAGCCTTTGGCCAAATGTCGGCACTGCAAGGGCAGGGTAGTATACTGGTGCTCTCCATGGCAGACCGCGACTATTCGCTAAGCCAAATCAGTCGCCTGATAGAGGAGGAGAATAGTAAGATCCTGAGCGCCTATGTATCGCCCGACGAAATGGATCCTTATAAAATAAAGCTGACTCTGAAGCTGAACACCACCGACCTCAGCCGTATCATTGCTACACTAGAGCGCTTCGAATATCGCATCACTGCTCAGTTTAACGATAACACCGATTACGATGTAGGCCGCGACCGCCTCGACATGCTCTTTAAATACCTCGACATTTAAGATTTGCGGTAATGCGACTGCAAGCATTCCTGCTTATACTTCTACTTCTGTATGGAGCAGTAGCACAGGCTGAGCCATGTGCTGCGCCTGCTTTAGTGATAACTGATATAAGTCTAGAGGGCAACGAAACAACCAAAAGTCAGGTAATGCTGCGCGAGCTTACATTTGCTCCCGGTGATACCATACTAACAGAAGGACTGGAACCACTGCTTCAGGAAAACCAAAAGCGCCTCTTCAACCTCCGGCTATTCCATCATGTAAACTATACTTATACTTGTGCCGATGGTCAGGTGCAGGTGAAGTACCAGGTGCAGGAGCGCTTTTATCTTTACCCCATCCCTATTTTTGATTTCGCGGATCGCAATTTCAATGCTTGGTTAGAAAAGGAAGACTGGAGCCGTATAGATTACGGTATCAACCTTATTCAAAAAAACTTTAGAGGACGTAACGAAGAGGTGCGAGTGCGGGTGCAGAGAGGATTCAATAAGCGCCTAGAACTAGGCTATCGAGTTCCATATGTGTGGCGAAGACACAACCTTGGCGCAGATTTCTCTGTTGCGGACTATCGTAGCCGCACTGTTAGCTATACCAACCTCAATAACAGGCAACGCTTTTTTGAGCAGGAGAGTGGTATGCCCATCAAACGTACTTCTGTAGCAGCAGCGTTGGTGCACCGCCTGGATGTGCAGCGGCAGGAAGGGCTGCGGTTTTCCTATCACAATGAGCAGATTTCTGACTCTGTTACCTTTCTCAATCCAGATTATTACCATGATGCACAGCAGGAGCGGCAGTATACTCGTGTAGAGCTTTACAAGGTTATCAACAGGCGCAACAACTTTGCTTATCCTACTGCAGGTAGTTATTTTGACGCCATGGTGTCGCAAACAATATTCCTGCGCAACACTGGCTCTCCCTTTACCGCGTTCCGCACAAAATACGTAAAGTATGTTCCTCTCTCAGATAAGTACTTTTATATGGCGGGAGCAGAGGGGCAGCTGCGGCTTGCTGGCGAGCATGCCTTTGCCGATAATATAGCCTTAGGCTACCGATCTTATGTGCGAGGGTATGAACTTTATGTTATAGGAGGTCAGCACTATGGCTTATTTAAACAAGGGTTAACGCGGCAGCTTCTTGATATTGAAAGTATAAAGCTT
This sequence comes from Pontibacter korlensis, assembly GCF_000973725.1. Lineage (NCBI taxonomy): Bacteria > Pseudomonadati > Bacteroidota > Cytophagia > Cytophagales > Hymenobacteraceae > Pontibacter > Pontibacter korlensis. The sequence goes on along the minus strand of NZ_CP009621.1, from coordinate 1,102,930 downwards.
AAATTTATAGATAATCCGAAGTTTAATAATATACCTTTGTCCTTATACCTGAATAGCTTTACAGATGCTGGCTATGTGGTAGATGATGTGTTTGATAAGGGAAATCAGCTAACCAATCGCTTACTAGTTGGTGGTGGGCTGGGGCTGCATGCAGTTACTTTTTATGATATTGTGCTTCGGCTGGAGTATACTTTGAACCGGGAAGGCAATAGAGGCTTTTACTTTAGCGCGAGATTTCCGTTTTAACCCGATCGAAATGAAAATAGCTATACTTGGCAAACCGTTTAGTGATAACATTCAACCTTTCATCCAGACGCTTTTTGATGAGTTGCAGCGCCGAAAGGCGCAGCTGTGTATGGTAGAGCATTTTGAGCTGTACCTTAAGAATACAATAAATTTGCCTACAGGAATAGAGACCTTCAGGCGTGGCGATAGATTGGAAGGAGTGGATGTAGTGTTGAGTATAGGCGGCGACGGAACCCTGTTGGATACAGTAACCTATGTGGGAGAGCAGCAAATTCCTATACTTGGCATTAATACGGGGCGCCTCGGTTTTTTGGCTACCATCCCTTATGATAGTGTTAACATTGCTTTGGACGCACTATATAAAGGACATTACACGCTAGACGACCGTGCTCTTATCCGTGTTGATTCTGATCAGGAGGTCTTTAAAGGGATAAACTTTGGCCTAAACGAGTTTAGTGTGCAGAAGCGTGATACTTCGTCCATGATTGTGGTGCACACGTATATAGATGGTGAATATCTAAATTCTTATTGGGCAGATGGCCTGGTGGTGGCCACGCCTACAGGATCAACAGGATACTCGCTTAGCTGCGGGGGACCTTTGGTGCTGCCACAGACCAACAATTTTGTTATTTCGCCCGTATGTCCGCATAACCTAAACGTGCGGCCTATGATCGTTTCTGATCGTAGTGTTATCTCGTTTGAGGTGGAGGGGCGTAGTAGTAGCTATCTTGCGGCTCTGGATTCCAGGTCTACTCCTGTGGATATGAATGTGCAGCTGGCAGTACGGAGAGAAGCTTTTGTTGCCAGGCTGGTGAAGCTCCATCATGTTAACTTTTTATCGACGCTACGTAGTAAACTTAATTGGGGACTTGATAAGCGAAATAGCTCAATAAAATAATATTAAATATATATGTTATATTATTTTAAATATTGGCTATTCTGATTATTTTTGTCTTCAATTAATTTGGGGTGAATACAAGCCTGCTGATACGCTACCATTTAGATATTTCTCTGTTATGAAGAAACTTTGTACCCTTGCATTAATGCTTATTTTTACACTTACACTTTTCTCCAATGATGCGGAAGCGCAGCGTTGGACAAGACGTAAGCAGTATGGTTCAGTGGGGGTGACCTTCGGAGCTATGAACTACTTTGGGGACATTGTACCTCAGCCAGATTTTACAAGCTTTCGCTTTAAGTCTACGAGGCCAAGTGCGGGAATTAGCTATACCTACCGCTTTGCGCCACGTTTCTCTTATCGTGTAGGGTTTACCTGGGGGCGTTTAACCGGAGATGATGCATTAAGTGCCTCTCAGAACGAAGGTGAGAACAGAGGTCGCTTTGGTAGAAATTTATCATTCCGCAACGATATAAAAGAGCTTAGCACCGTAGCTGTGGTTGACCTCTTCGAGAACCGCAGTACTTATCAACGTCGCCCTGATTTTGTGCCCTATGCATTTGCAGGTGTGGCTGTAATGCATCATAATCCAAAGGCGTATTATGAAAGAGGCTCTATGGGGGATTTTGGAGATAATGATATAGCAACCGGTTGGTATGAACTGCAACCTTTAGGTACTGAAGGGCAGTATGCTGAGGGAGGAAATTATCCAGAGCCTTACAAACGAGTACAAATTGCTATTCCGTTTGGTTTGGGTGTGCGTTACAAAATTGATCGCTACTGGGATCTTAGCCTTGAAGTTGGTTGGAGAAAAACCTTTACGGATTATCTCGATGATGTAAGTACAACTTACGCCTCCAAACAGAATATTTTAAATGGCGGTGGCGAGAATCCTACGGCAGCCGCTATACTTTCAGATAGAAGTGCAGGTTCAGGCTTTACAACTCAGCCAGACCCAAGTGGTACTCCTTACATGATTGTTAGAGGTTACGGAAGAGATGGACAGCAGAGAGGCGAAAGATCTGACGATGACTGGTACATCACCACAGGCCTAACACTGAATTATATTTTATCACCGCGTGTCAGAAGTCCGAAGTTTAGATAATAGAACGGACAGCGGCTGCGTTGTTCAACTACTAAACTTTGCTCAGAATACATGACGCTACGTACTTTTATACAAGCACTCCTTATTTGTCTATTTCTGCAAGTAGGGAGTGCTTTTTTTGTCGCCCCAGCTATAGCTCAAATAGGAAGATCTGTAACAACCTCGGAGATAGGAGTTGGTATAGGTGGAGCTAATTATAAAGGCGAAATCTCACCTAATTACCGCTTCCTGAACAATCAGCCAGCACTCACAGTATTTTATCGCCGTGATATGTCAAATGCTATTACCCTCCGTGGGGGGTTAATGGGGAGCCATCGTATTGTAGATGATAACACCTTCAGCGATGAAGCCTTTAGTGATCGTCCACTTCATGCTGACCGCCAAGCAGAATTGCGTCTTAGCCTACTAGAGCTTTCTGGTGTGGTTGAATATAACTTTCTTGATTACTATGACCGTAGCCAAAGCCCCCGGTTTTCTCCCTACCTCTTCGTGGGAGTTGCAGGCCTGCTATACAATAAGAAGCTTACGTTGGCAGGGAATGTCGAGAGGGAGTTTGATACCGACATGACCGTAGCGATTCCTTTCGGTGTAGGTGTAAAGTATGCTCTCAGTATGCACTGGAACTTAGGGCTAGAATTCGGGGCTAGAAAAACTTTTACGGATAAGATAGATTATCTCGCCTCTCCTGAGTTTTCAGATAACATTGCAAACCCACATGATAAAGACTGGTACTTCTACAACGGCATCAGTATATCTTATACTTTCTACCGCTACAACTGCCCTCCAGTATATAAGAACAAGCCAGGTCTTTTAGATTAAACCGCAATCATTCACAAATTTGTCTTGCTTTTTGTAACTTGCAAGGAAATTGTGTTTTAATGAATTTAAAGGATAAAGTAGACTTAGGCAATTTACCAAGGCACATAGCCGTTATCATGGACGGTAATGGGCGTTGGGCAAAGCGAAGAGGCGGACTGCGTATCTTTGGTCATCAGAATGCCATAAAGGCCGTGCGCGATACTGTAGAAGCTGCAGCAGAGTTAGGTGTTGAGTACCTGACCTTGTATGCTTTTTCTACAGAAAACTGGTCGCGGCCAGCAGAAGAGGTTTCAGCGTTGATGACGTTGCTGGTGTCTACCATCCGTAAGGAAACTGCCACTCTTAATAAGAACAACATTCGCCTGCAGACGATTGGTAACACTGCCAGTTTGCCTAAAGCTTGCCAACGCGAACTGATGGAGGCAATGGAGCTGACTAAACACAATACCAGAATGACACTGGTATTGGCATTAAGCTACAGTGGCCGCTGGGATATTACACAAGCTGTGCAACGCCTTGCAAGCGAGGCGGGTCAAGGTAATATAAAGGCTGATGAAATAAATGAGGCCTCTATAGCTGAATACCTTTCAACAACAGGTATGCCCGATCCTGAACTTTTGATCAGGACTAGCGGAGAACAGCGCATAAGTAACTTCCTTCTCTGGCAATTAGCTTATACTGAGTTATACATTACAGAGTTGCTCTGGCCGGATTTTAGAAAGGAACATCTCTACGAAGCAATATTATCTTACCAGAGCCGTGAGCGCAGATTTGGTAAGACAAGTGAACAAATAACAAAGTGATAAACACACGAATGACAAGATGCATCTGGGTGCTAGTGTTTCTGCTAATGGCAGGCACGGCCTCCTCCCAAGTACTTAACAGACCTGCCCAGTCGTCTCCTGTAGATTACCAGCAGCCCCGCCAGTACCGCATTGGCGGAATTTCGGTTAGCGGTTACAAGTTTCTGGACCCAATAGCACTTACTTCCTTAACAGGTCTGAAAGAGGGTGATATGGTGACGGTGCCAGGCGAAGACATTAGTCGCGCTATCGAAAACCTATGGGATCAAGGGATTTTAGGTGATGTGGATGTAACAGCGCGTACTGAGGGGGATGTTATCTTTCTGACGTTCAACTTAACGGAACGCCCTCGTCTTTCTAACTTCCGCTTTTCAGGTATAAATAAATCTCAGGGAGATGCCTTAAGAGACAAAGTGCCATTGCAAAAAGGACGCATTGTAACGGATGCCGTTCTAAACAGCACCCGCAATGTAGTGCGCGAATATTTTGTGGATAAGAGTTTCCTGAACGTGAAGGTAAATATTACACAGCGTCCTGACTCTATTCTACCGAATAGCGTGGTATTGAACATTCACGTTGATAAAGGTGATAAAGTAAAGGTTGGCGATATAGAGTTTGTCGGCAACGAGGCCTTTGCTGATAAAAAACTCCAGCGCCAGCTGAAGAATACGAAAGAGAAGAGATTCTACAAAATATTCACGTCCTCTAAATTTAACCGTACAAAGTTCGAAGAAGACAAAGAAGCACTTATAACCTTCTACAACAGCCAAGGCTATCGTGATGCGACGATTGTGTCAGACTCAGTATACCGTATCAGTGAAGATAGGCTTGGTATACAAATAACGGTAGATGAAGGACAGCAGTATTACTATCGCAATATAACCTGGACAGGTAACTACCTATACGACGATGCTTACCTGGCGCGTGTACTTGGTATCAGCAGGGGTGACGTATATGACCAGCAGGAGCTGGAGAAGCGTCTAACTTATAACCCTACCGGTGTAGACGTATCTGCGCTTTACCAAAACGACGGCTACCTGTTCTCCAGCATTACCCCAGTTGAAACGCGTGTAGAAGGGGACTCGATTGACCTGGAGATGCGTGTGCAGGAAGGTCCACAAGCTACGATTAACAAAATCCTGATTTCTGGTAATGACAAGACAAGTGACCATGTGATTCTGCGAGAGATCAGAACATTGCCGGGTCAGAAGTATAGCCGTGATGACTTGATTAGAACAAGAAATGAACTGGCTGCCCTTGGCTACTTTGACCCGGAAACAATCGGACTGAACCCAATACCTAACCCTGCGGATGGTACTGTGGACATTGCCTACAGTGTAACTGAGCGGCCAAACGACCAAATAAGCTTATCTGGTGGATGGGGTGGTCCAATTGGTGCAGTAGGTACTGTTGGTCTTACCCTGAATAATTTCTCTACAAGAAAGCTCTTCGACTTCTCAGAATGGAGACCTATACCTACTGGTGATGGTCAGCGCTTATCGCTGAATGTGCAAGCAAACGGTAAATACTACCAGTCATACTCGTTCTCATTTACAGAACCATGGTTGGGAGGCCGTAAGGCTAACTCACTTACAGTTAGCTTGTTCAAGACTGTTTATAGAAGAAACATAGGAGCAAGCTATTATAACCCTTACGAAGAAACTGGCGACTATAGCCGCCTGAATGTGAATGGTGCAGCAGTAAGTCTAGGCCGACGACTGAACTGGCCTGATAACTACTTCTTTATGAACCACTCACTGTCCTTTAACCGCTATACTCTAAAGGACTATGCGTTATTCTCAGGCTTTGACAACGGTAATTCTAACAGTATCTCGATTGTAAATACATTAGGTCGCTCAAGTATAGATAATCCGACTTTCCCTAGAAGAGGTTCTTCTTTCACGTTAAGCCTTAACCTAACACCGCCTTACTCGCTGTTTTCTGATCGCAAAGACCAGTATGAGTACATCGAGTTTAATAAATGGATGTTCGATGCCTCATATTTTATAAATGTGGCAGGAAATTTGGTGTTCAACACCAGAGCACACTTTGGCTTCTTAGGCACTTATGGTTCAGGTGAAAGTGTAGGACCATTTGAGCGCTTTAAGTTAGGTGGTGCCGGTCTTGGTGGTGGTAATATTTTTGTGGGTACAGAGTATATCGGTCTTCGTGGTTACGAAGATGAAAGCGTGGTTAACACACTAAATGATCCTAGCCTGTTAAGTGCTGGTGGTATAGCCTATAACAAATTTGTGTTCGAGGCTCGCCAACTGATCTCTCCAAACCCGGCAGCTACAATTTATGGCCTGGCATTTGTAGAGGCTGGTAATAACTTCGGTAGCTACAAAAACTATAATCCGTTCAAGCTTTACCGCTCAGCGGGTGTAGGTGCCAGAATCTTTATGGCTGCGTTTGGTCTGCTTGGCTTTGATTATGCATGGAGATTGGATGATCTGCCAGGCGGCATGAATGATAAGCGTGGTATGTTCCACTTCATCATTGGTCAGCAGATCCGCTAAAACCAGAATTGAATTAGTATGAAAAAGTTTTTGTTCATCTTTTTAGCAGGCTTTTTGTTAGCGTCTGTTTCGCAAGCACAGAAGATTGGCTATATTGACTCCAACTTCATCCTGAGCAAGATGCCAGCCTTCAACCAGGTGCAGCAGGAGATGGACAAATACGCTGAGGCTTGGCAACGAGAAATAGAGCAGCTACAGCAGCAGGCTGATAAGCTAAAGCAAGACTATAAGGCGGAAGAAGTGCTGCTAACTGAGCAGATGAAGCAAAAGCGCCAAGCCGAAATAACCAAGAAAGAAAATGAATTGCGCGACTACCAGCGCAAGGTATTTGGCTACGAAGGCATGATGTTTAAGCGCCGCCAGGAGCTAATGCGCCCGATACAGGATGAGGTTTTCGAAGCCGTTGAGAAAGTATCTAAATCTAGGGGCATTCAGATAATGTTTGATAAGTCTGGAGACCTAGTTATGATTTATACTAACCCTGTGCATGATTATACAGAGTATGTGCTGGAGGAGCTGGGGTTAGCTTCTGATAGAAAAAACTCTACAGGTAAACAACCAGCTGATGCAATTGTGGATGACCCTGAAAACCTGCCTGAGGTAGGGGAGGAGCCGCAAGAGCAACAGCAACCACCAGCCCAGAAGGCCACAAAAAAGAAGTCTAACAACTAAACGTCTAAATACTTATTAATTAACCAACCAATGATGAACAAAATTAAACTTCTAGTAGCAGCGTTCTTTCTGATCAGCTTTGCGTCTTTCGCACAGAGCAATGACCAGCCGCTTAAGATTGGTTATACAAACGTGGAGTATATTCTACTACAATTGCCAGAAAGCAAGCAGATTGAGTCTCAGCTAAAAGACCATAGCACACAGCTTGAGAACCAGCTAAAGAACAAGTATGCTGAGTATGAAAGCAAACTGCAGGCATACGAAAAAGGTGCTGCTACTATGGATGCAACAATCCGTGAGGACAAAGAGAAAGAACTGATGGGCCTGAACAATTCAATCCAGGAGTTCCAGCGTAATGCTCAAATGTCTCTTCAGCAAAAAGAGAAATCTTTAGTTGACCCTGTTATCACTAAGATTGACAAAGCCATCAAAGATGTAGCTAAAGAGAATGGCTATACTTATGTTATCAGCAACCAAGCTTTGCTTGCTGGTCCTGAAGATGGTGATATCTCTCCGCTTGTACTGAAGAAGCTTGGCGTAGACCCAGCTAAAGCGCAGCAGACACCAGAGCCAGCTGCTTCAAAGCCAGCTACTCCAGCCGCTAAGCCAGCTACACCAGCGAAAAACAACAAGAAGAAAAACTAAGTAAATAACTTTTTATAGTTTAGGAAAGCCGTTGTTTATACTTCGGCTTTCTTTTTTTATACCTGTTAGTATAGTCGTGGTAGAATACACAGAAACAGAAAGCATTGAGGACTCAGATGAGTTATATGAACACCATCGCATAGTGGTGGATAAAGGCCAGGCGTTGTTGCGCGTAGATAAGTTCTTGATGGACCGTTTGCCAAACGTTACACGTAACAAGCTGCAAGAGGCTATCCGCTCTGAATCGGTTCAGGTAAATGAGAAGCCGGTAAAGGTAAGCTATAAGGTAAAGCCATTTGATGTGATTACCGTTACGCTAGCCGAGCCTCCACGCGATACAGATGTAGTGCCGGAGAACATTCCGTTGAATATACTTTATGAGGATGGCGAGTTGCTGTTGGTAAACAAGCCGGCAGGTATGGTAGTGCACCCAGCTTACAACAACTGGAACGGCACCTTGGTTAATGCTCTTACCTATCATCTCCAGAACCTGCCTACGCATAGAAATGGGGAGGGAAGGCCAGGCTTAGTACATCGCATTGACAAAGATACTTCTGGTTTGCTGGTTATAGCCAAAACAGATTATAGTATGGCCTATCTGGCAAAGCAGTTTTTTGACCATAGTATAGAGCGAACGTACTATGCCTTAGTTTGGGGTGTACCTAAGGAGAAGCAAGGAACTATCGTAGGCCGTATAGGCCGCAGTGTTAAAGATAGAAAGGTAATGGCCGTGTATCCTGATGGTGATTATGGTAAGCACGCTGTAACGCATTATAAGGTGCTTAGGAGCTTCAAATTTGTTTCGTTGGTGCAGTGCAACCTGGAGACAGGTAGAACGCACCAGATACGGGCGCACATGAAGCATCTAGGACATGCGCTCTTCTCTGACAGCACGTATGGCGGCGATAAGATATTATATGGATCACCTAATGGGACGTATAAATCTTTTGTAGAAAACGCTTTTAAGTTGATGCCTCGTCAGGCACTGCATGCAAAGTCACTTGGTTTCCTACACCCTAGCACAAAAGAATTCATGCAGTTTGATTCAGAGCTTCCTGAAGATTTCAAATCTGTTTTAGAGAAGTGGGAGCTATATGAAGAGTCCCTATAGTGTAATTAAATGTACCGGATGTTTCTAATTAGCAGTTGCGAGTTTAGTAGTACCCTGCTTTTATCACCTCAGCTAGAGAGTAAATGAAAAGCCTATAAAACAGAAAGCCCGCTACAAGAGCGGGCTTTCTGTTTTATAGGAAGAAGTAAAAGCTATTATTACTTCTTTCGCGGAGTTTTAGAAATCTCTTTAAGAGCAGCTTCTGCTTGTGGGTTGCTCGGATCCAGGTTTCTTACTTCTGTCCAATACTTCACAGCATTGTCTCTCTCTCCTTTGATGTAGTAGTAGTAGCCTAAGTATGAGTTAGCCTCGATAAGGTCTCTCTTATACTTCTCTTTCTCACCACCAGCCTTGTTAATGAACTCCTCATAATGAGGCTTAGCTAAACCTTTTTCTGTTTCAGGATCTTGGCTAGCGTTAGCACGAGCTCTCCAAAGGTGACCATAAGCATAATCAGGGTTTGCTTCTACTACCTTAGCATAGGTGCTATCTGCCTGAGCAAAGAACTCATTCGCTTTTTGCGTGTTGCCATTAGCTGCATTTTCTTCACCGGCCATCATGTAGATGTTACCCATGTAGTAATAATCAGCGTTGCTTGGCTCTACGTTTTCACGCTTACGCTCATAAACCTCAATAGCCTTATCGTACTGGTTATTGCGTGCATATGCGTTAGCCAATTCTGCATACAGCTCAATGTTAGAGTTGTTCATCTGCAGGGCTTTCTCCAGGTTTTCGATGGCTTTAGCCGGCTGGTTGTTTTTAGCCAAGATACGACCATAGTACTCGTAGTCCTGAGCAATTAGCTTGCTTGGATCGGCTTTCTGCATGTGCGTCTGCATTGCTTCCAAAGCCTTTTCTGGCTGACCAAGCTCCAGGTAGGAGTAAGCTCTCAGACGGTTCATTACCATGTTGTCTGGCTGCGTTGCCAGAACTTCCTCAGCAGTTTTCAGTGCCTGATCGTAATTTTTAGTCAGGAAAAGGAATGAAGCATACTTCGCTTTAGTATCAGGAGTATCCTCTGCCATATCTACATACTTCTGGAAAGTAGACAAAGCTTTGTCATATTGACCAGCGAAGTAGTACAGCTCACCTAGGTCACGGTAGGCAGGAGCAAAGTTTGGATCGATTTCGATAGCTCTCTGGAAAGCTTGCTCAGCTTCGTTATAGTTACGTGAGCTAGTATAAAGCTGACCACGCTTCAGGTAAGCTGTAGCATACTGCTCATCTAACTGGATCGCTCTATCGTAGCTAGTCATCGCTTCGCCACCTTGCTTCAGGGCCAGGTAAGCATCACCCAAGATCACATTCGCTACAGCGTTCTTGTTGTCACGCTCCAGCGACTGCTTCAGGTAATCAATACCTTTCTTAATCTGATCTTCTGTAGCATTTGGAGCTTTAACATAAGCTTCGCCAATCATAGCTAATACGTAAGGGTCTTTTTTACCCTTGCCGCTCAGAGCATTGTTAAAGTGCTGCTCTGCTTGTGCCTGATTGCCTTGCTGCATCGCAATTTTACCAAGACCTACATGGTTGATGTATGACTTCTTGTTATTTGCGATTCCCTGATTAAAATAATACGCAGCAGAGTCAGTTTGTCCTGTGCGCAGGTAAATGTCGCCAAGAGAGAAATAAGCCTTGTCAGCTGCATTTTTGTTGTTCAGCTGAGACTTATAGATAGATTTAGCTTCTTCATAGCGCTCAAGATCAACGGCTCTTCTGCCTGCGTCACCTGATTGCGCAAATGCTGCAGTAGCAGGGAAGGCAGCCGCCATTAAAGCGATGTACTTCCAGTTATTTGTCATTTTATAAAAGTTTAGTTGTTGCTGTTTGAGTTCAATTGTGTCTGGTACTATTCGTTACCAAGACTTACTACCCGTACCGGCATGGTAGCCGGTACAAGTCCTGACTTTAAGATTAGGCGTTGGCCTTTGTCACTTGCTACATAAGATGCAAAACCTGTGCCAAGTCCTGTACGTCCCTCAGTACTAATGATATACAGATATCTGCGCAATGGATATGCTTCTTGTGCAATGTAAGCTTGGTATGGCTGGTAATAATCTTCTGTTGTTACGGGTGCTGGATCTTCGCTGATTCCTAAGACATTGATTCTTTTCAAGAATCCAACAGCAGTTGAATCGTCAAAATCACTAACCCAATTTACTCCAATTACTCCTACTGCATTCTTATTCTCCTCTACGTAGTCTATAAGAGCTTTGTGTGAGTTAGATGCAAACGTGTTGGGTGGTAATTTATTGCCAGTAATCAGTGAGTCTCGTACGTATCGGGCTGTGCTGGAGTTGTTATTATCAAATACAATTGTGATGTCTCCCAACTCCGACTCTTCATCCAGCTCTTTCCATGTCTTTATTTCACCACTAAACACCTTCTTTAGCTCTTCCATTGTCAGCAGGGTGTCTTTGTTCTGCTTATTGGTGATAAGCGCTACAGCATCAATGGCTATCTTTGTTACTCGTGGGACACGATTTTGTTTGTCGAATACGGCCTTTTCCTCTTGAGTAAGTTCTCTGGAGAGGATGGCTATTTTCGTGCTGTCGTTTAGTAGATCTTGTACAACTTGTCCTTCCGGCTTGTAAGCTGCATCTATGTTAGCATACTTATATATACCCTCAAAGGTGCTAATCTCTGACTCTATGATGGGCATAAACGATTCATCAACACTTATATTGATGTTGCCAGAGGTTGGTGTGTCAAGCTGCGTTCCACTGTTTCCACCACAGCTTGTCAAGGCTACAACGCCAGCAAAGGCCGCTATACTTAGTGCTTTAATCTTCATATCTGTTTCTGTTGGAACGTGTGCTATTGTAAACTCTCACAAATCTAACAATTCCATATAATATGAGAATTCCCCCTAAGGCATACTTCATGCTGTCTGGCATGTCAAGGTTCATGCGATCTCCAGCAAACACAATAAATATACCCATGGCGATATATAAAAGTGTCATGATAATGCCGAAGATTCGGGCAAACTTCGATAGCATGCTGGGCTGTGGTCTCTCGTCGTCTCTCTTGGGTCTAAGCATTCGTTGCTTTTTCTTAAGCCATTTTCTTGTTTAACCCTTAAAAATAAGGCTATTGACCTTAAAAAGAAAGCAGAAGCTAACAAAACTGGTTTGATGCTTCTGCCTTTCTTTGCTAAACTTTAGATGTTATTGTATCTTAAAGCTGATGGGTAAAGTGTAGCGGACCGGAACATTTCGCCCATTTTGCCTACCTGGTTCCCATTTAGGCATACTTTTGATCACTCTGGCTGCCTCTTCATCTGTGCCAAAGCCTAGGCCTTTCAGTACTTCCACGTCTGTTATTTCTCCGCTTGTACTTACCACAAAAGTTACCACTACAGTGCCTTCAACTCCATTTCTTCGCGCAGGGTCTGGGTATCTAATTTTTTTGCTCAAGTAAGCTGCAAGTGCACTGGTGCCCCCTTTGAATTGTGGCATTTGCTCTACATGTATATAAGTAGTAGGTGGGGCAGAGATTTCACCTGTTCCTCCCTCTATACCTACAGGTGGTGCGTCTGTTATAGTTGTTGCTGGAATCTCAGGTAACTCACCTTCTATTTTTTCTGTACCTATGTTTTTACTGAGGAGGTCCTCCTGGTTAGGTATATCCTCTACTGCCGGCGTATTATCATCTACAACCTTTGGTGTAACAAACTTTTCCGTAGCTACTTTTTTCTCACCTGCAGGTGCTGGTGGAGGTGTTTCAGATTTTGCTGGTTCAGGTTTTGGTGGCTCTGGTAGATACAATGGTATAGGCTCTACTATGGTATAGGTAGGCTTTTCATACTTTACCTGATCTGCGAAGAAGATGGCATCAACCAATGGACCGACTAATGCCCCGGAAAATACTGTAGTAGCAAGTATGGCTGCTAAAAATATGTGCCTGTTATAAGCTTTACGCAATGCATAGGCTCCATACAACTTGTTCCGACCTTTGAATACAATGTTGTTAAAGGTCATACTTAAATAATAGCTCTTTTCCATGGCTCTAGGGTTTATGGTTAAAAATCAGTTTAATGCATTATCTCTTTCGTTTTAGTTTCTATCATTATATAACTTAATATACGCATTACTATTTATATGGTATGCATGCAGAGTAATATTTTATAGTGAGTGCATAAAAAAAGCCCAGCCTTCTCAGGCTGGGCTTTTGCAGTTCTACTGCTTATTTGATCGTGAATCGTACTGGAAGTGTATAGCGTACAGGTACTGCTCTACCGTTCTGCTTACCTGGAGTCCACTTAGGCATTGTTTTCACAACGCGTACTGCTTCTTCGTCGGTACCAGCACCAAGGTTTTTAACAACCTGGATGTCGGAGATTTCACCTGTTTTACTTACTACAAACGAAAGTACAACTAGACCTTCTACACCGGCACGCTGTGCTGCAGCTGGGTATCGGATGTTCTTGCCTAGATACTTCATCATTTCCATCTCACCACCTGGGAAAGATGGCATCTGTTCAACGTAAGTATAAGGCTTCTCCTCAACTACTTCTGCTACTACATCACTTGTACCGTCAATTTCACCTAAGTCGACTGGTGCATCTTTAGAACCTTCTACGGTTTTAACACCTGCATCAATCTCCTCTAGTACTTCCACGTCCGGAATTTCTTCCTCTTCTACCACTTCGTTGTCGCGCTTAACAACCGGTGGAGTATACTTTACAGTAGCTCGCACTGGTGGTGGCGGTGGTGGAAGATCTGGCGGCGGCGGCGGCGGCGGCGGCGGCGTTGCCTCATCCAGTGGTGGTGGTGGGGCCAAGTCTACTTCTGTTACAATTCGCTCTACCACTTGCTCTTCTTCCTGGTCGCCTTTAATCAACTTGGTGATCAATGGGATGCTCAGGAAGAGGAAGAACAAAACAATTGCTGTAATAGCGGCAATCGTGATATGCTTGTTGTAAAGTCTGCGAAGTAGGTAGGCACCGTACGCTCTGTTTCGTCCTTCGAAGACGATATCATCAAGCGATGCTTTTGCTAACTTACTTGCGTCCATATCTTAATTTCCAATTTGTTCTTGCACCAGTTGCTTGTCTGCATCGGAGATATCTACCATTGCAAACTTCTTGGTGTCAGTTATCTTTAATTCATCCAGGATGTCCACCATGTTTTTATAGCGGGATCCCTCCATCGGCTTCACCATCACGGTCATCTTATCGTTTGACTTCACTTGAGATGAGGTCAGTACTTTACGGATGCCGTTTGATGCATAGCTCGACTCAATTACTTCTGGATTATCTTCTGCAAGGCCGAAGTAGTAGTATAGCTTGTCGTTATCGCCAAGAATGATAGTCATGGCGTTACTTGCTTTTAGCGCTATCTGCTCCTCCTCGTTTTCAGGCTTCACAGGCATGTTGATTTCCATGGTCTGTGGCTTGTTGAAAGTCGTAGTAAGCATGAAGAATGTAATCAGAAGGGCGGCAAGGTCTACCAGCGGCGTCATGTCGATCTTGGTCGACGAGCGTTTCGCGCGTTTCTTACCACCTTTACCGGAGTCGCCCTGTTCTTGGATTTCTGCCATTTTCTAATCTCCTTTCTAATTATAAATTCGTAGGCTTCGCTTCCATATCGGTAATCAGGTTAAACCTGTTCACCTTTCTGTCTTGCAGGATATCGATCACACGCTTTACAGTCGGGTAATCTGCATCCTGGTCGCCTTTGATAGCGATTACCACTTTCGGGTTAGTCAATCGAGTCTGCAGAACCCAGTCACCGAGTTCATTATGTGTAGAGTCGATTGGAATACCCGGTTGGTTTACCTCCTTGCGTTCACTTGATTCCATGGCCAAGATAGACTTTAGCTGGCTGATCGGAACACCAAAGTTGCTCAGGAGAGAGAATGTTCTCTTTTCCTCTTCAGTGAATCCTATGCCATACTTGCCTGCCATTTTATCAAGTAGAGCTTCTTTCGTTTGCTGCCCATCAACACCAAAGAACACGCGGCTATTTTTGTCTACCGTAATAGTAATTACGTTAGTATCCGGAATCTTGATTTCTGATGCCGATGAAGGCGTATCTACTATTACTGCCTCATCAGGACGGGCAGTTGCAGTCAGCATAAAGAAAGTAACCAGCAAGAAGAATAAGTCCACCATTGGAGTCATGTCCAATGAAGGGTTTTTCCTTTTTACTTTTACTTTAGGCATTTTGTCTGGTTAAAACGGTTTAACTTAAACAGTCTGTGGTTTAGTAGCTGGAGTTTCGTGCTGGGCTGTGAAAGTAGACACCATGCTGAAACCAGCCTCGTCGATGCTGTAAGTAAGCTCGTCGATTTTGCTTGTAAAGTAGTTGTAAGCAATAATCGCGATAGTAGAACCTGTAATACCAAGGGCAGTGTTGATAAGGGCCTCAGAGATACCGTTTGCAAGGGCTACTGAGTCAGGAGCACCTGAAGTTGCAAGAGCCGAGAAGGCCTTAATCATACCAAGTACTGTACCAATCAGACCTACCAGTGTAGAGATAGAGGCGATAGTTGAGATAACTACCAGGTTTTTCTCCAGCATTGGCAGCTCAAGAGAAGTAGACTCTTCGATTTCTTTTTGAATCGCAGCAACTTTCTCAGCTTTCAGCAGCTCTGGCTCGTTCTGCATTTCTTTGTACTTAAGCAGACCAGCTTTTACTACGTTAGCTACAGAACCTTTCTGAACGTCGCAGGCAGCGATAGCACCATTGATGTCACGCTGGTTCAGTTTAGCAGAAATGTTACGTACGAATTCAGCAACGCTCTTAGTTCCTTTCGCTTTACCGATAGTCAGACCACGCTCGATAGCGAAGATAAATACCATCAGGTTCAGAGAAAGAAGCACTGGTACTACCCAACCACCTTTGTAAACGATACCAAGATAGTTGCCTGGAAGTGGGTGGTTGTTCGGATCATTGCCTTCGAAGTTGGCAGGATTACCAAATACGAACATATAGATAAGCACACATGCTATCAGGGCGAGCGGAATAACGATAGTCGCAAATAGAG
Organism: Pontibacter korlensis; assembly: GCF_000973725.1. Taxonomy (NCBI): domain Bacteria; kingdom Pseudomonadati; phylum Bacteroidota; class Cytophagia; order Cytophagales; family Hymenobacteraceae; genus Pontibacter; species Pontibacter korlensis. Next base: position 1,087,122 of record NZ_CP009621.1, on the reverse strand, counting down.
AGCCTACCGGACTCGGTTTTTTCTCTACATTAGCATTCTTGCTCACTACTGCAGTCTTTTTTTCCATTTTAATTAAAGTTTAAAGTTTAGCTGTTTGTGTTGTAAAAAAAAGTTTGTGTAATTATAAAATGTAATTGTTTCGTTTTTAGTTCTTTATTGGATTTGCAATTTCAGATTTTTCTTGATTTTTCAAACAATAGATGTCTGAAAAAATTCGATAAAACCCTATAGCTGCTCCTTTAGTTGCCTAAATTTAAGCTTTTGTCCTTCATAATTCCAAATTTGAGGAGCAGCAATATCGTAAATTATAAATAATCAAGTTTGTTTCAAAGTACGAACATCGGAGCCAGCTGCGACGCCTTACCTTTTTATTTGATACGCCTAATATAAGCCTTAAGCATATGGGTAGCAGATTGTCAGGAGTGGCTTCCGCTTTTATAGTTTAGTACATTTAAGCCTTGCCACTATAAAAGCTTTTCAGCTGTCTCTAGAGAAAAGCGCATTAAATATAAGTAATTTCTTCATTATGCTGTATGCAAGCCTACAGTTTTTTTGCTTGGTTCCAGTAATAGTCCATCTCCTGCAGGGACATGTCCTGTAACGACTTTCCGTCTTTCGCGGCCTCCGTTTCAATGTACTGAAAGCGTGAAATGAACTTGAGGTTTGTTCTCTCTAATGCCTCCTCAGGATTGATGCCTGCAAAACGGGCAAAGTTGATAAGTGAGAACAGTAGGTCTCCAAACTCTGCGGTGGCTTTTTGCTGATCAATGGTACAGTTATCAGCAACATTAAACTCGATTCCAAACTCACCTAGCTCTTCCTGCACCTTTGCCCATACTTGGTCCTTTTCATCCCAGTCAAAACCGGCGCCTCTTGCTTTTTCCTGTATGCGCATAGCCTTAACCAGTGCTGGCAGAGACTGCGGTACGCCGCCTAAAACTGATTTGTTTCCCTCCTTTAGCTTAAGCTTCTCCCAGTTTTGTTTCACCTCCTCCTCGCTATCGGCCTTTGTATCTCCATAGATATGTGGGTGGCGGAAAATAAGCTTCTCACACTGAGCATGTAGTACATCAGCAATGTCGAACTCGCCTTTTTCTGCAGCTATTTTTGCATAAAAAACTAAGTGCAGCATTATATCACCTAATTCTTTCTTTACCTCCTGCAGATCTCCTTTTAGAATAGCATCCGAAAGTTCGTAAGTCTCTTCTATAGTTAGGTGTCGTAAGCTTTCGACTGTTTGCTTACGATCCCAAGGGCATTTTTCACGCAGATCATCCATTATATCCAGTAGCCTGTTAAAAGCTTCAAGCTGCTGTTGACGCGTGTTTTTTCCGGATTGTGAAGTAGTCATAAAGGCAAAGATACTAAATAATTAAGGTACGAGAACAGAGGGTGTCAAGGCTTAATATTGTCTTAACATATGGAGCGAGCAGACAAGGTAAGCAAGCTTTTATTTACGCGTAAGTAAGAGCTACAAGACCCAAGCAGTTGCAAATCTCTCATTACGCGTAACTATAAATTGGCTAGCTAAATAAGATTATGAAAAAGAAAAAGCAGATCAGGGAAATTGTATCTTCTGTTACACCTGTGCAGTCTTAGATAGCACTTGCCATAGGTGGTTTAGCTATTAAAAAGTTCTCACTTAAAACAGGAGAAGTGGATAGGCTCAGAATTGATGAACTGGAGGTAGTCAGGCTTAAAGTGAAGGAGCTGAAAAAAGAGAATAAAGCCTAGCTATTAATTAGCGCATTCTGCTATTGATGCTGCAGTAAACTCAGAGAGTGATTTTTTTGATGTTTAGGACATGGTGCAGGTATTCAGATGGATGTAGTTTTTTCTGTGTGCTTCATGCCATAAATTCTCCTTGAAGTATAAGTAAAATTACTACTTTTGTCTGAGTAATTAATATACGGACAGTGGCTTTAATAAAATCGATTTCAGGAATACGTGGTACGATAGGCGGACAGGTTGGTGAGGGACTTACCCCTGTGGATGTAGTTAAGTTTTCCGCTGCTTTCGGAACATGGGTGCTTCAAAACACCGATAAGAAAACAATTGTAGTTGGCCGCGATGCACGCCTCTCAGGCGACATGGTAAACAAACTGGTATGCGCCACACTGCAAGGTTTGGGTATAGATGTAATTGACGTAGGACTTTCTACTACGCCAACTGTAGAGATGGTAGTGCCAGAGAAAAAAGCTGGTGGTGGCATTATACTTACAGCAAGCCACAACCCTAAGCAGTGGAATGCCCTAAAGCTGCTGAATCATAAAGGAGAATTTATCTCTGATGAGGAAGGCAAGCTGGTGCTGGAGATTGCGGAGAAAGAAGCTTTCGACTTCGCACAGGTAACCCAGTTAGGCAAGTATAAGCAAAACGAAAGTGCTTTAAAGAAGCATATTAAAGCTATACTTAACCTGCCACTTGTAGATGTAGAAGCTATAAAGGCTAAGAACTTTAGTGTAGTAGTGGATGCTGTTAACTCAAGCGGTGGATTTGCTGTGCCGATGCTCTTAGAGGCGCTGGGCGTACATAAAATAGAGAAGCTTTTCTGTGAGCCGGATGGTAATTTTGCCCACAACCCAGAACCGCTTCCAGAGAACCTGCGCGAAATAGCCAGAGTTATAGAGAAGGGTAAATTCGACTTGGGTATTGTGGTGGACCCGGACGTAGACCGACTTGCGTTGATAAACGAAGACGGCAGCATGTTTGGTGAGGAGTATACTTTAGTAGCAGTAGCCGATTACGTACTTAAAAACCAAGTAGGCAATACGGTTTCAAACCTTTCATCTACCCGTGCATTGCGCGACGTAACCGAAAAAGCCGGTGGTAACTACTATGCTGCAGCCGTTGGAGAGGTGAACGTGGTAAACAAGATGAAGGAGCAGAATGCCATCATCGGTGGCGAAGGAAATGGTGGCATTATCTACCCAGAGCTGCACTATGGCCGCGACGCTTTAGTAGGTATTGCGTTGTTCCTGTCTCACCTGGCTAAGTCGGGTATGAGTATGACGCGCCTTCGTGCCAGCTACCCTAACTACTATATCTCTAAGAATAAAATAGAGCTTACCCCAGATGTAAACGTGGATGAGGTGCTACGCCAGATGCAGGAACGCTATGCGAAGCAGCCAATCAACACAATAGATGGTGTGAAGATCGAGTTTGATAAAGAGTGGGTGCACCTGCGCAAATCTAATACGGAGCCTATTATCCGTATTTATGCAGAGAGCGATAGTAATGCTACTGCCGAGCACCTGGCCAATAAAATTATTGCTGACATCAAAGAAATCATTTCTGTAAAAGCATAAAGTATGTGTTGTTGCTGTTGTAATACAAAACATGAGTAACAGACAGTGTTGCGCCACTGGTATGGGATTGTTCCTGCCATTGGCGCAACTTTTTTTTATGCTTAAATGGTTGAGTAAAGAATAGAAATAAGAAATAGCTTAAAACTATGCGTGTTTATTTAGATAATGCTGCCACTACACCTCTTGATAAGGAGGTTTTTGATGCCATGGCTCCTTTTATGCTGGAGCATTTCGGGAACCCATCTTCCATACACTCGCATGGGCGCGAGGTGAGGGCGGCAATTGAGCGCGCGCGCAAAACGGTAGCTGGCTTGCTAAACACGTCTCCAGCTGAGGTCTTCTTTACTTCTGGAGGTACAGAGGCTGATAATGCGGCTCTGGTATGTACTTGCCGCTCGTTGGGTATAAAGCATGCTATAACTACCAAACTGGAGCACCATGCAGTACTGCACACAATAGAGTTTTTAGAGAAGCAGGAAGGAGTACAGGTAAGCTACCTGCGCCACGACGAGCGCGGAAATTTAGACCTGGAGCACCTGGAGGAGTTATTGGCTAAGCAGCCGCAGACGCTTGTCTCCATTATGCACGCCAACAATGAAATCGGCAACCTCAACGATATTGAGACCATAGGAGAAATCTGCAAGAAGTATAATGCCGTGCTCCACTCAGACACGGTGCAGACGATGGGCCACTACAAGCACGATCTGCAAAAGCTAAAGACCAACTTTATTGTTGGCTCGGCACATAAATTCCATGGCCCTAAAGGAGTAGGCTTCTTGTACTGCGATGCCGAAACCAAAATCCAGCCCCTGATACAGGGTGGAGCACAGGAACGCAACATGCGTGGCGGAACCGAAAACGTGTACGGTATCATTGGCTTAGCGAAAGCTTTGGAGATTGCTTACCGCGACATGGAGGACCATACCCGCCATATTCAAGGCTTAAAAGACCGCATGATCCACAAGCTGCGCGAGCAGATGGACGATGTAAGCTTTAACGGTATGTCAGAGTTCGGAGATAAGAGTTTATATACTGTGCTAAACGTAAGTTTACCAGCCTCTGATATTAACGAGATGCTTCTCTTCAGCCTGGATATAAACAAGATTTCTGTGTCAGGAGGAAGTGCCTGCAGTAGTGGTGCCAATACGGGTTCTCATGTGCTGCGTGCACTGGAGGTGGATCAAAACCGTGGTTCGGTGCGTTTCTCCTTTAGCAAGTATAATACACCAGAAGAAATTGACTACGCTGCCGAAACGTTAGCCAAAATGTATAAAAAGCAATTGGTTTAAGGTAACGGGAGCAACTGCGAATTATAAGGCCCCAGCATACAGCCGGGGCCTTTCTTATTAATCAACTTTTAGGTAAAGTATAAGCATGAAAAGTATAGCCGTATTCTGTGGAGCTAACACCGGAACTAACCCGGAGTATCGTGATGCTGCCACAAACCTGGGCCAGCTAATGGCCACGAAAAAAATAAGATTGGTTTTTGGAGGAGGTAAGGTGGGGCTGATGGGTGCCATTGCCGATGCCGTACTTGCTGAAGGTGGAGAGGCTGTTGGTGTTATTCCGCAAAGCCTGGTGGACCGTGAGGTGGCACATACTGGTCTTACAGAACAGTATGTGGTAAAAACCATGCACGAGCGTAAGGCACTCATGGCTTCTAAATCGGATGCATTTATTGCTATGCCTGGTGGTTTTGGTACACTTGACGAAGTGAACGAAATCATTACCTGGAACCAATTAGGCATCATCAAAAAGCCGGTTGCCTTCTACAATGTAAATGGTTATTACAACAAATTTATAGACCTGATAACTCATGGTGTGGAAGAAGGATTCATCAAACCAGAGTACAGCGACAATCTGATTGTGGAGAGCGATGCAAAGGTGCTGCTTCAAAAGATTACCCAGTATGCGGATGCCATCTCAGAAGATTGGGTTGATTCAGAGAGAATCTAGTTTTTAAAGTTACTTCTGCCTAGGGGCAAAAGAAGAGCCGCCGGTAACATTACTGGCGGCTCTTCGCACTTTAAAGTATACTGCGTTTAGTTCTGCAGAACTATCTGCTTCACGGCTTCTACCCAAGTATCGTTAGAGTTGAGACTTTCCACCAGTTGCCATTTCTCGCCCCCGGCTTCCAAGAACATTTCTTTGAATTCTTCGCCAACTTCTATGGTCGTCTCCAGACAATCGGCCACGAAGGCAGGACTGAAGGCAAGTACTTTTTTGATGCCCTTCTCTGGGTACGTTTTCAGCACCTCATCGCTATACGGCTTCAGCCAGGGATCTTTGCCCAACCGCGACTGAAAAGCAACAGAGTATTGGTCTTCGCTTAGGTTAAGCGCTGCGGCCAGTTGACGCGAGGTCTCGAAACAGGAGGCGCGGTAGCAGTATTTGTTGCGCTTGTTATAGCTGTTGCAGCAGGTGCCTAGTTTGCAGTAGCCGTGGTCGCTGCCCTTCAGGATGTGGCGCTCCGGCAAACCGTGGTAACTGAACAGCACATGGTCGTAGTTTTCCTTAGCCAAATACTTTCGACCAAGTTCCGCAAACGACTCGATAAAGCCGGGATCGTTACAGAAGTCGGAGATAAAGTTGATGCTCGGCACAATCCACCAGTCCTTCACAATTTCCATGATCTTGTCGTGGGCGGAGCCCGTGCTGGCAGAAGCATATTGTGGGAACAGCGGGAATACGATAATCCGGTCCACGCTTTGCTCACGCAGCTCCTCCAGGGCGCTTTTTATACTTGGCTTCTGGTAGCGCATGCCAAAGGCCACATGGTAGCCGTCGCCAAGGCTTGCCTGCAATTTCTCTTTCAGGTCGATGCCGTGGTAGAGCAGGGGAGAGCCGCGCTCAGTCCAGAGCTGCTTGTAGACTACCGCTGACTTCGGTGCGCGGAAAGGCGCGATAATGCCATTGATCAGGAAAAACCGGCTAACCGGGTTTATATCAATTACGCGCTTGTCCAGCAAAAACTCGCGCAGGTACTTTCTAACATCAGGCGTTTCAGGAGTGTCTGGCGTGCCGAGGTTTACCAGCAGTACGCCAATTTTACCAGTGTTCTTTTTGCTCATGTACTGTCTAAATGCTTATCTGGTGCAAAGGTACAAAGTATAAAGCTTTCTTTTTGATGATAAATATCAATGTCTTATAGAGGGTTCAACAGTGAGTAAAGCAGGAAGTATCAGAAATGTTTTGCAGTTAGGAGGTTATTTGGAGTTAGAAGGTTAGTGGCTTAAAAAGTTTAGGCACGGCTCACCTCTTGCTCGCTTGCCGCTGGCGCAAGCGAGCAAGAGGTGAGCCGTGCTATGGAGCCTGTAACAAAAGCACAAGCGTACCCTCGCGTTACAAGGTAGCGCAACCTACATGCAGGAGGACCCAAACTTTCTAACCTTCTAACTTCCCAACTTTCTAACTCTCCCGAAATCTGCACATTTTCACCGGGATTCGTAAAAAAGGAGTAATTTTGCAACCTCAAATTTAGAAGTATGGCTGAAACACCGCACAAAGCCGGTTTTGTAAGTATAGTGGGCAAACCAAATGTGGGAAAGTCCACGCTGATGAATGCATTGGTAGGCGAAAAGCTTTCTATCATTACCTCAAAAGCGCAGACTACGAGGCACCGCATCATGGGCATCCTGAACGCAGATGATTTTCAGATTGTTTACTCCGACACGCCTGGCATCATTAAGCCGCAGTACGCGCTTCACGAGTCAATGATGGGCTTTGTGCGTACCTCACTGGAGGATGCCGATGTTATTCTGTTTGTGACAGATATCTATGAGAAACACGACGAGGATGATGTAATAAAGCGCCTTCAGCATGCTAAAGTGCCTATAGTTTTGCTCATCAATAAAATTGACCAAGCCACAGAAGAAGAGGTAAAGAATAAGGTGGCTTATTGGCAGGAGCACATGAACCCAACCGAAATCCTGCCGATCTCGGCATTGCACAAGGTAGGATTGGAACACCTGTTTGAGCGCTTGCTGCATTACCTGCCGCAACATCCTCCATTTTATCCTAAAGATGAACTGACTGATAAGCCTGAACGTTTCTTTGTGTCGGAGATTATCCGGGAGAAAATTTTCCTCAACTATAAAAAGGAAATCCCCTACAGCACAGAGGTGGTGATAGAGGAGTTTAAAGAGGAGGAGGATATTATCCGCATCCGTGCCGAGATTATAGTAGAGCGCCGCAGCCAGAAGGGTATTGTTATAGGCAATAAAGGCGAGGCGCTGAAGAAAGTAGGCACACAGGCTCGAATAGACATGGAAGACTTCTTCCAGAAAAAGATATTTCTTGATTTATACGTGCGCGTGAACGAGAACTGGCGAACCGACCAGAAACTGCTACGCCGATTCGGCTACAACGAGCAGTAAGCGCACCTTAAAGCTTCGGGGCACGGTGCTCCGGGGGTACTTTAACCATTTATTTTAACATCGATGTCATCAAACATCATTGCCATTGTAGGCCGCCCCAATGTGGGCAAATCAACACTTTTTAATCGCCTGATTGGTCAGCGTAAAGCCATCATGGACAACGTGAGCGGCGTTACCCGCGACCGCAGTTATGGCCACGGCGAGTGGACAGGCAAGTACTTCACTGTGATAGATACTGGCGGATACGTGCATGGATCCGACGATATTTTTGAAACAGAAATCAACCGCCAGGTAGAGCTGGCCATGCGCGAAGCTGACGTTATTCTGTTTATGGTAGACGTGGACGCTGGTCTTACTAGCTTGGATGAGGAGTTTGCTAACGTGCTACGCCGTTCTGATAAGCCAGTATATGTAGTAGCAAACAAAGCTGATACAAATGCCCGTGCACACCAGATGGGTGAATTTTATGCACTGGGTGTAGGCGAGGAAATTTACCCGATCTCATCACAGAGTGGCTCTGGTACCGGAGAACTGCTCGACGAGGTGGTGAAGCATTTCAAAGACGAAGGGGTGGAAGACCCTGATGCTGGTATTCCGAAAATTGCTGTGCTGGGCCGCCCTAACGTAGGCAAATCTTCTTTCGTGAACCTGCTGCTAGGCGAAGAGCGAAATATTGTAACAGATATTGCTGGTACTACCCGCGATGCCATACATGCTCGCTATAATGCCTTTGGTAAAGAGTTTATCATCGTAGATACTGCTGGTCTGCGCCGTAAGAGTAAGGTAAACGAGGATATCGAATTCTACTCCGTCTTACGATCTGTGCGTGCCTTGGAAGAGGCTGATGTTTGTATCGTTATTCTGGATGCTACACGCGGCATTGAGGCGCAGGATGTGAACATTATCGCCCTGGCTGAAAAGAACCGTAAAGGCATTGTAATCCTGGTAAATAAGTGGGACCTGGTTGAAAAGGACACCCATACTACTAAGAAGTTCGAAGAGGAGATCTACAGCAAAATTGCTCCGATCTCTTACGTACCGATCATCTTTACATCTGTGGTAACCAAGCAGCGTATTCACAAGGCGATTGAGGTGGCTATGGAAGTATACGATAACAAAACGCGTAAAATCCCGACCTCAAAGCTGAATGACTTGCTGCTGCCGGATATCGAACGTTACCCGCCACCAGCGATCAAAGGTAAGTTTATCAAGATCAAGTATATTACACAGCTGCCGACGTATAACCCTACGTTTGCGTTTTTCTGTAATCTGCCGCAGTACGTAAAGGAGTCATACACACGTTACCTGGAGAACAGGATGCGCGAGCACTTCGACTTTACAGGAGTACCGATCAGGCTGTTGTTCAAGAAAAAATAATTTTTCAGGGTGGATATTTGGAGGCTCATATATAGTAGTATATTTGCGCCTCACTCAAAAAAATATTCATCACCATGAAAAAGGTATTTGGTTTACTTTTCGTTGCTGGTCTGTTCGCTTTCGCATCTTGCAACAACGCTGAAGAGACAGCTACTGAGGTTGAGACTACAGAAGAAACTGTAGTTGAAGAGGCTCCAGTTGTAGAAGACACTACTTCTCTTGAGGCTGATACTGCTGCTACTGCAGTTGATACTGCTTCTGCTGCTCAGTAATTAGCACCGGAAGAACCACCTGGCGCATGGCCAGGATACTTCAAAAGGCACCCCAAAAGGGTGCCTTTTGGCATTTTATATATTTAGCCTAAACTATATGTGTGTGCAACCGTATTGTTTGTCAAGTTTCCGGTGCATTGGCTCTGGAAGCAGAAATTAACGACTAAACATGAAAAGAATACTGTACGTACTGACCCTGATAAGCCTCACAGGCTTTGCCTCTTGTAGTGCTCCTGCTGAGGAGAATTCAGATAATAATGTTGAAGAGCTAGAGGATAGGGCAGAGGAGAATACAGACAATATGGAAGACACAGCCGAGGAAGCGGATACAAGCGCTGTAATCGAGTAACCATAACACCTGTAAGCACTAAATCTATTGCTGCAGGTTATTTTAAATTTTAATTTTTGAGAAACAACCCTTAAAACCTAATATTATGAAAAAGCCAATTTTTATGTTGCTGGCATTAGGCCTGTTCACCTTTGCCTCATGCGAATCTAACACAGAAAACAGAACTGAGGAGGGCATGGAAGAAGTAGAGCAAGGTACTGAAGAAGTCGGAAACGACATTGAAGAAGGCGCAGAGGAAGTAGAAGCAGGTGTAGAGGAAGGCGCTGAAGAAGTAGAGAACGAAGTACAATAACAATAACATTTATCTGAAACAGCGAAGGGTTAGGCTACAGTCTAACCCTTCGCTGTCTTTAACTTATCTGCTTGTTTTTCGTTGAATGATAAGGTGTTACGATGCTGCGGAGGCCGCTAAAGCGTAGCCTGATTTTGGTGTTAACTCCCTTAATAGCAAAACAAATGAAAAGAATATTTTATGCAATGGCAATCGCGGGGGCATTTACCCTGGGTGCTTGCGCCTCTACCGAGAAAACAGTAGAGGATGGAGCTGAAGAAGTAGAAGACGCTGCTGAAGAAGTGGCTGATGAAGTAGAGGACGAGATAGACAAAAAGTAGAGGTTTTATCAGATACTAAAACGAAAAGAGCTAACATCATAATACATTGGTGCCAGCTCTTTTCGTTTGCTTATGGGCCAAGCCTTTTCTGGATCAGGCTATTTACAAGCCCAAACAGGCGCTTAGGTGTAAAAGTGCGCCAGTGTATGTCTTCCAGGTTACCGCCATAGTTAATGTAGTAGTCGAGGTTATAATTTTTCATTTCACTGAGTACAAACTCCTGAAAGCCCAGCGCAGCTACCCAACCTTCTTCTATATCTTCAAACCACTCCTCATAGTATGAATCGTCGGAGCCATGAAAGTTAAAGACATTCTCCCCGATCAGGATAAAATGCTTAATGCCTTCCTCCAGCATGGGGTCTATGATATTGCGTTTCAGCTGCATGATGTCGTTGTTCAGCGCATCATTCCACTCGCCGATAAACTCTATTACAGCGAAACCTAATTCATAATCTGCGTAAAGTATTTTCAGGAAAAGCGTTTCAGAGTCAATATCGTCCCACTGTGGGTGGATGTAGTATCCGTAAATTGTGTGGGTGTATTGCGAAAGGCTATTCTCAGCACCATATAGCGGCGACCGCGGATCTTCTGATGCAGAGTACTTTTCTATCCAGTTGTAATATGGTTCTATAGTATGCATAAACAGTATTCAAAAATAGTGGCGGTGCCGTAGCATGTCTACTGCTGTGGCTCCTCCAAAGTTAGTGCCTAGCGCATCTTTTTGCGGCCCCTAAAGCAAACTTCAAACAAAAATATAAGCTAAAAAGTGGCCGTACTTTAAAGTTTTGTACTATAAGTTCTAAATAAGGAAACAGTTTTGTAGCTCCTGCGGTATGGTAAGTATATAGTTGCCTGTATTTCAGACCAGTATTCAGTGGGGGCACGCAACATCAATTCTAACTTTCCACCAAAATATGGTTTCAATAATCAACTTTGAAGAGGACACCCTTGCTGGTTTCCATGTGCAACACTATATTGACGAAGCTGGCCTAAGAGCAATAGTGCATGAGATGGAGGAGAAAGCTAACGGGCATGACAAAGTGCAGTTATACTTTGAGTTCGTGAACTTTGGTGATTGGGATAGCATACAGTCTTTTTTCGATATGCTGAAAAACAAGTTCGATAGCTGGAACAAAATTTCCAAGTACGCTATCGCAACGGACAAAGACTGGGTAAAAAGACAATCAAAACTTGCGAACTTTCTTTCTTCGACGTTTGAAGTAAAGGCTTTCGGTATAGCTGAGAAAGAACAGGCATTGGAGTGGCTGAGACAGCCTGCGGAGCAGGTGCCAACACAGGGCGTTGCTGTGCTGGAGGCTATGCCCAGGCATGTAGTTGGAATAGCTACACTTGGCAACCTCTCGTCTGCCGATTTCAGTACTATAAATAACCTGCTGGAAGAGCAGGCTCAGCAGAACCATGACCTGCGCTTTTACCTGGAGGTGCTAAAGCCTGACGGAGATACACCCGATGCCATGTGGGAAGACCTGAAGCATGGCGTAAGGTACTACAGCAAGTTTAGTAAAGTAGCCATAGCAGGACACGAGGAGTGGCTGCAGCGATCTGCTGCCAGTGGCCATGTGCTTGCTACAGAAAGCAACGTTAGGTTCTTTAAATTAAACGAGCGCGATACAGCCATAGACTGGCTAAGGTAGCAGCTGAAAAGGCTGCCGCTTACCAGCCGCGCCATCAGCTCTAATTTTATGCTCAAGAAAACAAATTTATACTTACTGGGCCTGTTATGTATACTGCAGCAGGTAGTCCTGGCACAGGAGATACCAGATTATACAAAGGTTTACCACCCGGTGATAAACCATGCAGAACTGCGTGTGGTAAAAGGCAAGTATGAGGAAGCGCTACAGGCTTACGAACAGGCTTTTGCTTCTGTGCCTTCACCCTTTGCACGCGATTATTATAATGCGGCTATCTGCGCAGTGCTGCTACAGGATCGAAGAAAAACATTCAACTACCTAGAAAATCTGGTGGAGAAGGGGGTAAGCCTGGAGTACCTGGAGCAGCAGCCGGTACTCGACTCGCTGCAGGAGACAAGGAAATGGCGCAGGTTTGCCAAAAAGTACCCTAAGCGTCGACACAAGTTTGATCAAAAGTTAAATAAAGAGCTTCGGGCCGACTTAGACGAACTATACGCGCAGGACCAGTACTTCCGGCAAGCGAAAGGCGGTTGGCGCGTGCATGGCGATACTATCCGCAAGATTGAAGCAGCCAACACTCTAAAGCTGTTGAACTGGATTGAGGAGTATGGATACCCGGGCGAGGACCTGATAGGGGTGGCCGATACTTTAGAGCAGTTGCCCCGTTTCAGCATCGTGATCAGGAGGCAAACAAAAGCCCGCAAAGGGCACGATTTTACAGAAGTGCTGATGCAGGCAGTGCAGCAGGGGCGCATGGCACCTCAACCGGCTGCATACTTGTTAGACCAGCAGGCTGGGCAAAACAAGTACGGCTCCCGTGCTTATGTTAAGGTAAACTGTAGTACCTGCGAAGAAGAAGAACTCGGACAAATAGGCGACTATCTGGTGATGAAGATAAGTGAGGAGGACCAGCAAAAAATAAATGAGCGCCGGGAAAAGTTAGGATTGGAACCGCTGGATGACTACAGGAGAAAGATCTTGTTCAGCACCACTGATGACAGGTTTAAGCTTAATTTCACTTGGTCCATCATGCATTATGTGGTGCCAAGCAAAGAGGCGGCTAAAGTACTTTTGGAAGGACTTACCCTTAAAGAATAGTGGTGCAGGAAAGACAAGAGACGGAGTTGTTTGCTCCGGCTCTTGTCTTTATGATTCTATAAAACCTGATGGTCGTTTGAATTGCGATATGCATCTACGGCTGCTCGTACGCTGCCGTACTTTAGGAGTAGGGTTCCTGCCTGTTCTCTGTCTATCTTTAGCTCCTCCATTACCATGCGTGTGCCGCGGTCTACCAACTTGTGGTTAGAAAGCTGCATGTCTACCATTTTATTACCTTTTACACGGCCTAATTTTACCATGGTGGAGGTAGTAAGCATGTTGAGGACAAGCTTCTGAGCAGTTCCGGCTTTCATTCGGGTGCTGCCAGTCACAAACTCAGGGCCTGTTACTACCTCTACCGGAAACTCAGCTGCTGCGGCTACGGCGCTACCTGCATTACATACAATACAGCCGGTAGCAATGCCTCGCTCACGGCTAGCCTTCAGGCCTCCAATCACATAAGGTGTACGGCCAGAAGCAGCAATGCCTACTACAATATCTTTCTCATTGATGTTATGCTCCTGCAGGTCTTTCCATGCTTGCTCCTCATCGTCCTCTGCAAACTCAACTGCTTTGCGGATAGCCGTGTCGCCGCCAGCCATAATGCCGATTACCATACCATGAGGAACACCATAAGTAGGAGGACACTCTGAAGCATCCACAACGCCAAGGCGGCCGCTGGTGCCAGCACCAATGTAAAACAAGCGGCCACCCTGCTGCAGGCGCTCAACAGTAGCATTTACCAGTTTCTCCATTTGTGGGATGGCTTTTTCAACAGCCAGTGGTACGGTTTTATCTTCACGGTTGATGTTAACGAGCAGCTCATGCACGTTCATCTGCTCCAGGCTGTCGTAATTAGAGGATGATTCGGTAGTAGACACTGTTTGAGAGGTTTTTGAATAGATGAAACAAAGCGAAGCCGGGAAGACAAAAGGACTTTTGCTATTTCTCCAGCTTTGCTCTTTATTACTTAACTATACTATGCTTTGGGAACGCCGAAAGTCTGAAGCAGCTCCTGGTGATACAAGATAAGACCTTCAATAGGGCTCTTAATGATGGTTTCTACACAAAGGCCATACTTCTTAGCTACCTGCTTCAGAATATCGCTAAAGTGGAAGGCAACGGATCCTACAAAGTTCACAGGCAAGCTTTCATGGCCATCATACTTGAGTACGTGGCGCTCGAAAAACTCAGAGAAGTTCTCGTAAATCATGTCACGGATTATAGGGTGCTTTTGCTTATCGTGCATGAACTTGGCAAAGCTAGCTACATAGCGGCTTGGCATAGAAGAGCCATAAAGCGCTTCAAGAATGGTGTCCTTGTTCAGGTTGTATGTATTCTTCAGCGGGGTAGCAAGCTCTTCCGGTAATTCGCGGTACATGAAAGCCTTTATCAGTAACTTACCCATAAAAGCGCCGCTGCCCTCATCGCCCAACAAAAAGCCTAGGGATGGTACGTTGTCTATTATATCTGTGCCGTTATAGAGGCAGGTATTAGAGCCTGTGCCCAAGATACAAGCTATACCTGGTTCACGGCCACAAATTGCACGTGCTGCACCTAGAAGATCATGGTCGATATCTATTAGAGCATCTGGAAAAACCCTGCGTAGAGCATTTTCCACACGTTTGTTCCTGTCTGGGGTGCTACAACCAGCCCCATAGTAATAAATAGCTGTTGGAACATTCGCGCCCAGCTGTGGCAGCAGCACATCATGTACCTCTTGGTAAATCTCGTCAGCCTCCTGGTACATTGGGTTAAATCCGGCTGTCTGTGCCTGGCCCAGCACACTGTCACTTGTCAGCAAGCGCCAGTCTGTTTTAGTTGAGCCGCTATCAGCTATTAATATCATCTGTATAAGGTTGAGTAATATGTGCGTTAATTTATGTCGTAACCCCAATATACGCTTTTATTTTTAGGGCTGTTAGTTCTGTTGCGGGCGGTAAACAGAATTCTTGATAAAACCCACAGCCTCAAATTTATCAAAAACATTGGCATTATGCGGTGCATCAGTCAGCTCTTCTGTTAAATCCTGGCCTGCCCAATGCTCATAATGTTTGCCGTTGCGCCATAACCTCGACTTTTTAACATCATAGATCACTCCGAGGTATGCTACCCATACTTCATCGCGGTCCTGCCCATTTCGCAGCGCCAGCTGCTGTAGCGTATACTCTGGTAAAGCCATACTATTAAAAAATTTGGACCTCGAAGATGGGGAAATGTAGCAGTAAACGCAAGTCTTGAAAGTGCAGCAGGCTGTAAGAGGCACTAGCTTATACTCTGCCTTCTGCTTGACTTTCTAATTTTTCTGGCAACATCAACCAATACGAGCCTGTGTCAAAATCCAACGGTTTGGCACTTCGCCCTTGGTGGCCTGTAGATAATCTTCGTAGCTGCAGGGCACTATACGGCTGCCTTTATCAGTGCTCAGGGGTTCAACCTCCAGCCACCACTTCTCGCTGTTCTTGCTCTTGTAGAAGATCATACGGTCAGGGTTATCTTCGGCAAAGGCCACAGCATATTTCGTGAAATGTCTGCTGTTAAAATCTGTCTCGTTTTTGCGGTGGTAAAATCCTTCAATAAAGTACCAGATCATTGTAGCGATGGTCATAGCGGTTACCTCACGCTCGTCTTGCTCTAGGTTATACTCATATATACCTAGTGATGTAAGGTTGTCGTTCAGGCCAGCATACCAGCATATTTGGCAAGCTTCTTCACCGGTAAGGCCAAACGGATTGGCAGGCTCAGCGGCAGGTGCATCCTGGTATCGTATGGCGGATATATCGAATGTAAGCAGATCTGCTACGCGTACTACTGGCTCCATCTCCTGCACGCTACGGTGTACTTCGCCTACGCGATAAGCCTCGAAATGCATTTTCTCCAGTGTTGCCATTACCTCAGGCTCCACGAGGTAAGATTGGTAGCCGATCTGGCTCAGGCTGAAGAGATAGTTAGGCTCGTGCATGAGTATCTGGCGCAGCTGCTTTTTATTATGCGGCGCATCAGTGTCCTCGGTCATGTCCACGCTGCTGTCTACGGTCACCATGTTCACTACCCGATCCAGGTGCTCGTATCCCATATATTGGCCATACTCTAAATCATGAGAACCACCAATTATAACAGGGAGCGTATTGTGCGAAATTAACACCTCTACGATCTCCTTGAGGCGGAGATGCGTATCCTCTAGTGTAATACCAGGGCGTAAGTTGCCAAGGTCTACAATCTGGCAGCGTCCGGAGCCTTTGTTGAGGCTGTATAACTTTCTGCGCACCAGGCGAGCCGGGGTCTGGGCTGAGATAGCCTCAGGTACTTCGTCGTTACTTCGTCCGCGCGTTTCGTTCACACCAAGTATGGCTATGTCAGCTGAGCGCCAATCAGGGAACTTGCTCACGAAGCGACTGATGTATGAGCCCAGTGTTCGTGGTTTGTTTAGAGCTGCAAATACATCCTCGCTAAGGGGCTCAAAAAAGATCGATAGGTTCATTGGTGGCGGTATCTCTAGCTAAATTTGAAAATGTATAGGTAACATACACGTTGTTTTACATGTAAGTAAGTCCATACTTAGTGAAAAGTATAAATATAACACATGCGGAATATTAATTTAAAACTGCCATGGCAGAATTCGAAAAAAATATTTAAAATGCATCAAGAACAACCTTTTTCGCCTGTTCTGAACCAATCTAATCAAAACAAAGCTGTCAAATTCATACAACATGGACGTAACCCGTACTTTCGACCTCTTGCCCTACCAGTTGCACCATTACCCGCAGCCTGACTGTTTGGCAGCTAAAGTAAATGGTACTTGGCAAAAGTATAGCACCCAAGATGTGCAGGATTATGCAAACCAGGTGAGCCTGGGGCTGCTAAAGCTGGGTATCAGGAAAGAAGACAAGGTGGCAATCATCTCGTTTAACCGCCCGGAGTGGGTGTTGGTAGATTTTGGTATCCAACAGATAGGTGCAATTAGTGTGCCTATGTACCCAACCATTACGGAGGAGGACTACCGTTATATTTTCAGCGATGCCGAAGTAAAGGCCGTGTTTGTGTCAGATGCCTCTTTGTACAACAGAGTAGTGGCTGCAACACAAGGCATGCAAGAGATCAAGGAAATCTACACCTTTGATGAGGTAAAGGGAGCCGCCAACTGGAAAGAGGTACTGAAATTAGGCGAGGGTGGAGATGTAGAGTCGCTCGAGCCGCTAAAGGCTGCTGTTAAGCCAGACGATGTATTAACGATTATTTATACTTCTGGTACAACTGGCAATCCTAAGGGAGTTATGCTGACGCACAACAACCTGATAAGCAACGTGAAGGGAACACTGCCTTATGTACCAGTAGACCAACGCCACCGTGCGCTGAGCTTCTTGCCGTTATGCCACGTGTTTGAGCGCATGTTGCTCTACCTGTACTTCCGTATCGGAGTTTCTATATATTATGCCGAGAGTATAGAAAAAGTAGCTGACAACCTGAAAGAGGTAAAACCGCACCTGTTTACCACAGTGCCGCGCCTGCTGGAGAAAGTATATGATAAGATTGTGGCCACAGGTATGGAGCTGACAGGAGTAAAACGCAAGTTGTTCTTCTGGGCGCTGGAGCTAGGGCTGAACTACGACACGCAGAAAGACCAGGGTTGGTGGTACAACAAGCAGTTGGACCTGGCTAACAAAATCATCTTTAGCAAGTGGCGCGAAGCGCTGGGAGGCAACATACGCGTAATCGTTTCGGGAGGTGCAGCTTTGCAACCGCGCCTGGCACGTGTATTCTGGTCGGCTAACATTCGGGTGATGGAAGGCTATGGATTAACGGAGACGTCTCCGGTAATCGCAGTGAATCGCTATGAGCCGGAAAACAATATGATTGGTACAGTAGGACTTGCCATCGACGGCGTAGAGATAAAAATAGCCGAAGACGGAGAGATTCTGACGCGTGGCCCTCATGTAATGAAAGGCTACTATAAAAAGCCAGAGCTAACCAAAGAGGTAATTGATAAGGATGGCTGGTTCCATACTGGCGATATCGGCGAAATGATTGATGGCAAATACCTGAAGATCACAGACCGCAAGAAAGAGATGTTTAAAACTTCTGGCGGTAAGTATGTGGCACCTCAGCCAATTGAGAATAAGCTGAAAGAGTCGGTGGTGATAGAGCAGGTAATGATTGTGGGCGATGGCCGTAAGTATGCTTCTGCGCTGATCGTGCCGTCTTTCATGGGTCTACAGGACTGGGCTAACCACAAGGGTATTAAGTATACTACAGATGAGGAGATGATTAAGCATCCGGAGGTAATAGCCAAGTATAAGCGCGAGCTTGAAAAAGCGAACGAAGGCTTAGCACAATATGAAACAGTTAAGAAGTTTGCACTCATCCCTAAGCTGTGGACGGTGGAAAGCGGTGAACTGACACCAACCCTTAAGGTAAAGCGCAAGATCATTACGGCCAATTACAAAGACGTTATTGAAAGCCTGTACTAAGGTATAGATGTGGCTGTTTAGACTCTCTGAGCTTTCAGCTGTACTTCCATAATGGCTTTGTCATCCCTGATTAGGTCATGAACCTTCGGGTGATAAATCATAAGAAACAGATCAAAAGCCCTTCCCATGCCGGGGAGGGCTTTTTTGTTGCCCTGTCTATACTTTCTGCAACCATAATATATCCCCTTGGCCAGTTTGCAGTATAACTATACCTGTGCTGCTTATAACATTACCTTCAGTTGATGAAGCTGGTGGCTAGATGAATTTTTTGTTAAAAAGGTATGCAAGCATAACATTTTTAACTATATTTGGTATACACCATTACAGAGAATGAAGCCGGAAGAAACAGTAGATTATAACTTTAAAGTGTGTTGGCACGCCATCTCTCGTATGTATAATACAGAGGCAGCCAAGGCCGACATTACTACATCCATAGGGTTCGTGTTACTGAACATCAACCAGGAAACAGGAACACCCGCAACCAAGATTGCTCCGCTGCTCGGGCTGGAGGCAAGAAGCCTGACCCGTATCCTTAAAAGCATGGAGGAGAAAAACCTCATCTATAAAGTGTCTGACCCTAATGATAAGCGCCTGGTGCGCATCTTTTTGACAGAAAAGGGGCTGGAGAAAAAGGAAATATCACGTCAGACGGTAAAGCAGTTTAACCACATAATTCGCGAGGAAATACCACAAGAGGAGCTGGAAGTGTTCCTAAAGGTTTGTGGCCGCATACTTGGCATGATCGAGAATAAAGAAATCTTTAACCCATAGACAACTACAACTATTCTATGAAAAGAATAATAAAGAAGGTAGCCGTGCTTGGCTCCGGGGTGATGGGCTCCCGCATTGCCTGCCACTTCGCCAATATCGGGGTGCAGGTGCTGCTGCTGGACATCGTACCAAGAGATTTAACGCCTGAAGAAGAGAAGAAGGACCTCACGTTGGAGAGTAAAGCTGTGCGCAACCGCATTGTAGACAGCTCGCTCAAGGCGGCCATCAATTCTAACCCCTCGCCGCTGTACCGCAAGTCCGATGCACGCCTTATCCAAACGGGCAACTTTGAAGATAACATGAAGGATATCGCTACTGCCGACTGGACTATTGAGGTAGTAGTGGAGAACCTGAAGATAAAGAAACAAGTGTACGAGCAGGTAGAGCAGCATCGCAAGCCGGGTACACTAATCACCTCCAACACCTCGGGCATTCCTATCCACCTGATGCTGGATGGCCGCTCTGATGATTTCAAGAAACATTTCTGTGGCACGCACTTCTTTAACCCACCGCGTTACCTGAAGCTTTTGGAGATTATTCCTACGCCAGAGACAGACCCGGCTGTAGTGGATTTTCTGATGCACTACGGTGATCTGTACTTGGGCAAAACTACGGTGCTAGCCAAAGACACGCCTGCTTTCATCGCCAATCGCGTGGGTATCTACGGTATCATGCATACGCTGAAGGCCATGGAGAAAACAGGTCTCACCATAGATGAGGTAGATAAGATCACTGGCCCAGTTGTAGGTCGTCCGAAGTCAGCCACATTCCGAACGTTGGATGTTGTTGGTCTGGATACTACTGTAAACGTAGCCAATGGTCTTTACCAGGCAGGGGAGAAAGACGAGTCGAGGGACCTGTTCCAGATTCCGGGCTATGTGCAGAAGATGGTGGAGAACAAGTGGCTGGGCGACAAAACCGGACAGGGTTTCTATAAAAAGACAAAAGACGCCAAAGGCAAAACAGAGATTCTGACGCTGGACCTGAACACCATGGAGTACGGGCCAAAGCAGAAGGTGAAGTTCCAGAGCCTTGAGGTGCTGAAGCCGGTGGAAGATTTGCGCAAGCGTATCCAGCTTTTCTCCCGCCAAACTGATAAAGCGGCACAATTCTTCAACGAGACGCTGTTCGGCCTGTTCCAGTACGTTTCTAACCGCATACCGGAAATCTCAGACGAGTTGTACCGCATAGACGATGCGCTGCGTGCCGGATTTGGTTGGGAGCTAGGTCCGTTTGAGTATTGGGATGCCATTGGTGCCCGCGAAGGTGTGCAGCGCATGGTTGAAGCTGGCTATGAGCCTGCGCCGTGGGTAACACAGATGCTGGAGCACCAGAAGGAGTCTTTCTACATCGTAGAAAACGGCACCCGCCGCTACTACGACATCAACAGCAAAGAGTATAAAGCCATACCTGGCGCAGAGAACTTTATTATTCTGAACAACCTGCGTGGCAGCAAAACTATCTGGAAAAACAGTGGTGCCTCCATCATTGATCTGGGCGACGGCATCCTAAATGTGGAGTTCCAGACGAAGATGAATACTATGGGTGGTGACGTAATTCAGGCGCTGAACAAGGGTATAGATCTTGCCGAGAAAGAATTTAGAGGTATGGTGGTAGGCAACCAGGGCGCTAATTTCTCTGCCGGTGCTAACGTAGGCCTCATCTACATGTATGCCTTGGATCAGGATTACGATGAGCTGAATATGATCATCCGCCAGTTCCAGAATGCTATGATGCGCATGCGCTACTCGGCTATACCTGTAGTGGGCGCTCCGCATGGCCTTACCCTGGGCGGTGGCTGCGAACTGAACCTGCACTGCGACCAGATACAGGCAGCCGCCGAGACTTATATGGGCTTGGTAGAGTTTGGTGTTGGCCTGATACCAGGCGGTGGCGGTACCAAAGAGATGACGCTACGCGCTGCTGATATGTATGCAGATGGCGACATAGAGTACAACGACCTGAAGAACGTGTTCCTGAACATCGGTATGGCAAAGGTGTCTACCTCAGCAAAAGAGGCTGTGGACTTAGGCTACATGCGTCCGAGCGATGGCATCACTATTAACAGCAACCGCTTAATTGCTGATGCAAAGGCACAGGCTATACTTCTGGCGGAGTCAGGCTATACTAAGCCGGTGCAGCGCACTAACATCAAAGTACAGGGCCGTGGCGCTCTCGGTATGTTCCTGACAGGTGCCAATGCTATGTACACAGGCCGCTATATGTCAGCACATGACCTGAAGATTTCGCAGAAACTGGCCTATGTAATGTGCGGTGGCGATTTGTCTGCCCCAACCGAGGTAAGCGAGCAGTACCTGTTGGACCTGGAGCGTGAGGCGTTCCTGTCGCTGACAGGTGAGCGCAAAACACTGGAGCGTATCCAGAGCATCCTTACCACAGGCAAGCCGCTTAGAAACTAGGAACTATAGTACAAACTATAAAAGAGCATCAAAAATGAACAATGCATATATCGTAGCCGGATTTCGTAGCGCCGTGGGGAAAGCTTCGCGTGGTGCCTTCCGGTTCACCAGACCTGATGACCTGGCTGCTGATGTCATCAAGCACCTACTATCTACCGTGCCTGCCCTGGACCCAGAGCGTGTAGACGACCTGATTGTGGGTAACGCTGTGCCGGAGGCGGAGCAGGGCCTGCAGATTGGCCGTATGATCTCGCTGCTGGCTTTGCCTATGTCAGTAAGTGGCATGACGGTAAACCGTTACTGCGGATCCGGCCTGGAGACTATTGCCATGGCAGCTAACCGCATTTCGGCAGGAATGGCCGACTGTATTATTGCCGGAGGTACCGAGTCTATGTCGCTGGTGCCAACAGCAGGTTGGAAAACTGTTCCGAACTACAAGATAGCTAGCAAGAACCCAGATTGGTACCTGAGTATGGGCTTAACAGCCGAGGCCGTAGCTGCAGATTATAATGTTTCACGTGAAGACCAGGATGAGTTTGCTTTTAAGTCGCACCAGAAGGCGCTGAATGCAATTGAGAAGGGGTACTTCAAAGACCAGATCGTGCCGATTACGGTGGAGGAAACTTACCTGGATGAAAGTGGCAAGAAGAAAACCCGCAGCTATGTAGTGGACACCGACGAGGGGCCACGTGCTGACACCTCAATGGAGGCGTTGGCTCGCCTGAAGCCAGTATTTGCGGCCGGAGGTACAGTAACGGCTGGTAACTCATCTCAAACCTCCGACGGAGCTGCCTTTGTTATTGTGATGAGCGAACGTATGGTGAAAGAGCTGAACCTAGAGCCGATTGCACGCCTGATAAGCTACGGAACCGGTGGCGTAGATCCGCGCATCATGGGTATGGGGCCAATAGCTGCAGTTCCAAAAGCTCTAAAGCAAGCAGGCATGACGCTGAACGACATAGACCTGATTGAGATGAACGAAGCTTTCGCGGCTCAGTCTCTTGCCGTTATGCGTCATCTGGACTTTGATCCGGACAAACTAAACATCAACGGTGGAGCCATCGCGCTTGGCCACCCACTCGGCTGCTCTGGAGCCAAGCTCTCTGTACAGCTTTTCAGCGACCTGCGCCGCACTGGTGGCAAACACGGCTTGGTAACTGCCTGCGTCGGCGGTGGCCAAGGTGTAGCTGGAGTGTTTGAGTTTTTGAAATAACGACGTACGTAGCACGACGCACAATTTTTAGATGCATAACTTCAAAGAGCTAAGAGTGTGGAAAGATTCAATAGAGCTAGCTAAGCTCGTTTATAAAGCGACTGCTCTTTTCCCACAGGATGAACGATATGGGCTGACATCACAGATTAATCGTGCTGTTGTGTCAGTTCCATCCAATATAGCTGAGGGGGCAGGTCGTGGATCGGATAAAGAATTTGGTCAGTTCCTGAGGATTGCTCTAGGATCTGCTTTCGAGCTTGAAACACAATTAATATTGGCTGAATCTTTCGGCTTCGTTAAACAGCCTCAGTATTCAGACTTGATAACTAAGAATGAAGGCGTACAAAAGATGCTAAACGGCTTTATAAACATGCTTGACAGAAAGGGTCGTGTGTCTTGATACGTGATACTTGATACAACTATAAGAAATTTGAGTAGCCATGGAAAAAACAACACAAACTGCCACCATCCAAGGTGGTGAGTTCCTGATAAAGGAGACAAACCCGCAGGACGTATTTATACCTGCTGACTTTAATGAGGAGCAGCTGATGATGGCACAAACCTGTAAGGACTTTGTGCGCGAGGAAGTATACCCGTTGCTAGATCGCCTTGACAACCATGAGGAAGGCCTGATGGAAAGCCTGATGAAAAAGGCAGGTGAGCTGGGGTTGTTCGCTGTATCTATTCCGGAGCAGTATGGCGGGCTGAATATGGACTTCAACACTTCGCTGCTGGTAACAGAGTCAGTAGGTGGTGGACATTCCTTCCCGGTAGCCTTTGCGGCACACACGGGTATCGGTACGCTGCCAATCTTATACTTTGGTACCGAAGAGCAGAAGAACAAGTATATCCCGAAGCTGGTGAGTGGTGAGTGGATGTCAGCCTACTGCTTAACGGAGCCTGGTTCTGGTTCCGATGCTTTGGCGGCTAAGACGAAAGCTGTACTGAACGAGGCAGGTACGCACTACATCCTGAACGGCCAGAAAATGTGGATCACCAATGCAGGTTTTGCGGATGTGTTTGTGGTGTTCGCACAGGTAGATGGAGATAAGTTTACAGGCTTTATTGTGGAGCGCGTCTACAAAGGAGTGAGCCTTGGCAATGAAGAGCACAAAATGGGTATCAAAGGTTCTTCTACTCGCCAGGTGTTCTTCGAAGACTGTGAAGTGCCGAAGGAAAACGTGCTAGGCGAGATTGGTAAAGGCCACCTGATTGCTTTTAATATCCTGAACATTGGTCGGATTAAACTAGGTGCTGCTACACTGGGAGCTGCAAAAAAAGTAGCCGACCTGTCTGTGAAGTATGCTAACGAGCGTCACCAGTTCAAGCTTCCAATCTCAAAATTTGGTGCTATCCGTTATAAGCTGGCCGAGCAAGCTATTCGCATTTACGGCGTAGAATCAGCCTTATATCGTTGCGGTATGGATATCTATCGCAAAGAGCAGGAGCTAATGGCGAACGGAGCCAACGAAAACGAGGCTCTGATGGGTGCTGCCCGAGAGTTTGCCGTTGAGGCTGCTATGCTGAAAGTAGAAGGCTCAGAGGTGCTGGATTATGTAGTAGACGAAGGTGTGCAGATTTACGGTGGCTACGGCTTCTCTGCAGACTATCCGATGGACCGCGCTTACCGCGACTCCCGTATCAACCGCATCTTTGAAGGTACCAACGAGATCAACCGCATGCTGACAGTAGACATGATCCTGAAGAAAGCCTTGAAAGGTGAACTGGACCTGATGGGACCAGCCCAGGCAGTGCAGCAGGAGCTAATGTCTATCCCAGACTTTGGTGACGAGGAGGAAGGCCTGTTTACAGCGGAGCACAAGGCTATCAAGAATCTGAAGAAAGCTATTCTGATGGTGGCAGGTACGGCAGTGCAGAAGTATATGAACTCACTGGCTAAAGAGCAGGAGATACTGATGAGCATTGCCGATATGGCTATCAAAACCTATGTAGCAGAATCGACCTTGTTGCGTGTGGAAAAACTAGTAAGCCAGAAAGGTGAGGAGGCTGTAGCAAATCAAATAGATATTGTACGAGTTACAGTGAACGATGCCGTAGATACTGCCTTTAAGGCAGGTAAGGAGGCTATTGCCGCTATGGCCGAAGGTGATGAACAACGCTTGTTGTTTATGGGCCTGAAGCGCTTCACGAAGAAAGATTTGTATAACACTAAAGAAGCGCGTCGTCGTATAGCCGCTGCCCTAATTGAGGCAAACGAGTTTGTGTATTAATTCTGACCACTTATAGTTCAAAGGCTGTTACCAAAGGTAGCAGCCTTTTTTATTGTCTTTTTGAGAGCATCAGCTTTGTTTGGTAAGCTTTTTTGTGCAAAAAAAAGTCGCATAAGAACGAATTTTATCATGGTTTCAACGTATTTGGAATAAGCACCTATACATGAACAAAATAAAACTATGCAAATATCTTGTCTCATTCCGTGTTACAATGAGCGGCAGCGGATTGGTACTGTTCTGAAGGAAATAATAAAGGTGAGATCGGTTACACAAGTTGTATGTGTTGATGATGGATCTTCAGATGGGACAGCTGATTATATTGAAAGATGTTGGCCGCAAGTACAAGTCGTGCGCTTACCGAGCAACAAAGGTAAGGCAGCCGCAATAAAGAAAGGCTTGACGTTAGTCAAAAATGAGCATGTCTTGTTAATGGATGCGGACCTGCAGGCACTAAATACAGATGAAATAGAGGCAGCCGTCTCTGCTATGGCTAAAAACCCCACTGTGGATATGATCATACTGCGGCGCATAAATTCGCCATGGTTTGTGAGGTGGTACCGCAGTGATATCCTTCTCTCGGGTGAGCGCTTGATCAAGAAAGCAGATCTGGAGCAGGTAGTACATCAAAAGATAAAGAGGTACCAGTTGGAGGTAGCTATAAACCGGTACATGCTGCGACACAGGAAGCAAGTTCGCTGGATGCCTTGGTCTGCCACCAATACTTATAAAGTTGATAAGCTTGGGGTGGTGGATGGCTCAAAGAGGGAGTTTAAAATGTACCTGGAGATAGTATCCTTTGTGGGTTTCTCTCATATGCTGTTACAGCTAACCTCTTTTACCAGAAGGATGAAGGTAAAACAAAAAAGCGAGGCTGTTATGCCCCGCTTTCTGCAGCAACTTAAGCTGTAGTTAGCTGCTTATTTTATCTCTATACGGCTAAGCTGAAGCTGGTCTGGTTTTTTGCCCGCGCGTACCACGGTAACAATGTCTTTAGGAGCTAGCCAAACGGTGTAATCTTTCACGTAGGCTAGCTTCTTATCATTGGCTACATTAAGCCGAAGGGCCTGAGGAGCTGAGGAGCTGCCATTGCTAGTGTTGATTTGGCGCAGGTACAAATCATACTTCCCGTTTAGTTCCTCAAGTGTAAGCAGGTTTAGTGTGTTGCCGCTCAGGTGAGAACTGTAGGAGATACTGGTGAAGCCTTCGGCGGCAGGTGCTTGCTGTTGCTTCGTTAGCACAGAATTCCAGTCGTAGCCCATGTACTCGTCGTAAGCGAAAAGGTGCAGCTCTTCTGCGAAGTATGGCGCATTCTCGCCGCCTTCTGTATACTTCTTCTCGGCCAGAATGACAAGCTTTTTCTCCGGTGTCAGCAGTAGCTCGCTTAGGGAAATGTCTTGTAGCCTGTTGCCCTTATTGCTCTTGTCGAGAGCATTTATCTTCTGCACATAATCTGGGCTGAACTTAAACTCCTCAGCGAAAACCATGTCCTCATTCTCGAAGTCGTACTTTACAGCTTTAAGACTGTAGTAGCCGCCGCTCTTTTCGTCGGCAGTTAGAACGGCTCCATAAAGCAAACCGTCCTCCATTAACTTGAAGCGGGTATCGCGGATGTATACTTGCAGTCCGTCGAACACACCTCCAACCAAAACCGACATCACTTTGGCTTCCTTGCGGCCCGGTTTAAACTGGCGCACACTCAGGCGGTTCATCTGGTCCGAAATCAAACTTACATACTGCTCGCCGCCATTGCCCAACTGAATATCTGCCGTCAGAATACCGCGCAGGTCGCTCAAGTCATACTTAACATCCTGTTGCTTCTGCAGATTGCCGTTAAATAAACTGCCGCTGATGCTTTGTATCTGAAAGCTGTTGTCGGTATGGAAGCGATAAGCTAAAACCTGAGAGCCATCTTCAGAAATGGCAACTCCTGCACGTCGGCTTTTAGCTGGCGCTTCTAAAAGCAGTACTGGCTGCTCTTTCTTTTCTGCCTGAAGGTTGATACGGTGCCCGTACAGCTGCTGATTTTGGCCAGCTTTGCGGTTTGTTATCACCAGAACTGCCTCGTTGTTGGCTGTAAATTTATCTACTGTCTCTCCATCCTCTAAAGGGATCTCCACAGACCAAACTTTTTTCAACTCAGCACTATACTTCTCTACTGTGTATTTGCTGTTGTCTGTGCGGTTCAGGAGCACAAGCTCATTCTGCCCAACAGGTATACTTTTGTCAGGAAGGCGCTGGTTAAAATGGTCTGCTTCAGGATCGGGATTATAGCTGAAATCTACGGATGCTCTGGTTTTGGACTGAGCAAGTATAGCCTGCGGCTGGCAGAGCAGACACAGAAGTATAAACGAAAGGATGAACTGCTTTTTCACGGGTGGTATAGATTTGTGCTAGGGGTAAAACGGAGGCTTAAAGTGTTTGTTGTGGATAACGGGCTGGTGCAGCCGAAGCCTGAAGCGTAGCGAGGGTTAAGGCTGAACTTTGTTCTCTGAAGCTTTTTATGTCACAAACCAGAGTTTATTTTGGTGTTAATGTGAGACAATCAATTCAGGTTCAGCAGTTCTAACTAAAGAATCAGGAGGAATGGTCTCGTAAAAGTCAATATCTGCACGAACTTTTTCAAGCAAATCTCCTGTAGGTCTTCCCTTAGGGAGAGCAAGCAGGTAGTTTCCGAACCCTGAATACCCTACCATCGAGGTATCCAACACCACCTCCCCCTTTTTTACAACCCTAAAATCAACCCTGAAAGTATCTGTATAATCTACACAAAATAACTGGGAAACTATCCAGCTTTTATCTTCAAAGAAGCCTTCATGAATCACCTTTGAATTGAACTTGATAGACACTTTCTCTCCTTTGTTGAAAGAACCAAGGAGTTGGAAGTTCTCGCACACTTTAATATTCTTTTCTTCTTGGCACCCAAAGAGCAGAAGTAATAAGATTGTTGTAAAGAGTGGGAAAGTTTTTTTCATACTTTAAGTTACGGAGAACTTCTATATAACTCCACTAAGCGGCTTCCATTTTTAGTTCAAAGAGCCTCCGCTCTAGGTATATGATCTTCGCCTGCTTGTACTTTTTCTGATAAGCAGTCAGTTCAACAGGGCTGAACTCCTGCTGGCAAGATACCATTTTGTAGTAAATTGTAGCAATCTTATTAGCCGTGGCCACAGTGGCGTACTTGTTACCACCCTTTGCTTTCATCCGCCTGAAGTAGTCACCGAGCCAGTTGTCGCTTCGCTGCACGGCATTGGCGGCGTTACGGAAAGCCTGGCTTGCCGGGTTTGGCTTCTTTTTCATAAGGGTACTGCTAATAAGCTTCCCTCCTGATATTTTGTTGTTGGGACACAGGTTCAGCCAGCTGGCAAAGTGCTTAGCCGTTTCCCACTTGCTCATGTCTGTGCCTGTTTCAGAGAGAATCTCCAGTGCGGCAATGTCACTGATACCGTAAATGGCCATCACGTCCACTCCCAGCACTTTTTTCAGGTAGGAGCAGGTGTTGAACGATGGCTTGTTCCTGTTGGCCCTCTTAGCAGAGACGGCCTCACACTCAGGCGCCGCTTCAGGGCGGATTTCCCTATAGTAATGCTCCAGCTGCCTTTCAATGGCCACATCGCACAAGGCGATGCGTTCGGTCAGGTACTTATAACTCATGTAACAGTCCTCCAGCAGGTAAAGCTGCTCTGCGCGCCAGTTGCCCTGTAGGGACTTGAGGATGGTTGCCCTGTCGGCCTTCACCTTGAAGTGGACGCAGGTAAGGAAGTTCTCCGCTGTCCTCTCCCCACTCAGGATGGCCTCAATGATGGCAAGGCCGCTCTTGCCGGTGATGTCGCGCAGCAGCGTGTGCACCTTCACGTTCATCAGCTCCAAGGCCTTCTGCATCCTCAGCACGCATCTGCCTCTATCCTGGGTGAGCGTTCTGCGGTGGCGAACCAGCGTGCGCAGCGCCTCCTGCTGGTCGTCGGGAAGATAGCTGCTGCGGAGCAGTCCGCAACTGTGCAGCTTCTGAATCCAGCGCGCATCATCCTCATCGTTCTTCCTGCCGCTCACGTTTTTAACCTGTTTGGCATTAACCAGGTACACCTCCAGGCCGTGCTGGGTGAGCAGGTTGAACAAGGGTCTCCAGTATACGCCAGTGCTCTCCATGGCCACCGTGTCCACCCCGCATTCGAGCAGCCAGGCGGCGATGGCCTCCAGATCGCAGGTCATCGTCCCAAAGGACCTGACCGGCAGCGTATCCCTGCCCTCGGGTACGGCAACGGCGTGAATGGTGTCTCCCACATCAATACCTGCCGCGTTCGGGTTGGCCAGCTGCATGTTGATGGCACTCTCTCTTGTAGTGGTTTGCTTTTTCATAGGCTTTAATATTTTGGGATAAATACAAAAGCCATTGCCTGCCGCCCAGTCAGCTTACTCTTCTATGCGGGCTCTAACGCCCAGTTTGAAACCAAATGGGGCAGCAGAACCACACTACTGGCAGAGTTCACCCACTCAATGTTAGGAAAGGTCTTGCTGCAAAAGCTCCTGTAACTAATTTTACTGTCTCCCCAAATTTTCGGCTAAAGAACTGAGCTTAAGTTATCATGTCAGAAACATTGGCGGGCCAATACAGGCACTACTGTATAAAAGGAACACTACTCCTGCTATACACCCAAATCCAGCGTATAAACGGAACTGGATTACCGAATATACTATATTTACACTGGCCAGAGTTAAGGCAGTTGTAATATTAACCTTTGACTATTGTTTCGCGTGGAACCAAAGTATAAACTTTGCTCCTCAATAAAGAGCTGTTCAAATGGTGTTTGCATTACACCTCAGAAAGCACTCGTATTGGTTGCTTGTGCTCGTCTATGGCTACAAAAGCAAAGGTCCCGCTCACTGCCTTTGTTCGTACATCAGAATACATTTCTTCAACATAAATCTCAACCTGTACTTTCAAGCTGGTATTGCCTACACTTATAACGCGGGCTATCAGCTCTACAATGGTACCAGCGGGTATGGGTTGTGTAAAGTCAATTCTGTCTGATGAAACGGTAACCACACGTTTGCGGCAAAAACGTGTGGCAGCAATAAAGGCTACCTCGTCCATTAGTTGCATGGCCGTGCCTCCAAAAAGGGTGTCGTAATGGTTGGTGGTATTCGGAAAAACAGCCTTAAAGATACGGGTTTCTGATTGCTTGATGCGTTCTTCTAAGTTCATAAAAGTTTTGATTGTTGATGTGTAGGTGGCAAGCACATACCGGTACAGCTTTTTAACAGCGAAGGTAGTTTAGAGTATAAAAGTTACAAGGGGTGGCGCGACATGTGCTTTTACTAAAAGTTTGAATGCCTGCGCAGGAAGGTGTGGAAAGGAAGTGTAGACCGTACTACTGGTACGGCTAATTTCTTACCACAGGCCTTAAGCGCGAAGGCTGTGCATAAACATCTGTGGCAAGTATCCTGGCTTATAACTTTACTGCCGCCCTTCGCACCCGACTCCGGACAAAGGGCCTGTTTGGCGTTAACATAATGTTACTTACAGTTGCGCGTCAGCCCGTGATTTACACACGGTTCCTTTTTAAGCTCTGGTTATGCTACCAGAACAGCGCAGGCGCTGTAAAGATAAGGGTAAAATTTAACCTGAGTAGTGGAAAAACTGCTGTAGCTCTAACTGATCCTGCTCCAGTTCACAGTGTTGGCACTCAGTGACTGAATGTGGCGGCGGATGTTGGCATGCCCCGGCTGCTCCAGCTGCGGGTCCTGGTGTAACACGCGCTGTGCAGCGGCTCGCGCTTCCTGAAGTATAGGCGCATCTTTAGCCAAATCTGCAATGAGCAGGTCCAGTACGCCGCTCTGTTGTGTGCCCATTAGGTCGCCGGGACCACGCAGTTTCAGGTCAATGTCTGCAATCTCGAAGCCGTTGTTCGTGCGTACCATCGTCTCAAGACGGGTTTTGCTGTCCTTGCTCAGCTTATAGCCTGTCATCAGGATACAGTAACTCTGCTCGGCTCCACGGCCTACACGGCCGCGCAACTGGTGTAGCTGCGAAAGGCCAAATCGCTCGGCACTCTCTATTATCATCACAGAAGCATTTGGAACGTTCACACCTACTTCGATTACGGTAGTAGCTACCATTATCTGCGTTTCGTTCCTTACGAAGCGCTGCATCTCGTAATCCTTGTCCTGCGGCTTCATCTTGCCGTGTACCATACTTACCTTGTACTCCGGGAAAGCCCGCTGCACGCTCTCAAAGCCATCCATCAGGTCTTTATAATTCTCCATCCCCTCTGACTCCTCAATGAGCGGGTACACGATGTAAATCTGCCGGCCCAGCTTTATCTGGTCGCGCACGAACTGGAACACACGCAGGCGGTGCGAATCGAAGCGATGTACGGTTACGATTTCCTTACGGCCGGCTGGTAACTCGTCAATCACCGACACATCCAGATCGCCATATAAAGTCATGGCTAAGGTGCGGGGAATAGGGGTGGCCGTCATCACGAGCACGTGCGGAATAACTCGCGGGTTTTTGCGCCAGAGCTTAGAACGCTGCTCCACACCAAAGCGGTGCTGTTCATCCACAATGCAGAGCCCCAGGTTCTGAAACTGCACCACGTCTTCCAGCAACGCATGCGTACCCACAATCATTTTCATCTCGCCAGAGCGCAGCTGCTCGTGTATTACTTTTCGCTCACTGGCCTTTGTAGAGCCTGTAAGTTTGCCAATGTTGATGCCCAGCCTATCGGCAAAGGCCTTTAAACCCACATAATGCTGGTCGGCCAGAATTTCGGTTGGTGCCATTAGCACCGACTGCGCCCCATTATCTGCCGCAATCAGCATAGTAATAAAGGCCACAATGGTTTTGCCGGAGCCTACATCCCCTTGCAGCAGGCGGTTCATCTGCTTTCCGGCCGTTAAGTCAGCGTATATTTCCTTCACCACCCGCTTTTGAGCATTGGTCAGGTCAAAGGTCATGTGGTTTTTATAAAATTCGGTGAGGGTGGAAGTGTTCTTAAACACCTGCCCCTGCAGATCTGCTTTGCGCACTACCTTCTGGCGGAACAGGCGCAGTTGTATGTAAAAGAGCTCCTCAAATTTGAGCCTGAACTTAGCTTTGTTATACTTCTCCGCCGTTTCCGGGAAGTGAATGTTGGCATAAGCACTACGCTTATCCATCAGCTTATACGTATCAATCAGCTCCGGCGACAGCGACTCCTGCACCTGTGGCAATGCTACTTTTAACAGCATCTCCATTATTTTGCTGATCACTTTGCTATCGATGCGGTGTGCTTTGAGCTTTTCGGTAGTGTGGTAAACTGGCTGCAGAAAAGAGGTTGTTTGTTTTTCCTCAGCCAGCTCCTCTAGCTCAGGGTGTGCCATGCTGAACCTGCCATTAAACTCCGTAGGCTTTCCGAACACGATGTAGTCGGTGTGGTTCTTCAGTGTTTTCTGCATCCACTTCACACCTTTAAACCATACCAGCTCTAACTGGTCACCGTTCTCATCTACCAGCGTTGCCGCCAGGCGCTGCTTACGCCCTTCGCCAATGACTTCTTTGCCCCTAACGCGGCCACGCACCTGCACATAGTGCATACTCTCATCCAGTTCGGCTACTTTGTAAAACTGCGTGCGGTCTAGATATCGGAAAGGGTAGTGCTGAATTAGGTCGCCGTAGGTGAAGATGTTGAGTTCTTTCTGCAACAGCTCCGCCCGCATCGGCCCAACGCCTTTCAGGAATTCTATTTTAGTGTTGAAGAAGTTACTCACGTGATCTGGCTTGCTTTTGGGTGAAAGGAATGGCAAGTATAGAATGCAAAAATAAGCAAAAGCCCCGACAGGTTTAAACGCTGGCGGGGCTTTATACTTGTTGATGACTTTGCTATGCTCAAATGGCTTATTTACTTTTCCACTCTAGCGTGTTCAGCAGGTGTATGATATCTTTTTTTACAAATTCAATTACCGGAGCCAGTGAATCATTCTGCGTAGCTGTTCTGAAGTATAAAGCACCGCGCAGGAAGTGCTCTGTAGAATCAGTAACATAGAACTGGAACTGACTCGGTACCTCACCCTCCAGTTCAAATACAGAAGCCACATCTCCGGAAGAGATCTTTATCTCAGATTCCTCAATCGCATAAGCCTTAATCTGATGCTTGGCAGTTAGTTTGCGAGCATCTTCCACCAGGTCATTTAGCACCTCATTGCTGTTTTGCAGGTCTTTGTATGTTAGCTGCACATTGGCTCCAAGGCTTGGATATATAATATTGATCCAGTGTGGTTGCGCAATGCCAGAAGAGTCAGGACGTATTTTGGCGTGAGCGGAGTACTCAAAACTGTACGGGTGGTCCTCCTGTAGCTGTTGGTATGCTTGTGACGGCAGATCGATGCGGTTGTAGCCTTTAGGCTTTGGGGTATACTCGGCTCCGCAGGCTGCTACACCAGCAGTAAGGCCAATCCACATACATGCCTTCAGGCTAACTAACTTTATGATACTGTTCTTTTTTGCTTGCGACATTGATCTTAATTCGTTTAACGCGCTTTGTGTCCGCCGACTCTACCGTGAAATGGAAGCGCCCATACTCTGCTGAGTCGCCCACTCGCGGAATCCTGGAAAACAGCGCCAGCATTAGACCAGCTACTGTCTCGTTATCACCTTTTACCTCATCAAAGGCATCAAATGGCACCTCGGTTATTTTGCAGAAGTCATGTAGCGAGGTCTTGCCGTCAAAGATATAGGTATTTTCGTCGAGTTGAGAATAGATGATATCATCATCGTCATCAAATTCGTCGTTAATCTCACCCACAATCTCCTCAACAATGTCCTCCAAGGTAAGTAAGCCTACAGTGCCTCCATACTCATTTACTACAATGGCCATGTGCACATGCTTTTCTTTGAAATCCTGGAAAAGGTCAGCGATGCGCTTTGTCTCTGGTACAAAGAATGGTGGGCGTACTAACTGCTGCCATTCAAAGTCTTCGCCTTTGCCCAGGTGTGGCAGAAGATCTTTTACATACAGTATACCCTCTATCTGGTCTGTGTTCTCTGTATAAACTGGCACCCGGGAGTATCCCCATTTCACAATCTCAGGCATTAGCTCCTGCAGTGTCATGGTTGTACTGAACGCTACAATATCCACGCGAGGGCGCATGATTTGCCTTACATTGATGGCTCCGAAGTTTACAACGCCACGCAATATTTTGCGCTCCTCCGGAGAGGTGTCGGCATTTATCAGAGCCACGTCTAGGCTGTGGTGCAGCTCTTCTATGGTGTGATTGTAGCCTCTGATAATATACTTTTGTTCGATGTACTCATTTATGGAGGTAAGAAGCCAGGAGGCAGGGCGGATAATTACCTGCAGCCTGTCTAACACTCCGGCCATACGGCGTACGAGCGACATACGGTGTTTCTGCACATATACTTTTGGCAACACCTCTCCACAGAAAACAATGAAGAAGGTGGCAAATAGCATACATAGTGCCATTGCACCAGCCGATAACGTCATGGTGCCAAACACTTGCCACGCTACATAAGCGAACAGCGTAATGATGGCGACATTAATGCCGTTGTTGAAAACAAGTATAGTAGTAAGAAGCTGACGCGGGTTCTGCAGGAGGCGGTACACATGTTGCTCAGCGGGGCGCTTGCTCGTTTTGCACTGCTCTAGCTCCTGCTCCGAAAGAGAGAAGAAAGCTGCCTCGGCCCCTGAAGTCAGGGCCGAGAACAGCAATAAAATGAAACCGCCTAGTATGGCGATCAGGTATTCTACCCTGAGCTGGGTCAATGAACTCTGTAAAAATTGGAGTAAGCTATAACTCAGGGGGTCTCCGGGATCTGTACTTTCCAAAATTGTTCAGTTTAGTGAAACATAGGTTAGAAGGGCAGGTCGTCCGGTTCGTCGCTCTGGAATCCTCCGGCTGGGCTGCCGCCTTTGTTAGCCGTCGCGCCACCGCTATAGTTTCCGCTGCTGGCAGCAGTGGATCCTTGGCCTTGGTAGTCGCCGCTTCCGCCGTTATCGCTACGGCCACCAAGCATGGTCATATTATCTGCCACTATCTCAGTGCTATAGCGCTGCACACCATCTTTATCCTGGTAACTGTTCGTACGGATACGTCCTTCAATGTATACTGAATTGCCTTTGCGCAGGTACTTTTCAGCTACCTCTGCCAAGCCTCTCCATACTACAATGTTATGCCACTCGGTGCGCTCCTGGCGCTGTCCGTTTTTGTCTTTGAAAGTTTCGGAAGTAGCGATTGGGAATCGAGCTACTGCCACACCACCTTCCAGGTGACGTACTTCTGGGTCTTTACCTAAGTTTCCGACCAGAATTGCTTTGTTTACACTTGCCATGTCTCTTCGTCTGTAAAAATAAGTTTAATTGGGCTACTCCAACAACCAAGCTGGAGGCAAATATGGCTTTTTGAACTACTAGAATGCTTTTTATTCCAGATTAGTTTCAGCTTATAAATATACTAAAATCTTAGCATCTTTCAAATAGCTACTGATCAAAACTGGCTTAGGTAAAGCCTCTATTTCTTGAACGTTATAAGGTACTAATCTTGTTTCTTTTAGCACTTCATCTTTTAGGTCTGCTTTAAGCTTAATACGATAAAAACGGGCCGTTATTTTCTGGTGGCTTAGAATATGTTTATATTCTTTTTGGGGCGGTTGCAGTTGTGCCTCCTGCACCGGGATGCCTGCTTCCTGCAATTCCTGTAAAAGTTGCTCCAAAGATAAGTCTTTGCTGTCATTCTCGTAGAGGTAAAAGTCATAAAGGCCTTGCCAAATGTCTCCTTCCAATCGCTTCCGCAGGTAAAATCTTCCCTCCAGTTCAAAAGTAATATAGTGGAAAAACCGTGGGCGTGCAGCCTTTGCTTTCGACTTTACAGGCAACTCCTGCACCATGCCATGGCTAAAAGCGAAGCAGCTTTGTTGTAGGGGGCAGAAGAGGCAGTCTGGCATCAAAGGGGTACATTGTACAGCGCCAAACTCCATTATAGCTTGGTTATAGGTGTCTGGCTCACCTTTAGGTACTAACTCATCTGCCAGCTTTTGGAATACCTTGCGCGACGAAGGTGCCGCTATATCATCAGTAATGCCAAACACGCGTGCCAGTACCCGGAAAACGTTTCCATCAAGTACAGCCACCTGCTCCCGGAAAGCAAAAGCCGCAATAGCTGCAGCAGTGTAGCTGCCCACGCCCTTCAACTTAATCAGTTCCTCATACTTGTCTGGAAACCGGCCTCCATACTTCTCTACAACCAGTTGGGCCGTATGGTGCATGTTGCGGGCCCGGGAGTAGTAGCCTAATCCTTGCCATAGCCGGAGTACCTCGTCTTGCGGGGCTGCCGCAAGGTCTTCAACCGTAGGGTAAGTAGCAATAAAACGCTCATAATACGGAAGCCCTTGTGCCACACGTGTTTGCTGCAGAATTACTTCTGAAAGCCAGATAAAGTAGGGATTAGTTGTGTCGCGCCAAGGTAAAGAACGCTTGTGGCGCCCATACCAACTAATAAGAGTTTGCGCAAAGTGCGCGTGCGGTGCAGATGACATAAATTATATTTGAAAAAGGTAATTGGAACAGGCAAATTAAGGCTTTGTTCAGGGCTAGGGCAAGTTTGGGTTTAATGTCAAAACATTAAAATATAAACTTTGATGCCGCGTTAAGGGATGGAAACTGTGGCACGGGTGTTGCGAGTGGAGGCGTGTAGCGCGCGAAAAATGACGTTGTTTTGCACCTAATAATTTAGCGCTAAAGCTTTTACTATTCAAAAAGTAAAACTACCTTTGTGCCCCGAAAATCACAGTTCGACGGAACATGCTGATTTACAAAGATTAGAAAGTTAACTTATTATTAATATCCTAAAAATCTAAGAAAGTGACTAAAGCAGAAGTAATATCAGAGATTGCTGATAAGACAGGGATTGATAAAGCAGATGTACAGTCTACAATCGAGGCTTTCTTCAAAGTGGTGAAGGACTCTATGGCTGATGGTAACAACATCTACGTGAGAGGTTTTGGTAGCTTTGTGAATAAGAAGCGTGCGAAGAAAGTAGCTCGTAACATTTCTAAAAACACATCTATCATTATCGACGAACACTTTATCCCAAGCTTCAAACCATCTAAGACCTTCATCCAGAAGATCAAAAACAGCAAAAAGATTCAGGAGTTAACGCATTCTTAATTTTTTGTATCTTTGCTAATCTGAATTGATTAAAGTACTACAGCATTAAGGCAAAAAGAATGAAACGGTCTCAAATATTGATAGTTATTGCAGCCATCGCTTTGGTGGCCGTTCTGTTCTTTTTGCCTAAAGTTGTTGTAAACAATGAGGATAAAGACGTTGCTGCCACTGAAACAACTGCTGGCGTGCCGGAAGGCCACTCAGAAGATGATGGCCACAACCACGGGGCAGAATCGGGAGCCGCAACGCCTGAAGCGCATAGAACTGCTACACCAGAGCAGCTGATGGCGCTTACAACTACACGTGCCAAGTATAACAAAGCTACCGATGAGCAGACACGCAACAGGGTAGCTGTTGAACTAGGCGAGGCTTACGCCAATGCTGCCAAGTATGACAGTGCTGGTTACTACTACGAGATTGCTGCGAAGGCCCGTGGAGGTGAGAAAAGCTACAAGAGAGCTGGAGACGCCTACTATGAGGCCTTTACGTTTGCTGCTACACAGGAGCGTGCCAACGAAATGGGGGCAAAAGCCCGTAGCATGTATGAGCAGGTACTGAAGAACAATCCTTCTGACCACGATGCCAAGACTAACGTAGCGATGACCTACATCGCGACTTCAAACCCGATGCAAGGTATAACAATGCTGCGTGAGGTTATTGCATCTGATCCTAACAATGAGAAGGCGTTGTTTAACTTAGGTATCCTCTCTATCCAGTCTAACCAGTATGACAGAGCTGTAGAGCGTTTTCAGAAGCTGGTTTCAGTTAACCCTCAGCACGTAGAAGGAACCTTCTACTTAGCTGTATCGTTGGCTGAGACGGGGCAAACCGAAGAAGCTAAGGCGATGTTCAATAAGGTGAAAGGCATGAGCAATGATCCTGCCCTGAACACCTCTGTTGATGAGTACCTGGCTAAGCTTAAGTAAGAATTAAAGAAAATATCCATAAACAAAAGAACAAGATTATGCCTTGCGGAAAGAAAAGAAAAAGACATAAGATCGCTACACACAAAAGAAAGAAGCGCCTTAGAAAAAACAGACATAAGAAGAAGTAATTTCTTCAGCGTTCACGAGGGCCCACTTTGCATATGCTAAAGTGGGCTTTGGTCTTATACATCCAACATAACCATTTGAGAGAAATTGAGCAACGAGCTGATTATCAATTCTACTCAAGATGGGGATCGCATTGCGCTATTACAGGATAAAAGGCTAGTAGAATATCATTTCGAGTCGAAGGACACGGACTACATTGTAGGCGATATTTTCCTGGGCACTGTAAAAAAGGTAATGCCTGGACTGAACGCCGCCTTTATTGATATTGGTTACCAGAAGGATGCTTTTTTGCATTACCATGATCTGGGGGCCAATATTAAAACACTGAATAAGTATGTAAAGGCGGCGCAAACACAGAAGAACGCAACACCCAAGCTAAACCAGGTTAAATTTGAGCCTGAGATAGATAAACTCGGCAAAATAGCTGATGTGCTTAAAAAAGGACAGCAGCTGTTGGTGCAGATTGTAAAGGAGCCTATCTCAACAAAAGGTCCACGCTTATCCTGTGAGCTTTCTCTTGCCGGCCGATACCTGGTACTGGTGCCGTTTTCAAACACGGTAAGCGTATCTAAGAAGATCGTTAGCAAAGAGGAGCGGACTCGACTGAAACGCCTGATCACAAGTATAAAGCCGGAAAACTTCGGCGTGATTATTCGGACAGTGGCAGAAGGCCGCGATGTGGCAGAGCTCGACAGAGACCTGCGTAACATGTTAGCAAATTGGGAAGAGGGCTTCAAAACTCTCAGAATAGCAAAGCCAAACGACAAAGTTATTGGCGAGCTCAATCGTTCTTCCTCCATCTTGAGGGATTTATTAAACGAGAGCTTTGACAACATAGTAGTTGACGATACGCAGCTCTATGACGAGATCAAAGCATACGTGCAAAGTATAGCGCCTGAAAGAATAAAGATACTCAAGCACTATACTGGCAAAACTAAGACCTTTGAACACTTCCACATCGAGAAACAGCTAAAGGCTGCGTTCGGTAAAACGGTGACCATACCAGGTGGCGGATACCTGGTAATAGAGCACACCGAGGCACTGCATGTAATTGATGTGAACAGTGGGAACAAATCGAATACCGAGACCGATCAGGAAGCAACCGCACTGCACGTAAATATGATGGCCGCTAAAGAAGTGGCCCGCCAGCTGCGCCTCCGAGATATAGGTGGTATAATTGTAGTAGACTTCATCGATATGAAGTCGCCAGAAAACCGCCAGAAAGTATACGAGGTGGTAAAGGAGGAAATGAAGAGAGACCGTTCCAAGTCTACCATTCTTCCAATCTCGAAATTCGGCCTGATGCAGATCACAAGACAGCGTGTAAGGCCCGAGCAAAATATTGTAACCGGCGAAGTTTGCCCTACTTGTGGCGGCACCGGTAAAACATCTGCCAGTATTCTGGTAACAGAC
The DNA here is from genome assembly GCF_000973725.1 of Pontibacter korlensis. Lineage (NCBI taxonomy): Bacteria > Pseudomonadati > Bacteroidota > Cytophagia > Cytophagales > Hymenobacteraceae > Pontibacter > Pontibacter korlensis. Next base: position 1,047,352 of record NZ_CP009621.1, on the reverse strand, counting down.
GAAATTGATGCAGCGGTAGACGACCTGCTGACAAGCCACAACCACAGGAGTCTGCAAGTATACTTACACCCGTTCGTGCATGCCTACTATACAAAAGGTTTGCTGTCGAGACAGGTAAAGTGGTTCTTTAAGTACTTTAAGTGGGTGAGCTTAATAAAAGACACCTCCCTTGGCATCATGGAATTTAAAGTGATGGACAGTAGAGGAGAGGAAATTGAATTGCGATCCGCCTTCAGCGACATGAATGGCGTGCAGGATAAAGAAGAAGAGTAAAACAAACTTACTCTCACAAAAAAGCCGCTGCTAAATAATTAGCAGCGGCTTTCTTTGTTATCAGGAGGTTATGGCTCTAGAACTTAAGACCAAAGTCAAGTGATACACCGTTATTCTTCACAGAGATGTTCTTGTCGCCGAACTTCTTCTCATAGAAGTCATCGATATCGGTAAGACCACGGTGGTAGGTGAGGCCGGCAAATACCTTTGTGCTCTGCCCTAGCTGAAACTCAGCGCCACCACCTAATTTGGCGTCAGCCTCAAATATGTTGAAGCGCTTTATTACTTTCTCACCATTGATTACTTTTTTGTCGTTTACCTGCGCAGCTACTTTCGTGTTAAGTGAGCCACCAACTTGGAAATAAAGAATGGTGCCCGGGGCCACTTCATTCGTGAAAAGTTTCAGAGTAAGTGGTAATTCAATATACTGCACAGCAATATCATCCTTGCTAGAGCGGGCTACACCACTGTCATCAGTTTCAGTATAAGAGATTTCAGCGCCTTTGCTGCGGTACATAAGGCCGGTGCTAAAGGCATAGTTCTGAGCAAAGAAATAATCAGCAATAACCCCTACACCAAGGCGCAGATTATTGTTCTCCTTGTTAAAGTTGTACCTGTCCTCGGCTATAAAGCGGTTGCCGGACACAGTTGGCGACAGCTGTAAACCGATTTCAACCTGTGCCATGGATGTAAAACCGGCACATAAAAACAGAAGCAATAGTGTAATTTTCTTCATCAGCTTAGCTTAAATTATACTTAGTGTTACCCTATTACGAAGTAACCCCCTATTTTTGTACAAAGATACGAAACAATGTATTACAGATTACTTATACTTGCCATACTTGTATTAACCTTTAGCTGCGGCGATAAGGGCTGTGGACTGCCCGACGAAATTGCCAAGATACCTGTGGAAGTACAGATTGAGCGGCTGGAGAAGCCTTTTTATGAGGCAGACACAAAGGCCGACATGGCTTCTTTCCTGAAGGCGCAACCATACTTTGCAAAACAGTACCTACAGCAGAATGAATACCCTTCTGATTCTGCTTTTATCAATCCATTGTTTGAGCTTTCTACTAATCCTGCCCTTGACTCTCTGGCTCAGCAGGCCATGAGCACGTTTAGCGATATGCAAGAGCAGGAAGACCAGCTGGAGGGAGCTTTCAAAGTTCTAAAGCACTACTATCCTGAGTTTGAAGTGCCAAAGGTAAAAACCTTTGTAACAGGTTTAGGTACCTTAGGTAACGACTTATATGTGTCTGATAGCCTGATTGTGTTTGGTCTTGACTACTTTATTGGTCCGGAAGCGAGCTACAGACCACAGGCTTATGATTACATTTTAAATCGTTATGAGCCGGATAAGATGGTGCCTGCTGCTATGCTGTTGCTATCGAACCGCTTTAACAAGACTAATTTCGGCGACCGCACCCTTCTTGCAGAAATGATAGGAATGGGTAAAGCCTACTACTTTGTACAGTCGGTGCTGCCGTGTGTGCAAGACTCAAAAATCATATCTTATACCGATAAAGAAATTGCTGATGTAGCCCATAATGAAGGGCGCATCTGGGCACACTTTGTGGAGAAGGAGCTTTTGTTTGAGAAAACGCCTTTTGTGGTGAATAAGTATATTGGCGAGCGGCCTAATACACCTGAGATTGATGCCACTGCCCCTGGCCGCATAGGTACCTGGGTAGGCTGGCAAATTGTGCGTAAGTATATGGAGCGTAACCCCAATGTAACGCTGCCGGAGTTAATGGCTGAAACTGACTACCGCAAGATCTTTGATGAGTCGAAGTATAAGCCAGAAAAGAAACGGTAAAATTAGACTGCTAAAAAATTAAATTACTGAAGGCTGCAACTGCTTATCCTCAACAATTTAATAAGCCAAAACATAATAAGCTCGCATGCACATTGCCCTGCTGAATCAGCATCACCATAATCCTGATTGTCCCGCCACGTGCCGCCATTATACTTATATGGAGGAGCTGGTGCGCGAGCATAGGGTAAGCCTGGTGGCAAGCGACGGTTGGCGTAGAATTCGCATCTCCGACAACTATAGCTGGGTGCCGGAAGGGGTGGAGCTGCATGAGTGTATTGCGCCTTACTCAAACAAAATGGGGGTGCGTAAGCGCTTAAAATCGTTTGCAGGCTTTGCGGGTAGTGCATTTAAGAAAACCATGCAGCTGCAGAAGCCGGATGTGCTGTGGGCCGTGTCCACGCCACTAAGTACTCCATGGGTAGCAGCACAAGTGGCTAAGTTGCGGGGGGTGCCTTGGGTGTTTGAAGTGCAGGATCTATGGCCAAGCTTCCCAATACAGATGGGAGCAGTACAGAATAGTTGGTTACAGCAGCGGCTTTATAGTATGGAGAAGCGCTTATACGAAAGCGCCAACCACGTTATTACGCTCTCTTCCGACATGTCAGATTATGTTGCCAGCTTGGGTATCTCACGGGAGAAGATAACTACCAACTATAATGGTACTGACCTAAACATGGCAGATGCTGTGCAGGAACAAGAAGTAGAGTTACTGCGCAAGAAATACAATCTGCAGGGTAAAAAGGTGGCGCTATATGCTGGCACCTATGGCCGGGCAAACAGTATACCTACATTAATGGAGGCTATCACTTACATGGCTTCTGATGATAACATAGTCTTTATATTCACGGGCAACGGCTACTATGAGCCGCAGCTGCAAGACCTGGCACAGCGACTGCCTAATATGCTCTTGTTACCCCCGCAGCCCCGCCCTGAGGTGTTTAAGCTTTTCAAACTGGCAGATATCTCTCTTGTAACGTTCAATGATCTGCCTGTGCTGGCGAGTAACTCTCCTGCTAAATTCTATGACAGCCTTGCCTGCGGCACTCCAGCACTGGTTACCAACCCTGGGTGGACGAAAGCTTTTGTAGAGAAGAATAACTGTGGTTGGTACACGCCTGCTGAGCAGCCGGAGGCTTTATCTCAAAAGCTGAAGCAAGTGTTGGCTCAGCCACAAGAGCTGCAGGCTGCTGCTGCTAATGGCGCTGCTATAGCACGGCAGCTTTTTGATCGGAAGCAGCTGATAAAGCAGGTGGAAGAGCAGTTGCTTTCTGCTGCAGCGCAACCAATTTATTAAGCTACTGCTGTTTCCTTTGTATAGTCCCTTCTAAAGTTGTTTTTTTCTTTCTGTTAATCAATTGGTTATAAAGCAAGTGTTCTTTCTTCCTGCTAAGGATGTAAAACTTGGCACGCATTTGGTAAATGTGTAAAAAAGGACAAAGTTCCGGGCCTGGATTTGCTGCCATTGTACATAATCAAAAGAAAAGAAGAAGATGAAAAAGAATATTCTTATGCTGGCACTTAGTGTGCTGGTTGCAGGTAGCTCTGTAGCACCTGCAGTAGCGCAAGGGGGAAGCAAATCTCGTCAGGAAGTAAAAGCGCACAAAGAAAGAGGTGAGCGCAGAAGTCCGGAAGAAAGAGCTGCAGCCAGAACTGAACGTATGACTAAAGAACTGGGGCTAAACAAGGCACAGGCTAGGAAAGTGGAGGCACTGTATCTGAAGCAGGCAAAAGATAAAGACGCAATGCGCTCTAGGTTCAAAAAAGGAGATAGAAACGCTGATTTCCGTAAGGAGATGATGGCTTCGCACAAGCGCCACAACGAAGAACTGAAAAGCATCCTTGATAAGAAGCAGTATGCTAAATACGAGGAGCAGCGTGAGCAAATGAAAGCCAAACATCAGGAACGTGGTGGTAAAGATAGACGCGGCCACCATGAAAGAAGTACACAGATACGCTAATACATAAACTAAAACAGGCAAGCTAGTAGAGCTTGCCTGTTTTAGTTTACACTTGTTCCTCTGGGGTATATATTTTGAAGAGCTGCAAAGAGCTACGAACACAGCTGTTTAAATACCACCTAACTTATTTTCCGGGTCGTCCGGAATGTTTGGAAAGTTCTTCTGGAAAAATGCGCAGAAATGAGTTAGAGGGCACTCCTCGCATTTAGGTCTACGGGCTACGCAAATGTAACGGCCATGAAGTATAAGCCAGTGGTGTGCCTTTGACACCAGCTCATTTGGTATGTTGGCTACTAACTGCTTCTCCACCTCTAGTGGCGTTTTAGCAGTCTTGGTTACCAAACCTAAACGCTTGCTAACCCGGAACACGTGCGTGTCTACAGCCATAGCTGGCTGGTTCCAGATAACTGATACTATCACATTAGCCGTTTTACGGCCAACTCCCGGTAGTTTTACCAACTCCTCTACCGTGCTGGGTACTTCACTGTCAAATTTCTCCACCAGCATCTTACCCAAACCAGCTAAGTGCTTGGCTTTATTGTTGGGATAGGATATACTTTTAATGTAGGGAAAAATATCCTCTGGTGTGGCTGTTGCCAGGTGCTCGGGTGTAGGGTAAGCCTCAAAAAGGGCAGGAGTTACCATATTCACACGTTTGTCGGTACACTGGGCGCTAAGTACTACAGCCAGTATCAGCTCGTAGGGGTTACTATAAGCCAATTCAGTTTCCGGCTCCGGAAAGTGTTGGGTAAAGTACTCAATCAGGAGCTTGTAACGTTCCTTTTTATGCATAAAAAAAGCTTGCAATCTGGTTAGGACTGCAAACTTAAGCTTTTTGAGTAATTTAATATGTTTTGTACCGAGCGTTCGCTCGGTGCCTTAGCCGCTCCATTGAGCAGCTGTTGCAGCATTAGCAGGTCAGAGCAGCCCTCGGCTAGTTCTGTGTCTTGCATAAACGCTGATTCCAGCTGCGCGCAGGCGTCATCGGCCAACTCGTCATATACATACTGGATCAGCTCATTCTGAGTAGAGGTTTTTATCATACGCAATATCACTTTTAAGCATCTTTTTCCGCAGGTTGATCAGCGCATAGCGCATACGACCCAGGGCAGTGTTGATGCTCACGCCAGTAGCGTCGGCTATCTCCTGGAAGCTCATCTCAGCGTAGTGACGCATCATCAGAACTTCGCGCTGCGACTGTGGCAACGTTTGGATAAGCTCGCGCAAGCGGGCATGCGTGTCCTCTTTAATCTGCAGAGACTCAGCGGAGTCTTCAGAGAAAGACATTGTATTGAACACGTTGCTGCCATCTTCCAGCGTGATCACCGGGCTCCTTTTCTCTTTACGGAAATGGTCGATTGCAAGGTTATGTGCAATGCGGCATATCCACGAAGAGAACTTGCCTTCCTCGTTATATCGCCCGCCCTTCATGGTATGGATAGCTTTGATAAAAGCATCCTGCATAAGATCCTCAGCGGTATACGAGTCCTTTACGATCAGTAAAATAGTAGTGTAGACTTTGTTTTTGTGCCTGTTTACAAGCTGTTCAAACGCACCTTCATTACCTGCGATGTAGAGCGATACCAATGCAGAGTCGCTCATCTGGGTAGTTGTATTCATCTTAAAGCTACATTAGGTTAACGTAGAGCTTTATATCATATTGTAGCGTTTACTTGTTTAAAAACAGTTTTTATTAGAAAGGTAAATCAAATATATAGAACGCCTTTTAGATGTGCAAGATTTAAAGCCGGTATTATGTAAAAAAATGCTCGGCCTTATACTTCTTCTTGCCCCTAAACGTTACGCCGTTTGCCTGTAAAGTGGTATATACGTGAGAAGAGTTAAAGATATAATGCGATCTGTTAAATTTAGTTTTCCACATATATAAAAAGCCTGTGAAGCTAGGTGCAAGCAGTTGATATACTATATCTTATAGTTCTGTAGGCTGGCTTAGCCTCTTAAACTGATAAGGATCATAACGCAGAGAAGCTGAAAAAAGGGAGGCAGTAGCGTGCAATGCTACCGCCTCCCTTTTGATGTGGGGTGAGTGTACTTGTTACACATGACCCATAATCCCTAATAATCCCATTCTCATCTGGAATGTCCGGGCAATACTGTGGGCTTTAAGTTTTGCTTCTTCAGCTTTAGTACCCTCAAAAAGCTCGTCAACCGTCTGCGTAAAGAGGCTTATCCAGCGAGCGAAGTGTTCTTTGTTGATAGGCAGGTTCAAATGCTTAGGGAAGGGACGCCCATTGTAAGCTATACCTCCTATAAGCAATGAGCCCCAAAAGCTGTACATGGTAGGCAGGTGGTGCTGCCAATCTACTTTTGCAACCTGGTTAAAGATTGGCGCGAGCAACTCATCTTCGTTTACGCTGTCATAGAAGGGGTCTATAAGAAGTTTTATGTCTTCTGTAGAAGTTATGTCTTTCTTTATGTGTGCTGTTGTCATGGCCTTCCTAGTATTTGGTTTCTATTATGCAAGTTTAGGTAGGCCCTTGGTCTTATAAAATTACCTTTATTAATGTGTGGCTTAAATGTAGTATTGGGGCTTGAGGAGAAAGAGGAGAAAAGTATAGGCACAAAAAAATCCTTCGAAAGAGCTGAGGGATCTTTGCGAAGGATGATCTTACAAAATTTAATGCCTGCTTGTTACTTCCTGCTGTAGCCTTTCAGGCGGTTGAGTATAAGCAACAGGCGGCGGTTAATATCGCGCTCCTCTACGGGTGTGCATTGTGCGGAAATGTTGCAGGGCTTCTTAAGTTTAGCCTCTACGGCTTTCAGGTGGTCCAGGTAACACTCTAGCGTGGTGCACGAAACATTCTTTAACAGGTCTTCTTCCGCCTCACTTTCTTTCTTCGTCTTCAAGTTTATGGCTTTTGCAATCTCTGTGTTTATAAGTTTCGTTACAGCGTCGTCAGTTGTGATCTCCTGCTGGTACACCTTCCGCTCGATGTTCTCCAACAAATTTCGGATGTCCAGTACTTGCATGGAATAGTGTTTTTAAGTTGAAAATTAGTTTATCAACGTCTTGTTGTCCACAAAGGTACGAGCCTTCAGAACAAGCGTTGGCTTGGAAAAATATACTTTTTAATTTAGTTAAATATAAGCCTCTATCATAACAGAGAGGTTGCAATTTTGTTACTGTGGGCTAACAAAGCTGGCCAGCGGCGGCCTCTGGTGAGCGTGGCCCTTTAGTAAAAATAGGTAAATGTTTATACTTCTGATTTTTAATCATAGTTGCGGAAATTGGTCAGTTTTTACTAAGTTTTTTGGATGTTATTGACCTTTAGTAGAATGCTGCTACAATGTACAATCAATAGCCATGCCAACGTAGTTCAAGCTTGCTCAAGAAGACTAAGGCTGGTTATATGTATTGTGATGCAAAAGGCCCCTGCGCAAGAGCTCATACTCTTGCGCAGGGGCCTTTTGTAAGCCGGTGGGTGCCTTTTATGAATTAGCCTCCTTGTCGGTTGGTTTTGCCTTTAGGTTGTAAGCCTTGCGTGTACGCTTTTTGCCAAAAGTACCTTTAGCAATCTTGCCTTTTCTGGATTTCTTATCTCCTTTTCCCATAGTAAAACGACGGCTTTTATTGGTTTGACAATACAAGCACATACGTATTGCTTAGCACCAAGGATTCTTTAAGATAAGGAATGATGTCTGGTGAAAATTAGTAGCTACTCCAGCACTACCCGTTGTCGCACAACTTCTGCTCCAGCCTCAGCCGAAAGTATAAAGATGCCCCGTAGGTTCTGTAACTGTTGCTGTGTAAGCTGTAGCTTTTCCATGGAGTCTTTCAGAATTTGCTCAAAGACCACTCTTCCAGTAAGGTCCTGTAGTTGTACCCGCACCTGTTGCCAAGGAGCAACGGAAGCTATACTTAATTGGCAATCATCACCGCGGCAGGGGTTAGGAGAGAGCGTTACCTGCAACGACTGTGCTCTTTCCGGAGCATTCACACTTATCACGTTTGAGAACTCATACCTGCCGTCAAAATCAACCTGCCTTAAACGGTAATAGTTAAGGCCGGGTAGCGGATAGCTGTCCAAGTAATCATATTCGATGGTTATAGAGGAGTTGCCATGGCCGTCTACCTTGCCAATCTGCTCAAACGTAGTTCCATCAGCACTGTGCTCCACCTCAAACTTGCTGTTGTTCTCTTCGCTTGCTGTTACCCACTCCAGCTGAATACCGCTTTGGGTGACCTTGCCATCAAAGCTTGCCAGCTCAACTGGAAGTGGAGTGATAGCCAAACACGGATCATTTGAGTCTAAGCGTGCTTGCAGGTCTACTACGTTTGTAGGTAAAGGAAACCGGATGCCAAAGAAGGGAATGCCGATATACCTGAAGGTAGAAACTAAAACATCGGGCGTTGCGGTGAAAAGGGCTCTGTTAACGGGGAGCTCAATAAAAAAGGCATTCTCCTGAAGCTCTTCCCTTGTAACCAAAACTGGAACTCCACCTACCGGAGAGAGAACCAAACCATCTATAGTAGAGCAGCGACCACCTTGGTTTATGAAGGCAGTTAATATAACTACCAGGTTAGTGGAGGTTGGGCTTTCTTCCTGTACAGCAGAGTATGCTATAAAGATACAGTTGTCTTCGTAGAGGCAAACAGCTTCATCAATGGCTTGAGCTTTGGTTTCTGTTGTTGTCAGTAATAGCAGACAGCAGGCGGCAAATAGCCGGAGCAGTGTAAAGATTCTTTTCATAATAGGGCAGCTTGAGGTTCAAACACAAAGTTCAACAGGTGCATACCCAGTTAAGAGGGGGTAAACGGCGGTGTTATATTCAGAGACCTAAGACAATGTGTCTAAGCTCTGATACTGTTGCCAGTTGATAGACTTTCTCCCTCATATGTACGAGTGCGCAAACAGCAAGAGTAGGTTGCAGAAGGGAATTTAGTGAAGCAACTCAAAATCCTCGTTAACCTGTGCCCTTGGAGCAAATGGCAAGGCAGGGACAATGTTTAAATTCTGGGTTGCCTGTCTTGCAATATATTATCACAGTCGCCATTGCAACAAAGCCCTTCTAAAAGAGGTTATCTATTCGTATCTTTACAAATTAAAAATTGGCTTAATATAGCCTCTGTTCCGGCTTGTTATACTTGCTGGAAGAGGCTTTCTAATATATGGCAAATACAACTGCAGATAAACTTGAGGAGCTCGACGCCCGCCAGAACATCATTATAAAAGGTGCCCGGGTTCATAACCTCAAAAACCTAAGTGTGGCGCTGCCCCGCAATAAGTTTATAGTTATTACCGGTCTATCTGGCTCTGGCAAGTCATCATTGGCTTTCGATACACTTTATGCCGAAGGGCAGCGCATGTATGTGGAGAGTTTAAGCTCCTATGCGCGCCAGTTCCTGGGCCGTATGGATAAGCCTGATGTAGATTATATCAAAGGCATAAGCCCAGCCATCGCGATTGAGCAGAAGGTAAGTATAAAGAATAACCGCTCTACGGTAGGTACCAGCACTGAAATTTACGATTACCTGAAATTGCTCTACGCCCGCATCGGCAAAACTTATTCGCCAATTTCTGGTGAGGTGGTGCAGAAAGATACGGTAGCTGATGTAGTGGATTTTGTATTTTCGTTGGAGGATGAGGCTCGTGTTATGATTCTGGCACCGCTACACCAGCACAAGGAGCGTACACTGGCGAAAGAGCTGGACCTGCTGCTGCAGAAAGGCTACTCCCGAATCTATGCTGATGGGCAAGTATACTTTATTGAGGAGCTGCTGGAGGAGAAGAAGCCGAAGCTGGGTAAAGAAGTGTATATCCTAATCGATAGAGCGGTTATTTATAAATCTGACGAAGACCTTCAGTTCAGAATAGCTGACTCAGTGCAGACTGCCTTTTTTGAAGGACATGGCGAGTGCCGTGTGAAGTATAGCAACGAGCAGGAGCGCGTATTTTCCGACAGGTTTGAGCTGGACGGGATGGTGTTTGAGGAGCCGACAGTTAACTTCTTTAGCTTTAACAACCCTTACGGCGCCTGCCAGACCTGCGAAGGCTTTGGTAGTGTATTAGGCATAGATCCGGACCTGGTAATCCCGGATAAGAGCCTGACGGTATATGAAGGAGCTATTGCGCCATGGCGTTCTGAAAAAATGAACGAGTGGCTGCAGCCGCTGCTCAAAAACGGCATCCGCTTCGACTTTCCAATCCACCGCCCTTACAATGAGCTGACAGAGGCCGAGCAGGAACTGCTGTGGACCGGTAACAAATACTTTGCAGGCCTAAATGCCTTTTTTAAAGAAATACAGTCGCAAACGCACAAGATACAGTACCGCGTAATGCTGTCGCGTTACCGTGGCCGTACTGCTTGCCCCGACTGCAAAGGTTCGCGTCTGCGCAAAGATGCCAGCTACGTAAAAGTAGGCGGCAAGAGTATAACCGACCTGGTGCTGATGCCAATTACGCAGGTACTGCCGTTCTTCCGCAATCTGCAGCTAACAGAGCATGAGCAAAACGTGGCCGAGCGTCTGGTCACGGAAGTAACTAACCGCTTAAGTTACTTGGAGCGGGTAGGGCTGGGGTATCTGACGCTCAACCGCCTCTCTAATACTTTGTCTGGTGGCGAGAGCCAACGTATCAACTTGGCTACCTCATTGGGTAGTGCCTTGGTGGGTTCTATGTACATTCTAGATGAGCCAAGTATAGGACTGCACCCGAAAGACTCGGAGCAGCTGATAGGTGTACTGCGCTCGCTGCAGCAGATGGGCAATACCGTAATTGTGGTTGAGCACGAGGAAGAGATGATGCGTGCCGCTGACCAGCTGATCGATATAGGGCCAGAGGCTGGATCCGGAGGTGGTAACTTAATGTTTCAGGGCACTTTTGACGAAATCACAACCAAGGCTGATACCTATACAGGCAGATACCTGAGTGGCCGTATGGAAGTGCCGGTGCCGGCGCAACGCCGTAAGTGGCGCAATGCCATAGAGCTCATCGGGGCGCGGGAAAATAACCTCAAGAACCTGAACGTGAAGATACCTTTAGGTGTGATGACCGTGGTGACAGGTGTAAGTGGTTCTGGAAAGTCTACGCTTATCAAGAAGATTTTGGCTCCGGCTATGCAAAAGCTGCACGGTACAACTTCTGAAGCTACAGGTAAGTTCGATAGACTGGCAGGTGATTTTAATAAGATAGAGCATGTTGAGTTTGTGGACCAGAACCCAATTGGTAAATCGTCGCGTTCCAATCCAGTAACTTACGTAAAGGCTTACGATGCGATCCGTACGCTTTATGCCGATCAGCCGCTGGCTAAGTCGCGTGGCTTTAAGCCGTCGCACTTCTCGTTTAACATCGAAGGAGGTCGCTGTGAAGTATGCCAGGGCGAAGGGCAGGTGAAGATCGAGATGCAATTTATGGCTGATATCTACCTGACTTGCGAGAGCTGCCACGGACAGCGCTTTAAGCAGGATGTGCTTGATATCAAGTATAAAGACAAGAGCATTTCGGAGGTACTGAACATGACCATTGCCGATAGCATCGACTTCTTTGCTGACCAATCAAAAATCATTGAGAAGCTAAAGCCGCTGAACGATGTGGGGCTAGGTTACATTCGCTTGGGGCAGTCAAGTAATACGCTATCTGGTGGCGAGGCGCAGCGCGTGAAGTTGGCGTCATTCCTGACCAAAGGAGCGCAGCCGCACCAGGAGAACATCCTCTTTGTTTTTGACGAGCCTAGTACTGGTTTGCACTTCCATGACATCAGCAAGCTACTTACCTCGATCAATGCACTTATCGAAAACGGCAATACTGTTGTGATCATTGAGCACAATATGGATATAGTGAAATGTGCCGACTGGATTATAGATCTTGGCCCTGAGGGAGGTACAAATGGCGGTCACTTGTTATTTGAGGGTACACCAGAAGAGATGGCAAAGCTGGAGGATAACCACACCGCCCGCTTCCTGAAGGACAAGCTGTAAGTGAAAGATCAGGTGTAAAAAGCCGCTGCAAGTATAAATGCAGCGGTTTTTTTGTTTTACCTCTCCTCAGCCCTTCCCCTAAAAACAGGGGCGCGAGCTTTGCAGTACCGGGTCCAGCCACCGCTGGCCCCTCCTTGTCTAAGGAGGGGAATTATGTTCAAGCTCCGTCAGTTGTAGCTAACTGCACCTGATCCCAGTCCTTGGGTTGAGCGCCTCGAGAGGTTCCGGTGACAAGCGATAGCCAGGCATTGCGACGTAGGAGCAAAGAAAAGCTCCCGGCGCGATGCCCTTGTCGAGGGCCCCTACCCACTACTGTGAGAAACCTGCTCATGTGACGAAATTCTCCATTTTAGCGGGGTCCCCGCCGCAGAGCAGCACGATTTGCCGGACTATTTCTGTGTCCAATTCCTGGGCGAAGCGCAGCTTGGCGCGCCGGTCGCTGTCGAGCTTGCGGTAGACGATGGGCAGCAGGGCCACGATCAGGGTCATGCTGCCCATGACCTGGATGCCGTTCACGTCCCGGGTGACCAGGTGCCCGGGCTGCAGGCGCTGCTTTAAGAACTTGATGAGCCCCTCGATCTGCCAGCGCTCCTGGTAGATGGCCGCCACCTGGTAACTCTCCAGCCAGGCGATGCTGGTGACAAACCAGATCTCTTCCCCCGAGGCCTCCACCCTGGCCCTGACCAGCCGCAGCGGCCTGCCCGCGTAGTGGCCGCCCCGCTCCCGCAAGCTCACCCAGGCGTCACTGTGGACGGTGACGGCGGCCGCTGCCCCACTGCCAGGGGCTCCCGCTCGAGGTAGTGCACCCCCACGACAAAGAGCCGGCCCTGCTCGTCGAGCTGGGCCAGGGCGCAGCCCTCGCTCAGGGCCCGGCTGGTGCGCGTGCTCCACCCCACCAGCCGGGCTGAGACGGCGATCAGGGTCGGGTCGTAGCGCACCAGCGCCCGCCCCTGGCCCAGGTGGCGGTTGAAGCGCTCAAAGAGCAGCTCGAAGATGGCCCGGAAGAAATCGGGCCGCATGGTCACGATCCGGTCCCGGATGGAGTTGTGGCGCGTGGTCTGCCCCTGCTCCAGCTCGGCCAGGGTGCGGAAGCGCAGCGAGCAGAAAGGTCCTCCATCACTCGCAGGCTGGCCCGCCCGCTGAGCTTTTTGACCTGGTGGTCCACACGTGTCTGGGCCGCCAGCAGCGCCAGGTCCTCATCGGGAACAAACGCCAATATGTCCTTTACCTTCATCTCTGCCTCCTTCTATACATACCCGCTATAGAATACGTACCTAAAAAGGTTTCGAACAGTAGTGGCCCCTATCCCCAGGACGAGGCCACCCGGCCTTGAGCGCACCACAGCCGGAGGTGAAACGAGCAGTAAGTAAAGCAGAGGATGAACAGCAGCAAGAAAGGGTAGCTTACCTCAAGCTGCATAAAGCAGTAGCTGTGAAGTATAGCCGAAGTTCAAAGTATAGCTTACGCGGACGTGGAGACCCACAGTAGAGATTTCCAAACACGGATGTCCAGAGCAGCAAGTCAGCAAGTATGGCTCAGCAAGCCAACTGAGATATCAGCCTAAAGAGATGAGGAGCAGCCATGCAATATGCTACTCCCCAAAACACCTGTACTCAAACTCACACAAACTATAACTGCGACGGGTACGCCAAATTTTCCTATCTTGCCGTAAAGCTTCGGAGCAAGCAAACCAAAGTATATCCATCATCAACAAAGTATAAAACATGAGAAAACGAATTGTTGCAGGCAACTGGAAAATGAATAAAACAGCCGAAGAAGCGCTGACGCTGGTTTCGGAGATCGATAATATGGTGAAAGACGAGGTGAACAGTGATGTGACTGTGCTCGTAGCGCCTCCTTTCCCGTTCCTGCAAAGTGTTGGCAAACTGCTGCAGGGCAACGATAAGATGCACCTAGCTGCACAGAACGTAAGCGAGCACGACAGTGGCGCTTATACTGGCGAGGTTTCGGCTGCCATGCTGAAGTCTGTGGGTGTGGAGTACGTAATTATAGGCCATAGCGAGCGCCGCCTGTACCACCACGAAGACGCGCAAACGCTTTACAAAAAGATGAAAGCTACCATTGCCAATGGAATGAAGCCGATCTTCTGCTGCGGTGAATCACTGGAGGAGCGCGATGCCGATCGTCACTTCGATTTCGTAGGTAAGCAACTGCACGACAGCCTCTCTTACCTGAGCAACGAAGAATTTGACCAGGTGGTGATAGCTTATGAGCCAATCTGGGCGATAGGTACAGGCCGTACTGCCAGCAGCCAGCAGGCACAGGAAATGCACGAGTACATTCGTGAGCAGATTTCACGCATGTTCGATGCTGAGGCTGCTTACAATACCTCTATTCTTTATGGCGGTAGCTGCAACCCGGGCAACGCAAAAGAGCTATTCTCTCAGGCCGATGTGGATGGCGGTTTGATTGGGGGAGCTTCTCTTAAATCCAGAGATTTTACGGATGTGATTAAATCTATCTAAAATACAATAAGAAATTATTAAAAAGGTCGCTCACCTGTTAAGGTAGCGACCTTTTTTGTATCTTGCCTATATTTTAACTTACTAATATATGCAGCCACTGTTCATACTTTGGATGGCGTTGTTGCCTTATTTAATGCCTGCTACAGAAGCAGTAGGGCGCAACCATTGCCAGGTGTACGGCTCTGTATACCTGGAACGTAACCCTATGTATAAAAACACCGCCTCGCATGTGGTGTACCTGGGGGAAGAGGAGGCTTTTGCCAATATGGTAGTGTACCGCGAAAGCAACAAGCTTTTTGCCGATGCGCCAGCTGTTTGGTACTTAACTCCTAATAAAGCTTTTGCCGACTACGTGCTGTACGTAACAGAGCAGCGCTACCAGGCTGATTTTACTGTGCATTTTACCGATGCTCGATCTTTTGCTACTTGCCGCGAATAATTATTTACCATGGATTTTATAGAAGTAACTTTAAAAGTAAACGCAGACTTTGCGGACATACTTACAGCCGAACTCGGGGAGTTAGGCTTTGATGCCTTTGTGGAGACGGAAGACGGTTTCAGTGCTTACATTGAAGAAAATAAGTACAACCAGCAGGACCTGGAGGATACTCTTAATCGCTATGCCGACTTTGTGCAGGTAGAGTATACAGTGCAGAAAATCGAGCGACAGAACTGGAACGAGGAGTGGGAGCGTAACTTTGAACCGCTATTTATTGGCGGTGAAGTGTCGGTGCGTGCCTCTTTCCACGAGAAGCCTTCCAATGCCAAGTATGACATTGTTATCAATCCGAAGATGTCTTTCGGCACAGGCCACCACGAAACCACCACACTCATGATCGAAAATCAGCTGACGATTGATCACCAGGGCAAGCGTGTGCTGGACATGGGCTGCGGGACCGGTATTCTAGCCATTATGGCTGGGGAGCTGGGGGCCTCTGAGATTGTGGCTGTGGAGATTGAGGACTGGACAGTGGAGAATGCTCGCGATAATGCTGAGCTGAACGGTTACGGTAATATAGATGTGCGACTTGGTGGTGCTGAGACAGTTACAGGAGAAAATCCTTTCGATATTATACTAGCCAATATCAACAGAAACGTTCTTCTGGAAGACATGCCTGCTTATAAGGCAGTGCTTAAGCCTGAAGGCTGGCTGTTGCTGAGCGGCTTCTATACAGAAGACTTGCCAATGATACAGCAGCGCTGCGAAGAGCTGGGGCTGAAGTATGAGTCGCACCGGGTTAAAAACAATTGGGTATCGGCCATCTTCAAAGCATAGTTTAAAAGTGTAGTTTACCAACCAATCATCCAACCCCTACCTTTATGAAACAACTTTTACCCTTCGTCTTTTTTTTAGCAGTACTAACAGCGCAGGCACAATCACAGACAAAGCTATCGACAGAGCCTGCCGACTTCGTAGGAGATGTGAAAGCGATGTTGGTGGCGGGTAAAGTTGAAAACGCCGAGGCACTTTCCGCTGACTTGGAAGAAGTATGGAGCAGCGGAAAGCTCTCTTCAAAGCAGAAGACTGAAGTGATTGACATTGCTCAGCGCATGTACCGTAAGCGAATGCGCAGCACTCCTCACTTCTCAGACTTCTTCACCACCCTTACGGCAGGTATAAAAAAGCAGAATCTTCGTGCGGATCAGCTCGATAACCTGCTGGAGGTTACAGGCAAAGCTGTGAAGCAGGAAGACACGAAGCGCCTCGAACAATTTCTGCGTACCACCAGCCTTTACATGGATCAGAACAAGCTGTTCCAGAACTCTTACTACAGCCTTAGAACCTCTGGCGGTAGTTTTAGCTTTGCCTATGAAGGGGGCAGCAAGCCAGTTGAGGAGCAGGAAGACAATGCCGGAGCTTGGGATAGTGTTTCCTGGGATGATGAGGTAAGTACAACAGAAGAGGAAACCTGGGTAGATGATGGTTGGGGAACGGCAACTCCACAGCCAAAAAAAGAAGAAAAGAAAGTTAGCGCACAAAAGCGCCTGGAAAGCCTGAAACGACAGTTTGTACCTACCATGCCTAAAGTATCAGGTCCGGTGCTGAAGCTGGATAAGGTAGCACTGGTGTTTGTTACGCCATGGGACTCGGTTGCTATACAGAATACAGGTGGCCAGTTAATGCTGGCGCAGAATGTGTTTGTAGGAGAGGGCGGAACGTTTGATTGGCAGGTGAAAGAGCAGCCAGCCAGTGCTGAGCTAGGTAAGTATAGTTTTAACACAAGCTTTGCAGGTTTCAAGGCACCGGAAGTAAAAGTAAACTACTCAACAGTACTGGCAGCCCCTGTGGAAGGCGCATTGGAATGGATGAGCAGCAAGCGCAAGACAGGCAACTATCCTTACCCCAAGTTCACCTCCTTTACAAGTGATGCCCGATTAAACAATCTAGGCGGTAATACTGCCTATACTGGCGGGTTTTCACTATCAGGTAATATAATAGGTAGCCGCCCGCTGGATGGTAGCTTATCGCAGTTGGTGGTGTCGTACCAGGGCAAGCGCAAGTTTCGCACCTTGGCCCGCAACTATACTTTTGAGGATTCGCTGGTGCTGGCAAACCGTGCAGCGGTGGCGGTGTACCAGGAAAAAGATTCGCTGACGCACCCTGCTATGCAGCTGCGCTACTCTCGCGTAAATCAGAACTTAACCCTCACAAAAGATAAAGGTCCCTACGCCCGCACCCCATTCTACGACTCCTACCACAACCTGGAGATAACAGCGGAGCGGGTACACTGGAACCTGAATCAGCCGGAAATAGAATTCTCCATCCTCAACACTAAAACGTTGATTCCGGTGCAGCTGGAATCAACAGAGTACTATTCTAATGAACGTTACCAGCAGTTGGTAGGCATCGCGCCTTTCCATCCGCTGCAGGTGTTGGTTGGCTACGGAGCAAAGATAAAATCAAGTACGTTTTATACAGCTGATGTAGCCCGTGCCACTCGCCTGGATGAGAAAGCCGTGCGCGAAGCTGCTCAGGTAATGTCTTACCAGGGCTACCTGGACTATGACCCGGCATCGGGTTATGTGCAGCTCAAGAACAAGGCATGGCATTATGTAGGAGCCTCCCGCGATAAAAATGATTACGACCACATCGTGATAAAATCGGTGGTGCCCTCTGGCCGTAATGCCACCCTAAACCTGGAGAACAATAAGCTTACAGTACGAGGGGTCAACAAAATCCTGTTTAACAACGACACTGCCAGCGTGTTCATACTGCCGCGCCGCCAGGAGGTGCACATCCTGAAGAACCGAGATATTGAGTTTGATGGGCAAGTGTATGCTAGTCGCCTTGCATTAAGAGGTAAGGAATTCAGGTTTAACTATGATGAATTCTCTATAGATTTGGCCAAACTGGACACCATCGCTCTAGTGTCTAAAAGAAGAGGAGCGAGAGCAAGCAAGGTGCCAGAGCAGGTGCTAACGAGCAACAGCGGCGGAAACTTGTCAGGCAAGCTCTACATTAACAAACCAAGTAACAAGTCGGGGGAGAAGTTCCTAGCAGAATATCCGAAATTTGATGCAGTGGCAGGTGCTCAGATGGCCTTTGCACGACCGGACGTAGCAGGTGGAGCCTACGACAGCACCGTATACTTCGATATGCCGCCGTTCAAACTCGACAGCTTAAGCTCTGGCAAAAGAGTAGTGGCCTTTGACGGCACGTTTAACTCTGGAGGTATTTTCCCGCCGATCAAAACAAAGCTCCAGATGATGCCAGATGAGACACTTGGCTTTTACTACCAGCCATCCGCTCAGGGCTTGGCAGCCTACGGTGGGAAAGGTGTGGTTTATGACACCATCATGATGAGCTCGGCAGGTATTCAGAGCAAAGGCAAGCTGCAGTACCTATCAGCTACCTTGCAGGCTCCAGTATATACTTTCTACAAGAATGGAGCAGTAGCCGAAGGAGGCACCGAAGTAACGATCAAGGAGGCAACAGTAAACGGAACAGCCTACCCAGTAGCCTCTCTAAAGAAGTTTAACATGAACTGGCAGCCGCAAGCAGATACTATGTACCTGCAGACAACGGACGAGCCTATGAAGGTTTATAAAGAAGGCTACACCCTTGCCGGAGTAGCCAAACTTTCGCCAGGAGGCTTGTACGGAAGCGGTGTGCTCGATAATGCCAACGCCAATGTTACATCACCTAAGTTCTTGTTTGGGCAGCGTAGCTTTAGTGGCAATAATGCCCAAATGCTCGTGAAATCTGACGTGGAAGGTCGACCAGCCGTTAAAGCCTTGGATGTCGCTTTTACTTATGACATGACCACCGGTTTTGTAGACTTTGAGAGCGAGCAGAAAGGAGCCGCTAGTATGGAGTTCCCAAAAACACAGTACAAAACTTCAATGAGCAGCGCCCGCTGGGACATGAATACGCAGAAGGTAAGCCTAAAGGCAGATGAGAACGGAGGTAAAAACTGGTTCTACTCACAGCACCCGGAGCAGGAAGGTTTAAAGTTTATGGCCGATGGCGGCGAGTATGGGCTTAAAGAAAATACCTTGCACGCTACAGGTGTTCCTTACATAGCCGTGGCCGATGCGTTCATAATGCCAGACAGCGGCAAAGTTGCTGTGTCGGCAGATGCCACCATGCGTACACTTAGAAATGCGAAAGTACTAGCCGACTCCGTACAGCAGCACCACAAGATGTATAGCGGTAATATTGACGTGCTATCGCGCTTGGCTTTCAAAGGAGATGCCGTGCATGATTATTACAATGCCGCTGGCGACTCTTTCCGGTTAGTTTTTGCAGACTTTGTGTACGGTAACCCTCAGCAGAAAAAGAAACCTGTTTATACCTATGCTACTGCTACCTTGGACGAAGAAGTGAAGCCATTCTACATCTTCCCTAGAATTATGTATCGAGGAAAGGCTATCCTACAGGCGCCGAATGCACATATGGACTTTGATGGAGAGGTAAAACTTAACTTTACAGGTAATCCGAACGATTCCGATTGGTTCCCTTACAAGAAAGACACGCTTAACCCGACTAACGTTCGTATACCAATCCTGAAACCAAAGGCAGCAGACGGTTCTCCTCTTCATACTGGTCTACATGTCGCAACCGGCTCAGGCAAGTTGTACAATACTTTTGTTTCCAGAAAACAAGGGGCAGAAGACCTGGATCTCTTTACAGTAGATGGGCTGTTGTCTTATGATAAAGCAAACAGTGAGTTCAAAATCGGTAGGGAAGCCAGAGCTTACGGGAATGCTTATGAAGGCAATGTGCTACGGTACAACGAAACCTCTAACACCATCCATTTCGAAGGAAAGCTTAACCTTTTAAAGTCGAACAAGAATTTCGGACTGGAGGCATCCGGTAGTGGCGATGCAAATGTTGACAGCAGCCGCTATGAGTTAAACACCTTTCTGGCATTTGATATGAACGTGCCATCACAGGCGCTCAATGCCATGGCTGGCAACCTGCGGGGTAATGCAGTTGGTATTTCTACCCTAAGCACTGCTGATGAGCGTATGCTGTACAAGCTAGGTGAATTTATTGGGGACAAGGAAGTGCGTAAGTATAAAGAGCAATCCATGATAAACTATGTGCCGCTGCCTAAGCTATCGAAGAAATTAGAGCGCAGCCTGGTATTAAGTAATGTTGATCTGCGTTGGTCGAACGAGCAGAAAGCATGGTATAGTGTAGGCGGTATTAGTGTTGCCAGCAGCTTGAAAGATGACATTAACGCCAGCATGAACGGTTACCTGGAGATGAAGCAGGATATGCATGGCGAGCCTGTCGTAAACCTGTTCCTGCAGGCTGATCCGTACACCTGGTACTACTTCAGCTATTTCGAGAATGGCCTTTCTATGGTTTCCTCAGATGATAAGTTTAACAAAGCCGTTAGCTCCAAGTCGAAAGGCAGCCGCGGGTCTAGTGGCAGTTATAGTATCTACGATGGCGCACTGATTGAGAAGAATGAATTCCTGAACTACTTCCAGAACACCTACTTGGGTGGTAAGGAAGGCTTCAAGGCTATAACAGAAAAGGTGGCAAACCAACCAACCGGAAACTTCGACTTTATCTCAGAAGAAGACAGCAAAAAGGAAAAGAAGAAGAAAAAGAAGAAGGAGGAAGAGGAGCAATCAGAAATATTCTGATATAACCAGGAACCCCAAACACCGCGTATAGGTTAAAGGAGCGCTTAAATTCTAGGCAGTGAATTTAGTTTTGCCTATATTTGGGCTCGTTTTTGCTATAAAAAACTGCACCTGCACTCACTATTGTAGGCGGTTAGCAAAAAGCAAACCCGTGGTTCAAATCGAATACTTATGAACATATTACTGATTGCATTATTTGCCATAGCAGCTTACCTGATTGGCTCTATTTGCTCAGCTGTTTGGATAGGCAAAGCCTACTATGGCATCGACATCCGCCAGCATGGTAGCGGAAACTCGGGTGCTACCAACACCTTCCGTGTGTTAGGTAAGAAGCCCGGTGCAATTGTAATGCTGATCGACATTTTTAAAGGTTGGACGGCAACCTCACTGGCAGGCTTTCTGGTTATATTTAATGCCATTGAGCCAGAGAACTTAATAGTTTTCCAGCTGATTTTTGGAGCTATTGGCGTACTGGGGCACATCTTCCCAGTGTATGAGAACTTTGTTGGAGGTAAAGGGGTAGCAACACTTTTGGGTATGATGCTCGCCATTGAGCCGGTAGTTGCCCTGATGTGTATCGCTATTTTTATCGTGGTTCTGTTTACCTCAAAGTATGTGTCGCTGGGGTCTATTATCGCGGCACTTGCCTTTCCGATGCTGTTGCTGCTGGTTCCGCGCTTTCAGCCGGAGAACCCAATCCTGATTATCTTCGGCTTCATACTTTTTGCGGTGGTAGTGCTTACGCACCGTAAAAATATTAACCGCCTGATTGCCGGGGAGGAGAGTAAGGCAAACATAAAATTGGGGCGCAGGCGCTAACCACTACTAAGTATAAAAAATATGACAAGAGCCATCCTGCTAAGCAAGGGTGGCTTTTTTTTGTAACTTTAAGACAAAACAGAGCAAAATAAAACGATATGATCAATCAATATATCAACGACAACAAAGACCGCTTTGTAAATGAGCTGCTCGACATGCTACGTATTCCGTCTGTTAGTGCCGATGCCAGGTTTAAGGCCGATGTACTACGCAATGCGGAGTTTCTGAAAGAGCGACTGCTTGAAGCCGGTGCTGATAACGTGGAGCTGGTGGAAACGCCTGGCAACCCAGTGGTGTACGGAGAGAAAATGGTAGACCCTAATCTGCCAACAGTGCTGGTGTATGGGCACTATGATGTGCAGCCAGCCGACCCTTATGAGCTGTGGAACTCGCCTCCGTTTGAGCCTGTAGTTAAAGATGGAAAGATCTACGCCCGTGGTGCCTGTGATGATAAAGGACAGATGTACATGCACGTAAAAGCGTTCGAAACTATGATGCAGACAGGCACGCTGGCCTGTAACGTAAAGTTCATGATCGAAGGTGAAGAGGAAGTTGGCTCTAAGAACTTGGCTACGTTTGTGCGGGAGAATAAAGACCGTTTGCAGGGTGATGTTATCCTGATCTCTGACACAGGTATGTTGGGTAACGATACGCCATCTATTACAACAGGCTTGCGTGGTATGAGCTATGTAGAAGTGGAAGTTACCGGTCCTAACCGCGACCTGCACTCTGGCTTATATGGTGGTGCAGTGGCAAACCCAATCAACATACTTTGCCAGATGATCGCTTCTATGCACGATGAGAATAACCACATCACCATACCTGGCTTCTATGATAATGTAGAAGAGTTGAGCCAGGAGGAGCGTGCTGAGATGGCCCGTGCTCCGTTTGATCTGGAGAAGTATAAGAAGGCTCTAGACTTAAGCGATGTACACGGTGAGGCTGGGTATGTAACCATGGAGCGTAATTCTATTCGCCCAACGCTGGATGTAAACGGTATCTGGGGTGGCTATACTGGCGAGGGTGCCAAGACTGTTATTCCTTCTAAGGCATATGCTAAGATCTCGATGCGCCTAGTGCCAAATCAGAGCTCAGAGGAAATCACAGAGAAATTTAAAAAGCACTTTAAAAGCATAGCGCCTAAGAGTGTAAAAGTAGAGGTGAAGCCGCACCATGGTGGAGAGCCAGTGGTAACACCAACCGACTCTCCTGCTTACCAGGCCGCTTCCAAAGCTTATGAAGAAACCTTTGGCGTAAAACCAGTGCCGGTACGCAGCGGTGGCTCTATTCCGATTGTGGCTATGTTCAAGTCGGAGCTAGGCCTGGATTCTGTGCTGATGGGTTTTGGCCTGGACTCTGATGCAATCCATTCTCCAAACGAGAATTTTGGCCTGTTTAACTACATGAAAGGTATCGAAACAATACCTCTGTTTTACCAGCACTTTGCTGAGCTAAAGAACTAGGTTTGATATAATGTCTTGTCCTGAAATAGGTTGACGGATTTGAGACGAAGTTACTTTTTAATTTGAGACCTCCAATGCGTTTGTGTTGGAGGTTTTCTTTTTCCACTGCTTTACCTCGAGTTCCTGCTGCCGGTGCATCTGCTCAGGCGTCAGGAGATGGCACGAGAGGTGGGGCCTGAGGGTGTTGTAGATACCCCCTGACTCGGCTATCACCTGCACTGCCTCCAGGTGGTGGGAAAAGCCCCGCTCCAGATCGAACTCGTCCTTTAAAATGCCGTTCACGCGCTCTGCCACCGCGTTCTGGTAAGGGTCGTACCTTTCCGTCATGCTCGGCTTTATCTGGGCCTTCTCCAGCAGCTGCTGGTATTCATCCGAGCAGTACTGCAGCCCCCGGTCCGAGTGGTGGGTCAGGCTGAGGCCGTACTTGTTCTTGCCGATGGCCATCCGCAGGGCCTCGACGGGCCCCTCCGCCCGCAGGTCCCCGGACAGGTGATAGCCCACGATCTTCTTGGAGTAGGCATCGGTGATGAGCCAGAGGTAGCTGTGGCCTTCCCTTGTCGGGATGTAGGTAATGTCCGAGACCCATACCTGCTCGGGACGGTGGATTTTGAGCCCCTCCACCAGGTTCTTGTGCTTTTTCATCCAGTGCTTTGAGTTCGTGGTTTTATGGTAGCTTTTCTTTGGCCTGACCAGCAGTGCCCTGTCGCGGAGGATAGAGAAGAACTTGTCTCTTCCCACCTTCAGTTCCCGGAGCTGCCCCTGCAAGAGGTGGTAGAGCTTGCGGGTGCCCAGCCGCGGCATCTGCAGGCGGACCTGGCTGACCATTTCCACCACCCGGTCGGCTAGCTGCTTTTGCCCCAGAGCCCTTGCCTGCCGCTGGCCTGCCGGCTGTGGCCAAGCAGCCGGCAGGCCAGCGAAAGGCTTATTTGCTCTTTCCGGCGGAGACGTTCCAGGGCCCCGCCACAGGCTTTTTTCGGATCTGGATCCCCATCTGCCCCTCGGCCACGTCAATGATGGTGTCCAGCAGCCTGGCCTTGAGCTCGGCTTCTTTGGCTCTTTTCTCGGAAGCTGCCAGCTGGGCTTCCAGTTCTTTGATGCGTTGGTTGGGTGTCTGGGACATAGCGTTGGGATTGTAGTTCCAAGTTAAGCGTCCGTGCCTGCGAAGCCAAACCAAAACGGTGCTTCTGCCCTGGATGCCGTACTTTTTCTGGGCTTGTTTGTAGGTCAGATCTCCCCGCTCTACCTCGGCCACCACGGCCAGTTTAAAGCCTAAGGTGTAGTCCCGCTGGGTGCGCTTGCTTTTTTTCTCTGTCGCTTTTTCCATAGAAGGTTGGTTTTAGTGTCAACCTATTTCAGGACGGGACATAAGTATAAAAAAGGCCCGGCTGAAATCTCAGCCGGGCCTTTTCGTTTAGCGCAGCATCATTTCGTCTGGAGTAGGTGGGCGAAGTAGGTAGCCAATACTCAACTTAAATCCAAAATTTTTCTGATCCAGCGCTTTTGAAAAGGAGGTAAGTCCGCCTGTGTTGTGGAAGCTTAAGGAGAAACCGTTATCCAACTCTATACCTAGTCCTACGGTATAGCCATAGTCCCAGCGTTCAAAATCATCCATACTTAACCTGTAGTTGCCTAGTTCTGTTGGTGCAGGATCGTCGAGAGTGCTGCGGTCGAGGCGTTTTACCTGAGTAGCTTCGGCAATAAGGTAGCCTATGTAAGGACCACCCTTTACAAAAAAGCCTCCTTTCTGTAGTTTCAGCATTACGGGCAGTGTAATGTAGTGTAGCCGGTGGTCATCGGCAAGTGCCTCTGTCGCGTTTAGAGGGTGTTCATCGTATACAAATCCTTTCTGCTCATACAACAGTTCCCCCTGCACTGCAAGCCTAGATACAAACTCATAGCTTACCACCACTCCACCATGAAAGCCAGCTAGCGTGTTGGTCGTGTTAGAGGAGCCATCGTCGCCCTGCACCTTATAAAGGTTACCACCCACCTTGGCTCCAAAGCGTGTATACTGTGCCTGCACTAACAGCACCGGAGAAAGTATGAAGAGCAGGAGCAGGAGCGTCTTTTTCATAGTAGCAGGGGTTAGGCATTTAAACTTGTTTACTTATGCCGCCTCTAATTGGTTGGTTCATAAAAAAGCCAGCCCCACCAAAAGTTGGCGAGGCTGGCTAAGCAAGACAGGAATAAAAATCTTTATCTACCGGATGGGAAACGCAGGCCTAAGGTAACCATAAACACAGAGTGGCGTGCGTTGGTCAAATCTCCTTCGAAGTTTACGTCCTCATCTACAAAATCTGAGAAGCTACCGTTGTAGCGTACACCCAAGCTTATACCGTTTCTGGACTCAAAACCGATACCTGCGGCGTATCCTACTTCAAACTCAGAAAGGCCTTCTTTGCTCTTCTCGTCGCGGTTTGTGTTCTGTAAGCTGCCATTAATGTATTCTTTAGTTTCGTTATTAACGTTCAGCAGGTAAGATGCCTGCGGACCAGCCTCAAAGTATAGTGGGCCAGCTTTTATACGAGCTAGTATAGGCAGGTCTAAATAGTTGTAGTTAACCTTACCCTCACGTCTGTAGGTTTGATTAAGCAGGGTAAACTCCTCATCGCTGTTCTTGAACCCTTTTCTGGAGTAAAGCAGCTCCGGCTGAATAGAGAAAAACTCATCTACTATCGGGAAATTTAAAATCAGACCGGCGTGGAAGTCGACCTTATTTTCAAACAAGTCCTCATCGCGCAGGTCGCCGGACAAGTTAGAGATGTTAGCACCACCGCGTACACCCAGAGATGCCTGAGCCTGTGCCGCAGTAAACGAAACTAGTGCAATTGCGAGTGATAAAATTAGCTTCTTCATAATCTTGTTAATTAAGTTGTATGTGCCTCTAACGTAGAACATACAGGTTTTAAGGTAATAGAGTTTATTAATTTAACTTCAAAATGGTGCAACTCTCTGGTACTGATTCTATAAAAAATCTGTGCCTAAAGAGGCTGCACTAAACATGCATGCACTGACACACTATCAACAAGCGGGCCAAAATATAGTTTGATTCTATATAGAATCTAAAAATATGTTTGAGGTGAATATTTTACTAGCGGAAGTGATGTATGTAAAAAGTCCGGCGGCGAGCCGGACTTTCCGTTTTCCATAGTTTTATTTTATACTAAAGGCTTCTTTAACGGCTCGGGAACATATAGCCCAGCGTCAGCATAAAGACACTGTTTCTTACATTACCTGCATTGTCATCTTCATAGAGTTTTGTAAAGTCGGCATTGTAGCGCACCCCTACACTTAAGCCAAGAGGAGTGGAGGCCAAGCCTATGCCGGCGGCATAACCAAAGCTGGTGCGTTTTAGCGCATCAGAATCTACATCATAACTAGCATCATCTACTTCTACTTTATCCTGCACCCTAAACGACACCTGCGGACCTGCCTCAAAGTACAAAGGCCCTGCATTGATTTGTGCCAGCACTGGCACATCAACGTAGCTTAACCTGAACTTGAGGTTTGCCAGATCCTCGAACTCTGCTCCTTTCTGAGAGTATAGTATCTCCGGCTTAATGGCAAAGAAATCTTCTACTACAGGCATGTAAGCCATCACCCCTGCATGGAAGCCAAACCTTCTGTCAGCGTCGTCAGCATCATCGCCTTCAAAGCCTGAGTAGTTCACACCAACTTTAACCCCAAAGCGTGTCTGTGCCTCAGCGGTAAATACAGTGGTTAATGTAAGCAGAAGCGTAAGCAGTAATAGTGTCTTTTTCATAGTATGGTTCGTGTAAAGCATGTAAACTAGCTTGGCTTTTATGCCACAGTTGCTATTTGTAAGTGTATTACGCGCAGTTTTCAGAAAAGTATAACACTAGCCTTATATTTTGGCGACATTGTAGTACAATTAAGGGAGTGCAGTTTAAGCAAAAGGCAAAGAAAAAGCGGCAACTAAAAGTAGCTGCCGCTAATGTTAAATTGTTGTTAACAAGTGGGTTATTTGTTTTTGATGCCTAGCCTGCCCAGCCTTCCCTATCGAGGCTTCTGTACTGAATAGCTTCTGCTAAATGTTCAATTTTTATGTCTTGGCTACCGGCAAGGTCTGCAGTAGTACGGCTCACTTTCAGGATGCGGTCATAGGCGCGGGCGGAGAGGCCTAAGCGTTCCACGGCAGTTTTAAGCAGCGTGCGGCCAGCCTCATTTATCAGGAAGATCTCCTTCACCATCTGCGAAGGCATCATTGCGTTGGAGTGGATTTGAGGCACATCTTTGAAACGCTCTGTTTGTACTTCTCTGGCTTGTATTACCCGCTCACGCACCGAAGCGCTGTTCTCAGCTTTGCGGGCGGCAGTCATCTCATAAAAAGTTACTGGTGTTTCCTCCACATGAAGGTCGATTCGGTCCAGCAGCGGCCGGCTTACCTTGTTCAGGTAGCGCAGCACTACGCCGGGAGCACATACACATTCTTTTTCTGGGTGATTATAGTAGCCGCAGGGGCAAGAATTCATACTTGCCACCAACATAAAGTTAGCCGGAAAATCTATAGTGGTTTTAGCACGCGAAATGGTAACTCTGCGTTCTTCCAACGGCTGGCGCATTACTTCCAGTACAGTACGCTTAAGCTCCGGCAGCTCATCCAGAAATAAGACGCCATTATGCGATAGCGAAATCTCACCAGGCTGTGGTACGCCTCCGCCATCTACCAAGGCTACATCTGAAATAGTGTGGTGCGGCGAGCGGTATGGTCGTGTCGTCAGCAGCGAAGCTGCTTCGCCTAGTTTACCTGCTACAGAGTGAATCTTTATCGTCTCTAGTGCTTCATGCATCTATAGTGGTGGCAGAATAGAAGGCAGGCGCTTGGCCAGCATAGTCTTTCCGGCTCCCGGAGGACCTATCATAATCAGGTTGTGGCCACCAGCTGCGGCAATCTCTAAGGCGCGCTTAATATTCTCCTGTCCCTGCACATCTGAAAAATCGGCAGCATGTTGGTCGGCGGTATTGCTGAAAAGCTCGCGAGTATTTATCACGAGTGGCTCAATGTCGCGGGCGCCATCTAAAAATTCTATAGCCTCTAAAATATTGTCCACTCCAATAACATCAAGATTGTTCACGATGGCCGCCTCCTGTGCATTCTGAGCTGGAAGTATAAATCCTTTGAAGCCCTCTTTCCTAGCTTGAATGGCAATCGGAAGTACACCTTTTATAGGGCGCAAAGAGCCATCCAACGATAACTCACCCATAATCATGTACTGTGAAGCTCTGTCAGGTGCTATTTGGCCAGAGGCGGTAAGTATGCCCATGGCAATTGTCAGGTCATAAGAGGAGCCCTCCTTGCGAATATCGGCAGGAGCCATGTTTATTACGACCTTCTGACGCGGGATTTTGTAGCCGTACTGCTTTAGTGCAGACTCTATACGCTGCTCGCTTTCCTTAACGGCATTATCTGGCAGACCTACCAGAAAGTACTTGGTACCAACACTTATGCTAACTTCTACAGTAATGGTGTAGGCATTTACGCCTTGTACAGCGCTGCCAAACGTTTTGATAAGCATGTTTCCTTATTGTGGAAATATAGGTTTCAGAAGATTTTGATGCGGAACAACACGGGTTGTTAATTGATTCCGGTCTATACTTAAATATTTGTGTGTTGCAGCCAATTGCTCATCGAGGCTGATTCAGCCAAGTAATGTCTGGGTACAGAGGCAAGTACACATCAGTCATGTTCTCGCCTTTTCGGTGTATGGTGATGGCTGTACAGAGACTATCCAGCACTGTCACTTCGAAGGCTATCCCCTGCTCCTGGTCGTCATAAATGTACACCTCTTGCTTCTGTTTGTTTAGGTAGTGAGCCAACGGCTGCAAGTTATTAAACTGCTTCCGTATCTCTGATAGCAACATTCCAGTACCAATGCCATTTCTAGTCCGGAACCTTGGTGATGTTACTTGTACCTGCTGTACTTTGGGCTTCTCTGATCTGCCGTCAAAATCTGTTACAGTATAAACTGCTACATAATGTCGGGGCTCCTGAGGCTGTTTAGCTATCCAGAAAGACAATGCTTTTCCCATGGCAGCATCTCCGCTGTCGGGTTTGCCTAACCGCTTTGTTACTGTTTCGGCAGACATACCTAGTCTTATGTGCCCGATACTTTTCCCAGGTACAATCAGGTAGGCAGAGTCCGGTGTGTTGGGTTTGGGTGGAGGTGCGGTAACCACTGTATCTGGTATCGGCACACTGCTAGGCTCCAGTTGGTTATTGCTGCTTTGGTTCTGGCAGGCAAGCAGCAATAGAGCTAAGAGTAAGTATAGCGTGTGCTTCATGATATAATTTGGGTCTGTAAGGCTACTACTTTATACTACGCTAACTGCAGCTGAGGTATACAGTAACTAAAGCCTTAAAAGCAAAATCCGGCTGGCAGAAAACTTGTTTCTACCAGCCGGATTTTATATACTTTCAAGTACGGTTATACTAATTTCTGCTCTAGCAATAGTATAAGTATGTGTATCACTTTGATATGGATTTCCTGTACACGATCAGCGTAGCCGAAGTGAGGAACACGCACCTCTACATCACAAAGCGGAGCAAGTTTGCCGCCGTCTTTACCAGTGAGGCCTACTACTTTCATGCCTTTTGCCTTTGCGGTTTCGGCTGCTTTGATCACGTTGCTAGAGTTGCCGCTCGTGCTAATAGCAAGTAATACGTCTCCGTTATTGCCTAACGCTTCGAGGTAGCGGGAAAATACATGGTCATAACCGTAGTCGTTACCGACACAGCTCATGTGGCTGGGGTCGGAGATGGAAATGGCAGGTATGGCTTTGCGGTTATCGCGGTAGCGACCGGTTAGTTCCTCGGCAAAGTGCATGGCATCGCACATGGAACCTCCGTTGCCGCAACTTAGAATCTTGCCCCCGTTTTTGATGGAGTTAGCCATTGCGTCGGCGGCCTGTTCAATAGATGCGATGTTTTGCGCATCAGACAGAAACGCAGAAAGCACTTCCTGTGCCTGCGTTAGTTCTGCAAGTATGGTAGTAGATGTCATGTAGGTGTTTTACGCTACCTCAGCCTTCTGTTCCTCGGCCAAGGCTTCTTCTTTATAGCTATTGCTCCTGAATGCCTGCCGCTTTTCGTAAAGGTTAGCCTTCAGGTTATTGATCTTCAGTTCAGCACGATACTTATCGTGCTTCAGGTCGGCTACATAAACGCTGCTCATCAGTACCCTGGCCAGCATCACTACACCACCCACAGCCACAAGAGACTTGTAAAGCGTAAGTGCCTGATCCTCTGCAGTGGTATTCAGAATAGTATTTTCGTCAATAACGCCGGCCAAAAGTAGTACCGTAAATATGATGTAGCCAAACACAAGTACATCGAGAAGTGCTTTGAGAGCTTTCATGCTTCTTTAGCAAGTTTTGGTGCAACAACTGTTTTGCTAAAATTAGCAAAAAAATATCATTGCTGCCACCCATTATAGGCTAAACTTGCTTTTGCGGGCACTTTCTGAGGTGATGCAGTGCAATTTAACTTATACTGTAAGCTGCATTTGGGTCAGTTTTGCATATAAACCCGAGTGCTCCAGTAGCTCCTCATGGGTGCCTCGCTCCACTATACGGCCTTGCTGCAGCACCAGAATTTCATCTGCATGCTGTATCGTGCTCAGGCGGTGCGCAATTACCACAGAAGTACGGTTCTTCATCAGGTTTGTCAATGCTTCCTGTACCAGTTTCTCCGACTCCGTATCCAGAGCTGAGGTGGCCTCATCAAGTATAAGTATAGGCGGGTTCTGCAGTATAGCCCTTGCAATGCTCAGGCGCTGGCGCTGCCCTCCGGAGAGCTTGCCGCCCCGGTCGCCGATCATGGTCTGATAGCCATCTTCGGAGTTGATGATAAACTCGTGTGCGTTGGCAATTTTAGCAGCAGCAATTACTTCTTCCTCTGTAGCATCGGTTTTGTTGAAGGCGATGTTGTTGAAGATCGTATCGTTAAACAGGATAGATTCCTGCGTTACCACCCCAATCTGCGCCCGCACCGATTCTATCGTATAATCCCGAATATCGTGACCATCGATAAGTATAGCACCTGCTGTTGGGTCATAAAAACGTGGCAGCAAATCGGCCAAGGTAGACTTACCTCCACCTGATGGGCCTACCAGCGCTACCGTTTTACCTTTCTCAATCCTGAAGTTGATGTCCTGCAAAACTGGTTTATCACCGTAGGCAAAGGCTACATCCCGGAACTCTATCTCATGCCTGAAGGCTGGTAGAACTTTCGCATTTGGTTTGTTGGTGATCATAGGCTTCGTATCAATCACCTGCAGCACACGGTCGCCGGATACCAGGCCCCGCTGGATATTGCTGAAAGCTGCTGACATGGCTTTGGCCGGTACCAGCACCTGCGAAAACAGGATAATATAAGTAATGAACTCACTAGCCGATAATTCTGACTCCTGGTTTAGAACCAGTGTACCAC
The DNA here is from genome assembly GCF_000973725.1 of Pontibacter korlensis. Classification (NCBI taxonomy): domain Bacteria; kingdom Pseudomonadati; phylum Bacteroidota; class Cytophagia; order Cytophagales; family Hymenobacteraceae; genus Pontibacter; species Pontibacter korlensis. The sequence continues at coordinate 1,016,047 of NZ_CP009621.1, read as the reverse complement.
CGTACAGCAGCAGTCCTGCTACCACCGAAACCCCCAGAAACTCCGAAAGGGGAGAGGCTAGGTCACGCTTATTAGCTATGGAGCGCTGAATGCGGGCATAGCGGTTGTTCTGATCATGGAATTTGCTGAGTATAAAAGGCTCCGCGTTAAAAGCCTTTACTACGCGCATACCGCTCAGTGTCTCATCGATAATAGTGAGTATAAAGCTCAGGGAGTTCTGGCCTTCTTTGGCCTTTCGCTTTAAGCGCTTGGAGATGCCTGCTATGATACCACCCGACAAAGGCAGAAGGATAAGCGAAAACAGCGTCAGCTCCACTGACATATTGAACAGTAGTATAAAAAAGGCGATGATGGAGATTGGCTCGCGCACTACCACCGTCAGGGTACTTACTACTGAATTCTCCACTTCTTGTATGTCCACGGTCAGGCGCGTCATCAGGTCACCTTTGCGCTCATTGCTGAAGTAGCCCAGGTGCAGTTCTGTAACGCGCTTGTATACTGTCTGGCGCATGTTACGCACCACGTGTGCCCGTAGCGCACCCACTATTCGGAAGGCCAGGTACCGGAACAAGTTGGCGAGGAACACCGAGATGATCACCATAACACACACGAACACCAAGGCACCCTCACGACCTTCTTGCAGTATGATCTGTCCGAAATAGTAGTTGAAGAAGTCTTTGAAAAATTCGATGTTGAGCGAGAACTCCGGTTTGGTGGTAGCCATCAGCGCTGCTTCTTCTTGGCCTACCTCGCCAAACAGAACGTTTAGCAAAGGAATGATCAGCGTAAAGTTGAAAAGCCCGAAGATGATGCCCAGGAAAGTATAAATGGAATATAATGGCACAAACCGGCTGTAAGGTTTGGCAAACTGAAGTATGCGAAGGTAGGTCTTCATGGTATATCTGGCGCTGCTAGCCACAAGCCTATGGCAGGCTGCAAACAGCAAGTATGGCTACCTTGCAGCAACCACAAATCTATATTTAAAATGTTTGTACTATGGCCGTTAAGGCACCAGCCTTTTAAGCTGCCGCAAAGATACTTAAATAGAATGGAGTGGTAAATGCTAGGGAAAAGTTTTACCAAAGCTGGTATTTGACTAAACTTGTTTCTGAAATTCAACAAGAAAGCCTCTCCTGTTTATGGGAGAGACTTTCTATCAAAACTCGTGTAGTCTTTGCGGAATGTTCCAGCGGAAGGCAAATGAGGTAAAGGATGTGTTATAATCAGGCGCCTCGCCTTGTGCTTTGGTGCGGCGCACAACCTGTTTCAGGTCCAGGAACACATTGTGGCGTAGCTGAAACGATGCGTTCAAGTCGAGGTACACCTGGTTTGTTTTGATGCCTTGCCCAATCTCGTTACCGTAGGTGGATACACGATCCAGGTAGGAGAGAAGTACGTTGTTACCATAGTTTATTGTATCGGTAGCGGTTACGATGTCCTGGCCATACCGGGTAGCAATAGCCTTGGCAGTTAGATTCAGACGCGGGATAGGCTGATATCGCACAATACCCACTAGCTCTACCAGGTTTGCCCCAATAGGGTGCGCCAGTGGCTGGCGATAGTGCTGGTAGTTAGAAAATTCATCGGCGTACTGGTAAGTATAAGGTCGGATGGCATTGATCTCGCCCTGCAGATCCAGATTGTTAATGCCGAAGGCGTCGATGTACTTGGCACCGATTTGTCCACCGAACTTGTTACCCCACCAGCCTTCGCCTGACTTTGCCTCATCTAACACAAACTCATCTAGCACTACCTGGCCATACAGCTGTACGCGGTTCAGGATGTTCCAGCGGAAGTCTCCACCTAGCAAGGCATTGTCTGGACTGCCCAGGCCATGCTCTACACTTCTATAGAAAATAATTGGGTTCAGGTACTGCAGCTCAAATCGGCCCTTGCCCCGCGCAAAGATGATTTGCTCATACAGTCCCAGATTGAAGTTGTCGGTTATGTTGACGCCCAGGCGGTGCATCGCCATATACTTCTTAGGGTAGAGCTCATCTCTGCGATTAAATACCGGAATGAGTTCCTGAAAGAGGTTCATGTAGTGCAGCTTCCATACTTTAGTGTTGAGCTTAAGGAAGAAAGCGGGTGGTGCATAGTCTGAATAAATCAGGGAACGGGAACCGTCGCCAATGAAGTGGCGGTCGTGGCCCAGTTGTATCTCCACATGTTTGCTCAGGGCATAGTTGAGGTATCCGCGTGCAGTAAGAAAATCAGTGGCGTCCTCTTTAAAGTCCTTCCAAAAGCCTTCGTGCGGTACCACACCATCGCGGCGGATACGGCGGGTCACATATTCCGGAAAACGTGCCTGGTTCTCACCAACAAAGAAGTAAAAGCCGAAGCGGTTATCTATACTTCCCTCAAGTTGTGCACCACGTGTGTTAATGTAGCGTACTCCATCTGACTCATTATCCAACCCTAGTTCAAAATGTATTACAGGATTGACACGCAGAACAAAATCTTCAGTATCCACATGATATAAGTCTGTGGTGTTGCGGTAGAAGTGCTTGAGGAAGGGCTTACGGCTGTCGTTTTGTGCCTGGTCAGTATAGTTCCAGTTGTCGTTAAGCAGGTAAGCTGAGTTGAACTCGTCAACAGCAGTCTGGGCGTTGCGGGCACTGATCTCGGCTAACTCTGCTACCTCTGCACGTCCATAAGGGCGCACAGCTGTGTGCATGTTCGGTACCTGATTGCCATGCTTTATCTGGTAGCGGTCCACGAGGTGGTACGTGTCGCGGTTGTAGGGCATATATACGTCCTGCGCCTGCGTAGAAAAAGTAGCAAGCAGAAGGGAGAAGGCACCAAGTATGCGTTTCATGTATGTTGCGTTTAAAAGAAATCTATGTAATAAAGTGCGAATGTACTGTTTTTGCCGCTTAGAATGCTGGTATTTAACTCTAAATTATACTTTCCTAAAGTATTTGGAGGGCCTAACATTCTTCAGCCTCGCCGGTTTACGCTGTATCTTTCCGAAAGGTGGTGTGCCTACACCTAACAGCGAAACGTTATACTAATTTTGGAGCAAGCTAAGGCACATGTGTATCTTTAAGCCTATAAAACAGCCTTCAATATCTTGTATGGAACAGAAAAATATACATATCCTCACAGAAACTCCTTCGCTTGCTAACCACTACGTAGCAGAACTGCGCGATGTGCACGTGCACCGTGATAGCCTGCGTTTCCGCCGCAACCTGGAGCGGCTGGGCGAGTTGCTAGCCTACGAGATTTCGAAGACATTGCCGTACAAGGAAGTGCCTGTTACCACACCTCTTGCTGAAACCAGCACCTTGTTATTGGCAGAGCAGCCGGTGTTGGCTACCATTCTCCGTGCTGGCTTACCGCTCTATCAGGGTATGCTTAATTATTTTGATAAAGCCTACAGTACATTTGTAGGAGCTTACCGTGTAGAAGAGGAGAATACGCAACTGCAGATAAACATGGAGTACCTGGCCTCAGTTAATCTGCACGACAAGATCCTGATTCTGGCGGACCCCATGCTAGCTACCGGACGATCGTTGGTGAAGTCTTACCAAGGCATGCTGCGCCATGGTAAACCAACACAAGTACATATTGCCGCTGCTATTGCTGCTCCGGAGGGGTTGGCTTATGTACGTGAGCATGTGCCTGAGGCACATGTGTGGCTGGGCGCATTGGATGACCACCTTAATGAGAAGTCCTACATTGTGCCGGGCCTCGGCGATGCTGGTGACCTTGCATTTGGGCCGAAGATCTAATATAAGCCTTGAACACGCGTGCCTGTTAACGTTGCAGCTTTGTAGCATAATTGTAATAGCATTACAGTGCACTTTGTGCGTGATTTTGTTCAATTAAATCACCTCCCATACGTATAAGCTACTGTTTGGCCCTTGGCCAAGCGTCTTGTACTATACCTTTATTTAGAACCTGTGTCAGTAGAAGTCTTAAAGTACCTCACAGTTTACCTGGTGAGTATGGTGAAGTTTATCGGAGGCCCCTTGGCAGGGGTGGCAGCAGGCTTATCATACATGGAGTCGGTGCTTCTTACGGCCGCAGGTATGATGACTACCGTGGTTATTTTTTCGGTGGTGGGGCAGGCGTTTTCGAAATGGTGGTCTGCGCGACAGCGGGCACAAAGGAAGCCGGTGTTCAGTAAGAGGAGCCGGCGCATTGTTAAGGTCTGGAGAAGCTATGGCGTGATAGGAGTGGCCTTTTTAACTCCCGTCATCTTCTCACCCATACTGGGTACCGTAGTGGTCGCGGTTTTTGGCGCCTCCCGTAAACAGATCTTTATTCATATGCTTTGGAGCGCCATAGTGTGGAGCGCTATTTTAAACCTGATGGTGTTTGAGTTTGGTGACCTGGCCGGGCAGTGGTTTTAATCAAAGATGAACAAATATAAAAAGAAGCGGCCCGAAGTCTTCTGAATACTTCGGGCCGCTTTGGTTATTTCCTCCGGCTGCCTTTTTTCTTGGTCTTCTGCCAGAACGAGTTTTTCGGATCGCCTTTGCTCTTCTTGCCCTTTGCAAAGTTAGATTTGTGCTTGCCTTTCTTCTCATGGAAGGCTCCTTTAAAATCAGGGTTCTCGCGGCGTTTCTGGCGGTCTATTTCCATGGCCATTTCCTGCTGTTCTTCAAAAGGCGTTTCAAACAGCTTTACCTCGGCAGGCATCGGCTCTTCCGGTATCTGCATTCTGATGATCTTCTCGATCTTGCGCACGTGGTACATTTCAGCTTCAGTAGCAAACGTAATGGCTGCTCCCTCGTTTTCGGCGCGACCTGTCCGGCCAATACGGTGCACATAGTCTTCGTATATAAGCGGCACGTCGAAGTTGATCACATGGCTTACCATAGTTACGTCTATGCCACGGGCCGCTACATCGGTAGCTACTAAGAAGCGCACTTCCCCGCCTTTGAAGGCTTCCATAGAATTGATGCGTGTATTCTGACCCTTGTTACCATGTATGGCTCGCACATCGCCATAATTGCGGTGCTCCAAAAACTTAGAGACACTCTCCGCGTTCTTTTTGCTGCGTGTAAAGATAATCACGCGTTTAAATGTCTCTATATCCTGAATCAGGTGCTCCAGTAGCTCTATTTTAGTGCGCAGGTTCGGTACACGGTATAACATTTGGCTAACTGTTTCCACCGGTGTGGCCTGTGGCGTAATCTCCACACGTGTAGGGAACTCCAGGAACTCTTCCGACAACTGCACCACCTTATCAGGCATGGTAGCCGAGAAGAGCAGGTTCTGTCGCTTGCGCGGTATCACTTCTAGAAGCTGGCGGATCTGGGGCATAAAACCCATGTCCATCATCTTGTCAGCCTCATCCAGAATCAGTGTTTTCAGGTCTTTCAGCACAAGCTCTCCTTTCAGGTATAGTTCCATCAGGCGCTTAGGTGTAGCCACTAGTATATCAATACCTTTATTGATAATCTCGATTTGCGTTTTGGGGCCTAAGCCTCCGTAGATGGCAGTATGGCGGAGGTCAGTGTACTTGGCCAGCAGCGTGATATTTTCTTCAATCTGCATCACCAACTCACGGGTAGGCGCAATAATAATGGCACGAGGATGCTGGCCCTGTGCATACTTTACCTTCATGAGCAGTGGCAGTAGGAAAGCAGCTGTTTTGCCGGTTCCTGTCTGGGCGATCCCTAATATATCGTGTCCCGCCATAATCAACGGGATAGCTTGTAGCTGTATTGGTGTAGGCTTTTCGTAGCCAGCATCGGCAATGGCGTTCAGCAGCTGTTTGTTCAGCTTAAAATCTTCGAACGTGGTTATTTCTTTCTCCGCTTCTTCGGCCATGGTAGTATTTGTACTTAGTGTTAATGTACAAAGGTACGGGATTTTTGTGGGAGGGAGCTAAAATGATAAGACTGGCAACTACAAGCACTGACTATCACCACTGTGTTTGGAATTTTAGTTAGCTCCTTTGCAACCCTTAAAGCAAGTCCAGGGTCAGATAATTGAAGGCCAATTGCTACGCATACTAACCATGAACAGGAACCCACTCATCTTAAGTATAGCCACAGCGGCAAGCGTGTTGCTTTCAGCTTGCCAACACGACGAGGTGGCTGAAAACTCCCCGAATGTGCGCGAGCTGACAGTGCAGGAGCAAAAAATAGTTTCCAGTTCTAACGATTTTGCTTTTCGTTCCTTCGCGCTGCTTAGCGAGGACGAAGGAGCAGAGAACATGTTTGTCTCTCCGCTTAGCATCAGCATGGCCTTAACCATGACCTACAACGGAGCTGATGGAGCTACCAAAGAAGCTATGCGACAGACACTGGGTTTCGAGCCGGCTTCGGATGAGGAAATCAACAGGTCGTTCAAGAGTCTTGCAGAGCTGCTGAAAGGTATCGACAGGAAAGTGATTTTTACTTCTGCCAATTCCCTGTGGTATAGGAATGATCTGCAACTGCAGGCTCCTTTCCTAAACGCTAATCAAACGTACTTCGACGCCACAGTGCAGGGATTGGATTTCTCTTCGCCTGCTGCCAAAGATCAGATTAACAATTGGGTGAAGGACAAAACCGATGGAAAGATTGAAAACATTGTAAAGGAAGTAACACCTCGCCATGTGCTGTTCCTGATCAACGCTATTTACTTTAAAGGAACCTGGACTTACCCTTTCGATAAAAAGCTAACACAGCCTGGACAGTTTTTCCTCGAAGATGGCAGCACCCTTACGCACGACTTTATGACGATGAGAGAAGGCAAGTACCTTTACTACCAGGACCAGACGAAAGAAGTGCTTGACCTGCCTTACGGTAACCAACAGTATAGCATGACGCTGGTTGTGCCTAAAGAGGAGCAGACTGTACAGGATATGGTGCAGGAGCTGAGCAAGGCTAACCTGACTACATGGCTAATGGCTGCAGACAGCACAAAGCTGGAGCTGCATATGCCAAAGTTTAAGCTGGAGTATGAGAAAGAACTCAACGATTTGCTGGAGCAGATGGGAATGAGCATCGCCTTCACAGGTGAGGCTGACCTAAGCCGTATGGTGGAAGGAAGGAGCAACTTGGCTATATCAGAGGTAAGTCACAAAACATTTGTAGAGGTGAACGAAGAAGGTACAGAAGCAGCAGCCGTCACCTCTGTAGGCATCATAGAAACATCGCTGCCGCCTTCCATCCGCATTAACAGGCCTTTTGTGTTCATGATCCGTGAGAAGTCATCTAATGCTATTCTATTTATTGGTAAGCTGATGAAGCCTGAATAGGTAAATGAGCAGCTCGCCAGCGATGTAGTAGTAAACGAATGGGATTTCTGCAGGAAACTTAGATATTGTGTGCTAAATTTGTTCAGCACATATCTTAAGCAAGCATGAAATCCATCCTCATAAAAAATGCCCAACTCGTAAACGAAGGAAGTATATTCACCGCCGATGTGCTGGTGCAGAACGGACGCATCGCGCAGATTGGCCAAAGTATAACCGCCGAGGCTGACGAAACCATAGATGCCACCGGCTTACACTTGCTGCCCGGCGTGATAGACGACCAGGTGCACTTTCGTGAGCCAGGGCTAACGCACAAGGCCAATATCGAAACTGAGGCCAGAGCGGCTGTGGCAGGCGGTACCACCTCTTTTATGGAGATGCCAAACACGGTGCCTAACGCTACCACGCAGGAGCTGCTGGAGGATAAGTATAACATTGCCGCCAAAACCTCGCTGGCGAACTACTCTTTCTACATGGGAGCCACCAACGATAACCTGGCCGAGGTGCTGCTCACTAACCCCAACACCGTTTGCGGTATCAAGATTTTCATGGGTTCCTCTACAGGCAATATGCTGGTAGATAACGAGCAGACACTGGAGCAGATTTTCTCCAAAGCCAAGCTGCCTATTGCCGTGCATTGCGAGGATGAGCAGACTATCCGCGACAACATGGCCATTTATGAGGGGAAGTATGGCGAAGACATTCCTATAAAGTGCCACCCGGAGATCCGCAACGAAGCTGCTTGTTTCAAATCCTCTTTTATGGCGGTTAAGCTTGCCGAGAAGCACGGTACGCGCCTACATATTCTGCATATCTCCACCGAAGAAGAGCTGAAGCTATTCCGCAACGACATTCCGCTGGAAGAGAAAAAAATTACTGCTGAGGTATGTGTGCACCACCTGTGGTTCGATAAGGAGGATTATGATGAGTTTGGTACGCAGATAAAGTGTAACCCGGCTATAAAAGAGGCACGCCACAAGCAGGGCTTGTTAAAAGGACTGCTGGAGGATAAGCTGGACGTAATTGCCACCGACCATGCCCCACACCTATGGGATGAGAAGCAGGGCAAGTATAAGCAAGCACCATCTGGCGTGCCACTGGTACAGCACTCACTGCAGATGATGCTGGAGTTTGTAAAGCAAGGCAAGCTGACGCTAGAGAAGGTAGTGGAGAAGATGAGCCATGCGCCAGCCATACTTTTTAATGTGCGTGAGCGTGGCTACATTAGAGAAGGATACTGGGCCGACCTGGTGCTGGTAGACCTGAACAAACCGTATACTGCTACTAAGGAAAATACCTATTACAAGTGTGGTTGGTCTCCTTTCGAGGGCCATACGTTTAGTAGCAGTGTTACCCATACCTTGGTTTCGGGCCATATAGCCTTTGCTAATGGCGCTTTTGATGAGAGCAAGAAAGGAGAGCGACTGTTGTTCGACAGGTAAGGTATGGAGCTAGAGCAATTTAAAGAACTGCATGCCCGATTCTTCGGGAAAGAACTGCCGGAGGAGGTAACAGCCTCAGAGGAGTATGAAGCCTATATAGATGCCATTCACGAGAACGAGGAGTGCTACAACTGGGCCACCGCTGAAAAGCTGAAGGCTAGTGGTTTCGACTACGAAGGCTACTGCTGTATGATGATGGCTGACAAAGTGCACGAGAGCCTGGATGAGGATGGAGAGGTAAAGTATGATGACCCTGACGTAATCATCAACAAATGGGACGAAGGACTTTATGGTATACCGGTATACAACGGCAGCGCCACAATGGTGGTAATTAACTACTGTCCTTGGTGCGGCAGTAAGCTCATTAAGTAATGTGCTTTTAAACCTAATCAGGTGTGGAGAGAAAACCCAACTTTTGGAAAATCTATAAGAAAAAAGCTTATAGCAACAGCAGAGCTTTACCGCTTATATTCTTTCTTGGGCTATGGAATCTGTTTCTCTTTACCTGGTTAGAAGTCGGTATAATGCAGATGTACAAGTAGTTAGTTGTGTCGGTGCCTTTTTTACTAGCTGAAATGGCATACATTTATACTTGTTTGCGTAAATATAAAACGGCAGGTAAATGAAATTTTTTGTGCAAAAATGCGCGTGAGGTATTGCGTTGTCTGATTTCATGTGTATATTTGCACACTCAAAAGAGACACGGTGGTTGTAGCTCAGTCGGTTAGAGCACCAGATTGTGATTCTGGGGGTCGTGGGTTCGAGCCCCATCTTCCACCCAAAGCCCTTGAAGCAAACTTCAAGGGCTTTTTTTTATTTATATTTGTCAGGAAATAGTGAAGCAGAGCGTAAGGCCTGCCTCGTGTAGGTGTGCAAACTCTCGGTTCATAAATTTAAACTCTTAACTATATTAAGATGAGCTTAGTGGTAGTAGGTTCAATGGCGTTTGATGCGCTGGAGACCCCTTTCGGGAAAACAGATAAGATCGTAGGTGGTGCAGCAACATACATTTCGCTGTCGTCCTCATACTTCGTGAAGCCGGTAAATGTAGTATCGGTAGTAGGTGGTGATTTTGACCAGGACCACATCGCTCTGATGCACCAGCGTAACATCAGCACCGAAGGGGTACAGGTAAAAGAGAACGAAAAGTCTTTCTTCTGGTCTGGCCGCTACTTCAACGACATGAACAGCCGCGAAACACTAGTTACTGAGCTGAACGTGCTGGGCGATTTTGACCCTATTATTCCGGATGCGTACCAGAACTGTGAATACCTGATGCTGGGTAACCTGGCGCCGCAGGTACAGAAAACGGTAATCGAGCGACTGAACAACCGCCCTAAGCTGATTGTAATGGACACGATGAACTTCTGGATGGACATCGTCCTGGATGAGCTGAAGGCTACGATGGCATTGGTAGATGTGCTTTCTATCAACGATGAGGAGGCGCGCCAGCTAAGCGGCGAGTACTCTCTCGTGAAAGCTGCCAAAAAGATCATGGCAATGGGACCAAAATTCCTGATCATTAAGAAAGGAGAGCACGGTGCCCTGCTGTTTAACGAGGACAAAGTGTTCTTCGCGCCAGCCCTGCCACTGGAGGAAGTATTCGATCCAACCGGAGCCGGCGATACTTTTGCAGGTGGCTTTATTGGGTATCTGGCCAGCACTGGCGACATTAGCTTCGAAAGCATGAAGCGCGCGGTAATTTACGGCTCAGCAATGGCTTCATTCTGCGTGGAGAAGTTCGGTACAGAGCGCCTGAAAAACCTTTCGCAGGAAGAAATTGACAGCCGTGTGCAGGAGTTCGTTAATCTGGTAGCATTTGATACAGTGCTGCAGTAGGCACAGCAAAACATACAACTTTAAAAGGGAGGCTTAGGCCTCCCTTTTTGTTTTAGATATAGTGCAACTTTAATTCTTGTTATAAGCTTCCATGCATCTTCTCAGGTATAAGGTGCAGTATCAAAGTGCAACAAAGTATAGCCATATGGGGTAAAACTAAGTGTTGACTAAATGAGGAGATAAGCTTATGAACGATAATAAAGATAACAACAAGGAAAGATTACAGAAGCAGGCCGAACAGCAGGCAACTGGTAAAGTAGAAAACAAGCGCCAGCAGGAAGGCTATAACGATCAAGTTCAAATAGATCCTGCTAAAAGGTCACTGCAACAGGACGACTCGAAGGTACAGAATCCGAATCGTAACTTGGCAAAAGGTGGCAACAACATGCCTTACAAGAAGAAATAAGGCATCCTACGCAAAATAAGCTATGAAAATTACGGAGAGGGGAAGTCCTGTACAAGGACTTCCCCTCTTTTATATCCGGTTTGTGCCGTTTGGCAGCTTCTGCTATCTTTAGCATACCTTATACTTTACCATGCACAACACAGATATTTGTATAGTCGGCGCCGGACCTGCCGGAGCCACTGCTGCCCTTCACCTCGCCAACAAAGGCATACCTTCGCTTTTGATTGATAAAGCTAGCTTTCCACGGGATAAAGTATGCGGCGACGCTTTGAGTGGTAAGGTAGTGAATGAGTTGCGCCGAATCTCCCCAGACTTGCCCGCACAACTAGGAGAACTGCAGGAAGCCATGCCTTCCTGGGGAATACATTTTATCTCGCCCGGCGGACATAAACTGAGTGTGCCGTTTAAGTATAACTACCAGCCTGATCAGGATACACCAGCCGGTTATATTTCCAAACGCATTCATTTCGATAATTTTTTGGTGCAGCAGGTAAGGCAGCGGCCAGAGGTAAAATTCCTGGAACAGGTGGATGTGGTCAAGTATAAACCTGCTGCAGAGGGCGGGTATGTCCTTTCTGATAAGCAGGGGCAACCGTTGGTGCAGACTAAGCTGCTACTGATGGCTAACGGAGCTCAGTCTGGCTTCACGCGGCACGTGGCAGGTCTGGATCAAGAGCCGGAGCATTATTGCGCAGGGCTTCGGACATATTACAAAGGTGTGTCCGATATGGATGCAGATGGGTTTATAGAGCTACACTTCTTCAAAGACTTTTTGCCGGGGTATTTCTGGGTTTTTCCGCTTCCTGGTGGTTATGCTAACGTAGGAGTGGGCATGTTGAGCAGCGCCGTGAGTCGCAAAAAAGTAAACCTGAAAAAGGAAATGCTTTGCATGATAGAAACACACCCGGAGTTGCAGCGGCGATTCGCAAAGGCTGAGCTGGTGGATGAGATCCGTGGATTCGGGCTACCTCTAGGTTCAAAAAAGCGCACTATCTCCGGCGACAACTATATGCTCTTAGGTGATGCGGGTGCCTTGATAGATCCTTTTACCGGCGAAGGTATCAGCAATGCCATGATTAGCGGCAGATGGGCAGCAGAACAGGCCGCCAAATGCCTGGAACAGCAGGATTTCTCAGCTGCCTTCATGCATGGCTACGATAAAGCTGTATACAACCGCCTCTGGAAAGAGCTAAAGCTAAGTCGGCAGATGCAAAAGCTCCTGAACTACCCGTGGCTCTTCGATAAAGTGGCAAGTAAAGCCTCCAAAAACCAAGCCCTTGCCGAAACCATCTCCTGCATGTTCAACGACCTGGACCTGCGTGAACGATTGAAGCAACCTTCGTTCTACGCTAAGCTGCTGTTTGATTAGAGACAAAGGGCATAAGTATAAAGACACAGAACTTTTGTAAAATAATGTACTGCTTCTGCTGCCTTAGTAATTGGGGCAGAATACAGTTTTGTGGGGCTTTAGAATGGGTTAGTACCTATAGGGCTAGCGGTCTAACTACACAAGCAGAAAAGTCTTGAGTCCTGTGTTTCTATACTTGTGTCGCCAATTAAAACTGCTGCTTCAGCCACAACTTAAAGTTCTGTTTTTCTGCATCTGTGGCATCCTGGCGCTTCTGGACAGTATACTTGCTATAGAAGGTTTTGCCGTTGGGCTCCAGCCTTACCGCGCGCAGTTGCTTGTCCCGGAACAGGGTTAGCTCCATTTCCTGCGGCTCCAATGCAAGCAGCTGTTGCAGGTTGCTCTCCAGTTTGCGCCCGTTTAGAGCTACCAACTCATCATCCATACTTAGCAACTCACTGGCAGGAGAGGCAGGGGCTATGGCTGTTACATTCGCACTTCCGTCCGATGCTAGCTTGAATCCATACTTGCTCTCGTAGATCAAAGAGTTCTGCTGCTGGACTAAGGTGCAACCTACGTAGCGCAGTGCTTCATCTAGTGCCGGCTCTATATCTTGAGTGCCGTTGATATACTTTTCGAAGTATGGCTGGAACGACTGTCCTGCCACTTCGGCTACTATTTGCGCATAGTCCTTTTCTGTGTAGCCTATATCTTTCTTTCCAAACTGCTCCCAAAGCGTTCGCATTACCACATCAAGGTTTGCTTTATTGTCGGTAGTCTTGCGAAGCTGCAGGTCCAGGAGTAGTGCTGTAAGGGCTCCTTTGATGTAGATGGATACCTTGCGATCAGGAGTGCCTGGTTTATAGCCATCCAGCCACAGGTCGAAAGAAGAGTCGGCTACGGAGAGGTTGTGGCGGCTGTAGTCGGCAAAATAGCGCTGCAGCGTCGTGTTTAGCTCTTCAAAGTATGCTTCGGCGCTGAAGAAGCCGCTGCGGGCAAGCATATAGTCGCCGTAGTAGGTGGTAATACCCTCGGCCACGTAGCCGGTCTTAAAGTAGTTCTCCTGTGTAAGATTGTAGGGCAGCATCTCCTTCGGGCGGATTTTCTTGATGTTCCAGGTATGGAAGAGCTCATGCGAGCTTACCCCTACAAACTCTTTGTAAAGGCTTGGTGTCATCAGCAGTTCTCCCGGGCCAAGGGTAATAACAGTGGAATGACTGTGCTCTACCCCATGGTAGTAGCGGTAAGGCAGAATTTCGTTCAGGTAGTGGTACTCCTTAACCGGGAAATCCCCAAACACCTCCAGCTGCTCTTTAGTGAAGCCGGCAAAGTCTTTTTTTAGCTTCTCCCAGTCCAGCTGACAATCGCCTTGAAGCCAGATGTGGAAAGTATAGCCACCCATTTCAAACGTCTCCCTCTTTAGGGTGTCGCTGGCAATAAATGGACTGTCTGCCAGCTCGTCGAAGGTAGCTGCCTCAAGCATGTGCTTCTCCGTCTCAGGTAAGCCGCAGGCAACTTGCCACTCTTCTGGCAGTTGCAATTGTAGCTGGCAAGGCTCATGCTCGCGCCCTTCTATTGCCATCAGGCAATTGATCGGGTTTAGGTATAGCTGCTCCTCATCCAGCCACGAGCCCCCTGCATCCATCTGGCGGGCAAAAAAGCTATAGCTGACCTCTATCTCTTTTGCTCCCTTCGTTTGCACCTGCCACCGGTCTTTCGTTACTTTTTCTATTGCTATACTTTCTCCGTTAGCCGTGGCGGTAACTGCCCGCAGCTTCTGGGCGAAGTGCTGCAGCTCATACCTGCCGGGGCGCCAGGCTGGCAATTGTAAGTATAGCTCCTGCTGCTGGTTATCCTTTATGGTGATCTTGATATCAACAAAATGTGAAAGCGGGTTCTGAAAGGAGAGGTGGTAGTAGATCATGATTTACGCTGCTGATGAATCAGTTTATACTTTGGACTTCGCAAAAGTGATACAAGTATAAGCAGGGTAAGCGGAAAGGCAATGTGCGGCAACATGCTCCACCAACCCTTCCATGACTAAGGAGGGGCGGGGGCTGCTATGATTTGATTTCCTACGCTTGAGCGTCGGAAATGGACTATACAACTGTAGAGTTTTGAAAGCTATATGATAGACAGTAACTAGCAACAAGTATAACCGCTTTTGTTAGCCTTAACTACAGCATCGGCAGGCATATACTACTAGTTATTTCAACAGCAACCATTCACTGCTTCAGTATCTTTTTACAAAAAATCTGAAGCAGACTTTGCTATTCTATAAAGGTTTACTAATTTTGCAGGCCATAATAAAACCATTGGCAGACGATGAAAAGAACATTCCAGCCTTCTCAGAGAAAAAGAAGAAACAAGCACGGTTTCAGATCAAGAATGGAAACCGCTAACGGTAGAAGAGTATTGGCCAGCAGAAGAGCCAAAGGCAGAAAGAGACTTACAGTTTCTAGCGAAAAAAGACATAAGGCAGCTTAATTCCTGATACAGGAATTGGCTTCGCTATTGCATAGCCGCTAATGGATTCAGCAGCAGCTAACGAGCAGCAAGCCGACCAGCCTAACAGTTATACATTTTCAAAAGAAGAACACTTGTGTAGTAAGCGGCTCATTTCGCTGCTTTTCTCAAAGGGTTCTTCTTTTAATTTGTATCCGCTGCGGTTTGTGTACTATACACCGCAGGACCTGCCGCCTGGGCAAACCCAGGTTCTCGTCTCTGTTTCTAAACGCTATTTTAAGCGCGCCGTAGACCGCAATCGCCTAAAGCGACAAATGCGGGAGGCATATCGACTTAATAAGCACATGCTGTACCAGCGCCCGGATCAGGCTCCGCGCCTGCTGGGTATCTTGTACATTGGTAAGGAAAAAAAAACCTTCCACTCTATTCAAAAAAAACTAATTTCAGGTTTGGAGCGTTGTCTAAATAAATAGACTTACCCCCGTCTCCTTAAGCCTGACATTATGTACAAGAAATCTATAGCTGGCCTTTTAGCTGGCGTTTTTGCCTTAGGCCTCTTTTCCTTTAAAACCGACTCTGAAAAATACTTTGAGATAGCCAAAAACCTGGACGTTTTTGCTACACTCTTCAAAGAAGTAAACACCTACTATGTGGATGACGTGCCGCCTGCGCAAATGATGCGCACGGGTATCGATGCCATGCTCAAGTCGCTTGACCCCTACACTAATTACATTCCTGAAGATGATATAGAGGATTTCCGCACTATGACCACTGGTCAGTACGGCGGTATTGGTGCTATCATCGGCAGCCGCGATGGCAAAGTGATAGTGCAAATGCCTTACGAGAACTCTCCGGCACATAAAGCAGGTTTAGCCATTGGTGATGAGATTCTTAAAGTAAATGGGGTTGATGTGAAAGGCAAAGCTACCGATGAGGTAAGTAAATTGCTGAAGGGTCAGGCTAATACACCTATAAAGTTAGAGGTGCGCAGCTACGGACAGAATAAGTCCAGAACAGTAGAGTTGATGCGCGAAAACATTGTGGTGGACAATGTGCCATACTACGGTATGCTGAATGGCGAAATCGGTTATTTGCAGCTGTCCGGTTTTACAGTGGATGCAGGCAAGGAAGTAAAAATGGCAGTGCAGAAGCTGAAGGAGATGGGCGCTAAGAAAATCGTGTTTGACCTGCGCGATAATCCGGGAGGTTTGCTGCATGAGGCTGTGAACATCTCGAATGTTTTTGTGGAGAAAGGCAGAGACATTGTGAGCACCAAGGGTAAGGTAGAAGAGTGGAACAAAACTTATAAGGCCCTTGATGAGCCGCTGGACCTGGAGATGCCGTTGGTAGTGCTTACCAGCTCTCGTAGTGCATCAGCCTCAGAAATTGTGGCTGGCGTAATGCAGGATTATGACCGAGCTGTATTGGTAGGAGAGCGTACTTTCGGTAAAGGACTGGTACAGGTAACACGCCCGCTTTCTTATAACTCTCAACTTAAAGTAACCACAGCTAAATATTATATTCCAAGTGGTCGCTGCATTCAGGCTATAGACTATGCGCATCGTAACGAAGACGGCAGTGTAGCCACTATCCCAGACTCACTTCGCATGGCTTTTAAAACAGCAGCAGGTAGAGTAGTATATGACGGAGGCGGTGTAAGCCCTGACGTAGAGGTAGAGCAGCCTTCTTTCTCTGAGATCACCAGAACTATTGCAGGTAAAGGCTACTTCTTCGACTATGCTAACAAGTATAAGCTAGAGCACCCGACAATCCCATCAGCAAAAGAATTTAAGCTTACAGATGCGGAGTATAAGAAGTTTATCGCTTATCTGGAAAATAAGGACCTCTCTTATTCAACAGCCATTGAGAGTGAGTTGAGTGATGTAGCAGCTAAAGCCAAAGAAGGTAAACATTTCGATGATATCAAGGCTGAGTTGGAGGCTATCAAAAAGAAAGTATCTCATAATAAAGCAAACGACTTGATCCGATTCCGCTCGGAGATACAGGAAATGCTGGAGGCTGAGATTGCTTCTCGTTACTATCTGCAAAAAGGATATATAGAGTCTTCTTTTGATGATGATCCGGATATTATAGCAGCCGTTCAGGTGCTTAACGATCCGGCTAAGTATAAATCATACTTGAAGGCCAACTAAGATATAAAACACACAAGCAGGGGAGGGAGGTGCGACAGTGCTTCCCTCTTTTGCTTTAGCCGGTCCTAATTTTGGAGGCTTCGCCAGCTTGGCGTAATTTTGCATCCAACTATAACCCATAATCAAATTTGCTCATGCCGCTGTTGCTAGCACTGGAAACTTCCACAACCGTCTGTTCTATCGCACTCTATAAAGATCAGCAACTGCTGGGGGCATCTGAGCTGCAGATAGAGAAATCGCACTCCTCACACATAACTGTAATGGTGTCGCAGTTAGTAGAAAATTGTGGTGCTAGCTTGCAGAATTTAAGTGCGGTAGTGGTATCAGGAGGGCCTGGTTCTTATACAGGCTTGCGCATTGGCACGTCTACAGCTAAGGGGTTGTGCTACTCGTTGGATATACCATTATTAGAAGTGTCTACCTTGTACGGGCTAGCTGCGCAGGTAATAAATATGACGCCTAACCCGGAGCGGTATCTGTACTGCCCTATGTTAGATGCCCGCCGAATGGAAGTTTATACCTGTCTATTGACACATGAACTGGAGGAGGTGGAGCCAATTGCGCCTCTTGTGCTAGATGAGCATGCGTTTGAAGAACATTTAAAAGAACGGCCGATAATCTTCTTTGGTAGTGGCGCTGCTAAATTGAAAGAGTTGATGAACACTGAAGCCAATGCTTTGTTTGTAGACAATGTGGTGCCGACAGCTAAAACCATAGGTGCGCTGGCTTTACCAAAGTATGAGCAAAAGGCTTTCGAAGACGTAGCATACTATGAACCCTTCTACCTGAAGGATGTTTATATTACAAGTCCGAGTAAAGGAGCCAAGTAAAAGGAGAATTAACCATGTCAGAAGAGATAATTAATCGAGTGGCGCAAAGTGCGCTGGTAACACTTAACTTGGAGGAGCTGTTGCATCCAGGCGAGCGTGTTGTATATGATATAAAAGACAACCTCTTTCAAGGGCTGATCCTGCGAGAGAAAGATTTCCGTGCTTTTGTAAAAGAGCATGATTGGTCGCAGTATGAAGGTAAGAATGTAGCCATCACTTGTTCAGTAGATGCTATTGTGCCAACATGGGCCTACATGCTGTTGGCCTCAAAGCTGCAGAACTATGCCAATTACTATGTGTTTGGTGATTTAGAGGCATTGGAGCAAGCTTTATTTCAAGAGGCAATCGCTAAAATCGATATGGAAGAGTATCGGGATGCAAAGGTTGTAGTAAAAGGTTGCGGAAGTGTACCAGTACCCACATATGCTTATGTAGAGGCGATGCGAAAGCTGGTGCCGGTGGCATCTAGTGTCATGTACGGAGAGCCGTGTAGCACAGTGCCGCTATATAAGAAGCCTAAAAACGCATAAGGCAAAAGAAATTCCTACAAAAAGAGGGGGCAAGATGAACTTTATCTTGCCCCCTCTTTGTTATTTCTAAGCGTCCGAAAAGAGGTTTGCCAGCAAGGTAAACTAGGGAAGAAGTAAAACTGAAAACTTTTCCCTCTCACTTTCAGGCGCTTCCGCTGCCGGAGTGTCTTTTTCTTGCGGCAGGGCTTGCGGGGCAGGGGAATCTTCGTACTTTTGCATCCCGTTCCGGCAGGGGGCGGTTCAGTGGAAAGGGCTGAGAAAAAAGTTTTCGCCAGGTGCTTGCAAGGAAGGAAAAGCTTCTTACCTTTGCACCCCGCTTCAAGAAGGAGGCGGCC